>JADFXV010000016.1 GCA_015233395.1 Desulfovibrionaceae bacterium
GAAATCGTTCGCGAGCGATGCAAACGGGTGAAATTGGAACGGATCATGCGAAATTGGATTCCGTTGGGCGCAAAATCCCGTGAGAGACAGGAAAGACAACAGGTCTCGGAAATTGCGCAGGGGTCTCCATTCAAGTGTGTATTGTCAAGCGGAGAATCAAAAAAAATCCTTGACCAAGAGCCTCTTGCAAAATTCATTTGCCGCGCGGGTGGGGGCGTGGAGTGCGAAGTCCGCAGTTTAGGCGTGGGAAAATGGAGTCAAGTCACAACGAAAGAAATGCTCGGAAGAGATAATAAACGCTTTTTTGGGCACAGCCAGAAATCGATAATGATAAGAACAATACTATTAAAAGATTCTTTGTGTGCATGGCTAACCCCGGTGAGATTTATTAGTTTCCCTTCTTGATCCATTTATAAATGAGCCAAGACCCAAGTATTAAACATGGTGGTAAAAACATGTTCATTTCATATGATCCTCTATCCCATCTGCGGAAGTCAATGCCAAGAAATTCAAAGTCGTTGGCAGTTCGTATTGTGACATATAAAAACCAAAGGAATACGGAGACAATATAAATGCGTATTGGCCTGGTTAATCTGTCCATAAATAAAATTGTTTGTTGTGTTGGTTTTGTTTTCCGGCGCAATGGCGTGGAGACTTTTTTGCTTTCGTTAATAATTTGGGCTTCTTTGCACATTTCATAAAGCATCATTCTAATGTTTTTGGGTACTTCGCTCATGCTGTGAAGTTCTCTCCATGGTTTAAGGAAGGTTTTGCAATTAATTAAAAATTTGTTGTCTACTGTATTTTCGCAAGCGACATGAGCTAAAAAGGTTTTTATAGTATTAAATACATATTGTTCTTTTTCTTTTGGTATTGTATTGCCTTCGATATTTAACCATTTTTTAATGGCTTTATTTCTATGTTTGAATTCTGCTGATGCTTTGTCGAGGTTGATATTTAATGTCTCGTTTACAAATATTAATATTGATTCTATTAGGGGCACTTCAAATCTTGTAAAGGAGAGAGCGTACCTTGGTTCGCCGGTATTGGGGTCTTCAGTAATTACATTGCTAGATTGTGGTTCAGCCATAGCCCATTCTCCTGGAAAATATAATTAAATTTTTAGTGTCCGCGCCTCAGCTGCAAAGGGTTCCTCCCCTGATTCTCTTCTATTCGAACAAATACGCCGACGCGTCGGCCGTGGCCGAGGTTTTGGACAGGATCGCCTGGGCGGCGTCCTCGACGCCGGTCACGTCCACCACGCCCGAAACCGAGCCCAGGTAGTAGCGCAGCGAGCCGTCCTTGGCCGAATACAGCCAGCTCAGGCCGTAGACCGAGGCGATTTTTGGCCGGCCGGAGAATTCTTCCTTGGTGGTCAGGGTCAGGACGATTTTTTTCTCGTCCTTGGTGGTTAGAACGAACAGACTGGAATTATTCACCATTTCTTTGATGACGTAGGCCAGTTTCAAGCCGACCGGGTCGTCGCCCGCGTGCTCCACGGCGATGGGGACGCGTTTGCCTCCGGCGGATTTGTTGTCGCCGGTTTTTTCCGCCGCCGCCCTGGATTCGGGCGGTTGTTGCGCGGCGGCTTGGGCCGCGGCGGCGAAAAGGGCCAGGGCGATCAAAAGTGGCGCGAAACGTCGCATCGTGTTCCTCCGCGCCGGGCGGTCCCCGGCGAGCCCGGTATTTCGGGCAAACTCATTGACCTCGACCATATCAGCAAGTAATCGTCCTGAAAAGAGATCGCGGCGGGCGGGCGCCTGCCGCCCGCGCTGGAGGCGTTTGCATGAAACGTTTTTTTATTCTTTCGGCCGTTGCGGCGGCGCTGGGTTTTTGCGCTGTCGCCTTGGCCGCCGAACCCATCAGGATCGGCGCGGTGTTGTCCGTGACCGGCCCGGCTTCGTTTTTGGGCGAGCCGGAAAAGAACAGCATGCTCATGCTGCAAGACGAGATCAACGCCAAGGGCGGCGTCCTCGGCCGCATGATCGAACTTGTGGTCTACGACGACGAAACGGACGTGAACAAGGCGGTGCTCGCGACCGAGAAGCTGTTGAAAAAAGACGGCGTGGCCGTCGCCCTGGGCAGCAGCATCACCGGCAACACCCTGGCCATGTCCGGCAAATTCGTAAGCGCCGAGACCCCGCTCGTATCCCTGGCGGCGGCCGAAAAGATCGTAAGGCCCGTCAACCCCTGGGTATTTAAGGTCGCGCAAAGCGACCGCCTGGCCGTGGGCCGCATTCTGGCCCACGCCAAGTCCAGGGGCTATAAAAATATCGCCCTGATCACGGTTTCCGACGGTTTCGGCCAGGCAGGCCGCGAGGTGCTCAAGGAGATGCTGCCGGCCGAAGGGTTCACCCTCGCGGCCGACGAGGTTTACGGCCCCAAGGATACGGACATGACCGCCCAGCTGACCAAGATCAAGTCGGCCGGGGCGGACGCGATCATCTGCTGGGGCACCAATCCCGGCCCGGCGGTGGTCGCGGGCAACCGTATTCATCTGGGAATGGCCACGCCTCTGTACATGAGCCATGGCGTGGCCTCGAAGAAATTCATCGAACTGGCGGGCGCGGCGGCCAACGGCCTGCTGCTGCCCGCGAGCAAGCTCATCGTCGCGGACCAGTTGCCGGACAATGATCCGCAAAAAGTCCTTTTGACCGGCTACGCCAAGGATTACCAGGCAAAATTCGGGGCCGCGCCCTCGCAATTCGGCGGTTACGGCTACGACAGCCTGCTGCTGGCCGTCCGGGCCATCGAGGCGGCCGGTTCGGACAAGCCGGCCGGCATCCGGGCCGCCCTGGAGAAGCTCACGGACGTAAGCGGCGTCACCGGCGTTTTCAGCATGAGCCCGGGCGATCACAACGGGCTATCGGAATCGGCCTTCGTCATGGTCGAGATCGTGGACGGAGACTGGAAGATCATACCTTAGCGGCCCACCGGAAACGGGCTGTCGCGCGCCGAAGGCGGCGCGCCGGCAAGGAGCGGTTATGCGACGCGCAATCTTGTTTCTCCCCTTGGTCCTGGTTTTTTTGGCCGGCCGCGCCCTGGCCGGAGACACGATCAAGATCGGGGCGGTGCTCTCGGTCACCGGCCCGGCCTCGTTTCTGGGCGAGCCCGAGAAAAACACCATCTCGATGCTTCAGGAGGCGATCAACGCCCGGGGCGGTCTTTTGGGCAAGAAGCTCGAAGTGGTCTTCTACGACGACGAGACCGACGTGAACAAGGCCGTGCTTGCGGCCGAAAAGCTGCTCAAGCGCGACGAAGTCGTAGCCGCCATGGGCGGGACGACCTCGGGGAACACGCTTGCGATCATGGGCAAGTTCGCGGCGGCCGGGATCCCGCTGGTGTCGCTCGCCTCGGCCGAAAAGATCACCAGTCCGGCCGACCCCTTCGTGTTTAAGGTCGCGCCCTCGGACCGCCACGCCGTGCAGAAGATTTTGGACCACGCGCGGGCCAAGGGGTACAAGAAGCTGGCCATCGTCACCGTGTCCGACGGTTTCGGCCAGGCCGGGCGCGAGGCGCTCAAGGAGCTCATCGCGGCGGGCGGGTTCGAACTCGCGGCCGACGAGGTTTACGGGCCCAAAGACACGGACATGACCGCCCAGCTGACCAAGATCAAGGAACTGCCGCACGACGCGGTGATCTGCTGGGGCACCAATCCCGGCCCGGCGGTGATCGCCCGCAACCGCGTCCAAATCGGCCTGACCACGCCCATGTATATGAGCCACGGGGTGGCCTCGAAAAAATTCATCGAACTGGCCGGAGAGGCCGCCGAGGGCCTGCTGCTCCCGGCCGGACAGCTCATCGTGGCCGGCCAGCTCCCGGACGGCCAGCCGCAAAAAAAACTCCTGCTCGATTACACCAGGCAATACCAGGAGAAATTCGGCGGCCAGGTCTCGACTTTCGGCGGCCACGGCTACGACAGCCTGTCCTTGATCGCGCGCGCCATCGAAACCGCCGGCTCGGACAAGCCTCAGGCCATCCGGGACGCGCTGGAAAAAATCACCGCCTATCCGGGCGTGGGCGGCGTATTCACCATGTCGCCGGCGGACCACAACGGCCTGTCCGCGCGGGATTTCGTCATGGTGGCCATCGAAAAAGGGGATTGGAAAATCGTCGCCGAATAGGCTAGAAGCCCAGGGGCGGGGCGGCTCCCCCCTTTTTTTGTCTTTGAGTGAATCGGGAGAGCAACCTCCATCTCCTAAAATTATAAAGTTTTTTAGGGAAGAGGGGTCCGGGGAGAAACCCCTTTTGTTCACAAAAGGGGCTTCTCCCCGGATTTACTCCTCCCAAACGCATTGATCAGGGGCGTTACTTCCACGATGTTCGGCGGCTTGCTGCAATACGTCATTTCCGGTCTGACCGTGGGCAGCGCCTATGGGCTGACCGCGCTCGGTTTCACCATGATATTCAACACCACCGGGGTCATCAACTTCGCCCAAGGCGAGTTCGTGATGCTCGGCGGCATGATGAGCGTGATGCTGCACCAGGCCGGACTGAACCTGCCGGCTGCGGTGATCCTGGCCGTGGCCGCGGCCACGGCCGTGGGCGCGGCCGTCGAGCGCCTGGCCATCCGACCGGTGCGCCGGGCCACGGCCATCAATCTGGTGATCGTGACCATCGGCGTGTCCATCTGCCTGCGCGGCCTGGCCATGCTGGCCTGGGGCAAGGATACGCTGCGGCTGCCGAATTTTTCCGGGGCCGCGCCGCTGCCGGTGTTCGGGGCGTCGCTGATGCCCCAGAGCCTGTGGGTGCTCGGGGTCACGCTTCTGATTCTGCTCGGGCTTAGGCTGTTCTTTAGCCGCTCCATCCACGGCAAGGGCATGCTGGCCTGCGCCTACCAGCGCAAGGCCGCCTATCTGGTCGGCATCAGCGTCGAGCGCATGGCCATGCTGTCGTTCGCCCTGTCGGCGGCGACCGGGGCCGTGGGCGGGGCGATTCTCGCGCCCCTGACCATGACCTCCTACGACGTGGGCGTCATGCTCGGGCTCAAGGGTTTTGCCGCGGCCGTTCTGGGCGGCCTGGGCAATCCCTTCGGGGCGGCGGCCGGGGGGCTGATCCTGGGCGTGCTCGAATCCCTCGGCGCGGGCTACGTCTCTTCGGCCTACAAGGACGCGCTGGCCTTCATCATCCTGCTGGTCCTGCTCTTCGTCAAACCGTCGGGCCTGTTCGGCCGCAAAAGCGCCGAGAGGGTCTGATGCGGCGCGCCTTGCCCGGGGCCCTTTCGCCGGTCCTTTTTTTCGCCGCGGCCATGGCCGCGCCGTTTGTGCTCTCCAATCAGTACTACGTAAGCGTCATGACCCTGTGCGCGATCAACGCCTTGATCGTGCTCGGCCTGAATCTGCTGCTCGGCTTTGCCGGACAGATTTCGCTCGGCCACGCCGCCTTTTTCGGCATCGGGGCGTACGCGAGCGCCATCCTGACCACGACGTACGCCTGGCCCATCTGGGCCGGCATGCTGGCCGGGGTGTGCCTGGCCGCCGCCGTCGCCTGGCTGATCGGCGTGCCCGCGCTCAAGCTCCACGGCCATTACCTGGCCATGGCCACGCTCGGCTTCGGGGTCATCGTGCAGATCGCGCTCAACGAGACCACCTGGCTGACGGGCGGCCCGTCGGGCTTCGTCGGCGTGCCCAGGCTCACTCTTTTCGGCTACACGTTCGCCTCCGACCGGTCCTATTACTTTTTGTGCGCCGGGACGCTCGCGCTGGCCGTGGCGCTCTCGCGCAACCTGATCGCCTCGCGCACCGGCCGGGCGCTGCGGGCGATCCACACCAGCGAGGGCGCGGCCACGGCCATGGGCGTGCACACCTCGCGCTACAAGCTTTTCGTCTTCATCCTCTCGGCGGTGTACGCGGCCGTGGCCGGGGTGCTCTACGCCCATTACCTGGGGTTCGTCGCCCCGGCTTCGTTCGGCTTTCATTTTTCCGTGCAGCTGATCACCATGGTGGTGCTCGGCGGCATGGCCAGCATCTGGGGGGCGGTGGCCGGGGCGGCGTTTCTGACCTCGCTGCCGGAATTTTTGCGCGCGCTCGAAAATATCGACATCCTGGTCTACGGCCTGGTGCTCGTCTTGTGCATGATCTATCTGCCCGGAGGCCTGGCCGGGGGCGCGGCCAAGCTGGCGAAAATCCTGTCAAACCGGATCGCGGGCCATGCCGGACGCGCCTGAGGCCCTTTTGGCCATCTCCGGGCTGACCGTGGCCTTTGGCGGGGTTTTGGCTTTGTGCGAGGCGGACCTGACCGTGGCGCGGGGTTCGGTCACGGCCATCATCGGCCCCAACGGCGCGGGCAAGACCACCCTGATCAACGCCATCACCGGCATGGTCGCGCCCAGCGCGGGGAAAATCCTGCTCAACGGCCGGGAGATCACGCGCCTGCCGGCCTGGAAGCGCCCCCGGGCCGGAGTGGCCAGGACGTTTCAGAACCTGGAAATTTGCAGCAACATGACCGTCCTGGAGAACGTGCTGACCGGCGCGCACCGGCTGATCGGCTATTCGGCGCTCGACAGCCTGCTGCGCACCCCGCGCTTTTTGCGCGGCGAGGCGCAGGCCAGAAGCATGGCCCTGGGCGATCTCGCCTTCGTGGGCCTGGCCGAGGCGGCGGACCTGCCGGCCGGGCAGTTGCCTTACGGCAGCCAAAGGCTTCTCGAACTGGCGCGGGCGCTGGCTCTCAAGCCGGACCTGCTTCTTTTGGACGAGCCGGCGGCGGGCATGAACATCCGCGAGACCCGCCTGCTTGGCGCGCTCATCCGCCGGATCAGGGACGAACGCGGCGTGACCGTGGCCCTGATCGAGCACGACATGGACCTGGTGATGGACCTAAGCGACCAGATCGCGGTGCTCAATTTCGGCGCGGTCATCGCCACCGGCACGCCTTCGGAAATTCAGAAAAACCCCCAGGTCGTGACCGCGTATCTGGGGGAATGAGCCCACTGACGCCGCACGTCTCTGCTTTCACATCATTTTCCCGCGGATTCCCGGATTGGGGCGGCATTGACCGGTCTCTCCCGTTCCCAACGCTCTTGCGCCACCTCGGGGCGGAACGAAAATCCGACGAAAAGAGGAGGTAAAAAAAAATTTCCTTGCCAGGGCGGGATTTCAGGCTCATAAATTACGGTCTTGGCGCGATCCGGCCGCTGCGCGAAGGCGATCGCCGCCCGATCCGCACGACGGCGGGCAAAAGAAACTCTGTTTCGCGTGTCGATATCGCAAGGGCTTTTAATGGTTACACGAAAACACTCCGCCGGCATCCTGTTCGGAAAAATCAGGCGGTTTTTCAGCGTGCATTGCCGCAAGGCCCGCCTGGACCGGCAACTGCGCGCGCGCCAGGGCGACTGCCACCAATGCGGAACCTGCTGCAATTTTTCGATCGCCTGTCCGATGCTGACCAAGGACAAGCTGTGCCGCGTGTACGGCAGCTTCCGCCCTAAAGCCTGCCGGGTCTTCCCCATCGACCAGAAGGACATCGACGACGTGGCCGCCTGCGGCGGCGCGTGCGGCTACCGCTTCGGCGAAAAGGCAGGCCGGACGGCGCTGCCGGCCCCTGGCCGCCCGGGGTGACCCGGATCGATACGGCTTGGCCGGCTTAGCGCGGACTTAGCCGAACCCGCCCGGATTGCCGGGACCGCCGAAAATTCTTGGCCGCGACACGGATTCGCCACATCGCCAGGGCATGAGCCTTGAAAATACGGAGGCGAATCATGCTCAACAAGATACTGCACACGACCGGCGGCTCGATGACCGGCTGGCTCATGCTCGGCCTTCTGGCCATGCTCGCGCGGCTGTGCGTGGAATAAGCAGCCCGCGCGCCCCCCAGACTCCCGGCCTTCACACCGATTTGCGCGCCCGCCCGGCTAAGCGTCCGGACCAACCATCCCGGCCGGGTCGACGAGCCGGTCAAACTCTTCCTCGCTCACGTATCCCAGGGCCAAGGCCGCTTCTTTCAGGGTCGTGTTCTCGCGCTCGGCCTTGTAGGCCACCGCGGCGGCGCGATCGTAGCCGATCCGGGGTGAAAGCGCCGTGACCAGCATAAGCGAGCGCCCGAGCAAGTCCCGAATGCGCTCCTGATCGGGCCGCAGGCCTTCGACGCAATAGCGCCTGAAACTGTCGCAGGCGCCGGCCAGAAGTTCAATCGAAGTCAGCACGTTGTATGCGATCAACGGCTTGTACACGTTGAGTTCCAGATACCCGCCCGCCCCGGCGAAGGACACCGCCGCGTCCAGGCCCATGACCTGGACTGCGGCCATGGCCAGGGCCTCGCACTGGGTTGGATTGACTTTGCCGGGCATGATCGAGGAGCCGGGCTCGTTGGCCGGCAGGGTCAATTCCCCGAAACCGCACCGGGGGCCGGAGGCGAGCAGCCGGATGTCATTGGCGATTTTGTAGAGCGACACGGCCAGGGTTTTCAGCATGGCGCTGACCGCCACCAGGGCGTCGTGCGCCCCCTGGGCGGCGAAGCGGTTGGGAACGCGGACGAAAGGCAGACCGGTCAGACGCGCGATCATCGCCACCGCCGCCTCGGCGAATCCCGTGGGTGCGCTTAAGCCGGTGCCCACGGCCGTGCCGCCGATGGGCAGCTCGAAAAGCCCGGGCGCAACCAGTTGCAGACGCACGATCGCCTCGCCGAGCATGGCCTCGTAACCGGAAAATTCCTGCCCCAGGGTGAGCGGCACGGCGTCCATCAGATGGGTGCGGCCGGTCTTGACGATCCCGGCCCAGGCTTCGGCCTTGGCGCCAAGCGCCTGCCGCAGACCGGAGAGCGCCGGGATCAGCCGGCCGGTGACGCCTCCGGCCGCGGCCAGGTGCATGGCCGTGGGAAAAAGGTCGTTGGTGGACTGGGACAGGTTGACGTGGTCGTTGGGGTGGACCGGGCTCTTGGAGCCCAGGACCCCGCCGGCCAGCTCAATGGCGCGGTTGGCGACGACCTCGTTGACGTTCATGTTGGCCGGAGTCCCGGCCCCGGCCATCCAGACGCCGAGCGGAAAATGGGCGTCGAGAGCGCCCGAGGCGACTTCCTCGGCGGCCCGCGCGATCAGCTCGGCCCTGTCCCGGTCCAGGACGCCAAGCTCCAGGTTGACCAGGGCCGCGACTTTCTTGAGCAGCCCCAGGGCATGGATCAATTCCAAGGGCAGGCGCTCGCGGCCGATGGCGAACAGGGTCAGCGCGCGCGCCGTCTGCGCCCCGTAGTACCGGCCAGCCGGAACCTCCACTTCCCCCAGGCTGTCGCGCTCCAGGCGCGTCGCGGGTTTGTCTTCCGGCATGGCGCGCTCCGGGCTACTGTTTTTTCGCGGCGTAGCAGCGGCCCACGGAAAAGGCCGGGCCGATGGACGTGGTCAAGCCGTGGTACGTCCGCGCGGACGGCGCGAACGCGACCGGCCGCAGCTTGCCCACGTCCAGCCCGCCGCCCTCGGCCAATACCGCCTCGTCGGCCTTGATGTCCTTGATCTCGCCAACGAACTGCGTGTGCAGGCCAAGCTCGACCACCTGCAGCACGACGCACTCGACCACCAGGGGAAATTCGGCGATGTACGGCGCGTCCACGAGCTCGCTTTTGACCGCCGTCAGCCCGGTCGCAGCGAACTTGTCCACGTCGCGGCCGCTGACGATCCCGAAATAATCCGCTTGCGCGATCAACTCCTCGGACGGGATGTTCACCGTGAACGCCCGCCGGGCCATGATGTTGCCGTGGGTCATGGTCGCGGCGCGCAGCGAGATGGCCACGCAGGGCGGCTTGGAGCAACAGATGCCGCCCCAGGCGATGACGGCGGCGTTGGCCCGGCCGGAGGCGTCGTAGGCGCCGACCAGCCAGACCGGCGTGGGCGCGAGAAGCGTCGCGGTTCCGAGAGACTTTTTCATGATGGGCTCCTTTGGGGGATAGCGGGAGAGAACCGGGGGGAACCCCCCTTTTGTGCACTTCGAGAGCACTGCGTGCTCTCTCGTTCGTCAGGGAGAGCACGAAAATGAGGACATTTTCTGCTCTCCCTAGAAACAAAAGGGGTTTTCCCCCGGACCCCCCTTTCCTCAAAACTTTGTTACGGGATTGGGGTCATCGCTTTCGCGCCGTTTATTTCTTCTTCATGGATTTGCCGATGTTCCAGCATTGGGCGACGGGCGGGCCAAGGGCGTAGTATTTCACGCTGGCCATGTCGAAAAGCAGCGGCTTGACCTTGGTCACGTCGACCTTGCCGCCGGTAAGCATCTCCTCGTCGGCGTAGGTCTGCACGATCTCGCCCACGAACACCTCGTGGGTCGGGAAATCCACGATGCGCTCCAGGCGGCATTCCATGTTCACCGGGCAGGCCTTGATCATGGGCGCGGCGGGGAGTTCGCCGTAAAAAAGCTCGAACACCGTGGACTTGTCCACGTTTTTGCCCGAGACGATGCCCACGTAATCGGTTTCGGCCACCAGGGACTCAGGCGGCAGGTTGACGCTGAACTCGCCGTTTTCCTTGATGCCCCGGTTGGAATAATGGGACTTGCCCAGGCCCATGGAGATGTACTGGGGCGAGCCGTGGTTCATGATGCCCACATGGGCCACGGCGATGAAGTTGGGCCGGCCCTCCACCAGTGCGCCGACGATCACGGTCAGCGAGGGATACAGCGCATTGACGCCGCCGAGCTTGGTTTTCATGGCCGCCTCCTTCAGACAACTAGCGGATATATACCGATCCCGCCGCCGCAGCGCAAGGCCGGGAGGGCATACGCCGGCGTATCGCCCAAGTCATTGCCGAGGGGGTCCGGGGGAAAGCCCGGGTTTCTAGACCCTGGCCGTTTCGGCCAGGTCCACGGGCGTGTTGTCGCGCGGCAGGATGAAGTAGAAATTGTTGCCGATCGGAGTGGGTTCGTAGCCGGCCACGCCGCCGTGCATCTTGACCACTTCACCGATGAAATACAGGCCGTGGCCGGTGCCGTATTCGCCCTTGGCGTTGGAGCCCCGGTAGCCTTCGGTAAAGAGTTTGGCCGCCTCGTCCGGGGGAATCCGCTGGCCGGTGTTGAAGACGTTGAACTTCAGGCCGTCGCGTCCCGGGCCGAAATATTCGTGCAGCACTTCCCAGCCGTAGGACAAAAACTTGCGCGGCCGGCCCTGGCCGTCGACCGCCTGCTGGGCGTATTTCACGGCGTTGGAGAAAAGGTTGGCGTAAACCTGGCTGATCAGCCCGATGTCGGCCACGGCCTCGATTTCCCGGTCCGGCACCCCGCCGAGCGTGGTGTCGATTTCAATGCCGCGCTCCTCGAAACGGGGCCGGAAACGCTGCACCTGCGGATCGATGATCTGGCTTTTGAAATTGCACGGCTTTTTTTCCAGGACATACCTTCCGGCCTCGAAATGGGAACGCCGCAGCAGCGTCTCCAGGAACAAAGAGGTGTTCAGGTAGTGGTTTTCGATTTCCTTGTACTGCTCCATCAGGGCGTTGAAGATGTAGGACGTTTCCTTGAGTATGCGCTCCAGAGCCGGGATGGCCTCGTCGCATACCCCCCGGGAGGCTTCGATCTGGCCGGTGATTTCCGTCTGCACGCCCCCGAGCAGCTTGATCCGGGCTTCGAGACGGCGGTAGAAAAGCTTGAAATACATGTTGGGCACGATGACGTTGTGCCCGATGTCGCTGACAAGAGACTGGATGAAGGCGATATGCTCCAGGTTTTTGTGGGCGATGAAGCGGTTGTGGAGCTGAAAACCGATGCGGTTGGCGTAGCGCGAGAAAAAAAGCTTGTCGTGGTCGGTGAGCCCCTCGGCCGGGAAGATCTCCAGGATGCCGATGGCGCCGCCCGGAGGAGAAAAAGGCAACTGCGAAATCAGTTCGCTGTTTCCCTTGATGGGCAGGAAGTAGCGGCCCTCGTGGTGGACCGGATCCAGGGGAAAAAAAACGTCCTTGGCGGCGACGATCGAAGTCGGCATGCAGGAAGACGAGCGGCGAAGCAGTTCGCCCTCGGCGCCGTGCAAAACGTGGAGATTGCAGTCGAGCCCGAACAGGGTCTTGGGGATCAGGACGCACACGGCGTAAAAATCCTCGACGTCGGTGAATTCCTGGGCCAGGTCGAAGAAGATGTTTAAGGCGTAACTCTGTTCCGTGGTGAAATTGTAGACTTGATAGTCGCCGAGCTTCTTGAGCAGACGCTGCTGGATACCGGCCAGACGGGGCAGATCCGGCGGCGGACAGGGCGTTTCGCCCCCGGCCAGGGGTTCAAGGGGCGAGGGACCGGCGGCGTCATCGTGGGACATGATGGGCTCCTTGATTGCCCTCTAACACACTCTTTCGCATCGGGAAAGCATTCCTTCCCGCAAAAGAGGCATCACCCGGAAAGCGGCGAAACCATGCGCCACAGCCATAGACCGGCCATGGCGTAAACGGCGGCCAAACCGTCGTCGATCATGACCCCGTAGCCGCCGGACAGCCAGTTCTCGGACGCCCGGACCGGCGGCGGCTTGAAGATGTCGAAGACGCGAAACAAAATAAAGCCGGCCAAAAGGTCGGCAACCGGCAACGAGGCGAAGGGAAGAAAGGTCAGCCACTGGCCGAAAAGCTCGTCCACGACCACCCGGCCAGGATCCTTTTCACCCAAAACGATCTCGGCCCGGCCGCTGGCCCGGCTGCCGAGAAAAAACAAAACGGCCAGCAGAATCAGCCGGGTGACGAGCGGGAGCGGTTCGAAAAGAAACGGCGCGGACACGGCCGCCGCCAGGGAACACCAAGTGCCCGGCGCGCTGGGCAAATTGCCGAGCGGACCCACCGTGGCCACGTCCAGCCACCACCTGTCGGCGGGATTCTCTGGACCGCCGGTAGATTGCGCGCTCATATGCCGGCTAACCTACCCGGTTCGCCCTGCCCTGTCATCTGGAAAGAGGAGCCGGAAAGAGGAACCGGGGCTCCGCCCCGGGCCCCGCCGGGGGGCATGATGCCCCCCGGACCCCCGCGACAGGGGGCGCGGCCATGTCCCCTGACGCGGGGGTCCGGGGGCGATCATCGCCCCCGGCGGAGGAGTCCAGAGGAGGCGGAGCCTCCTCTGGTCCCTGGACTTCATTTCGAGACGAGTTCGCGCAGGCGGGCGAAGGCGGCTCCGACGCCGTCCGGGTTGTCGCCGCCGGCTTGGGCCAGGTCGGGCCGGCCGCCGCCGCTGCCGCCGATGCGGGCGGCCACGTCTTTGATCAGCGCCGGGGCGGTGAAGCGGGCGTGCAGGTCTTTGGACACGGCGATAATCAGCGAGACTTTGCCGTCTGCGGCGGTTGCGGCCAGGCAGATCACGCCGGAGGGAATTTTCGAGCGCAGGTCGTCGACGGCTTCGCGCAGCGCCTTGGCGTCGGCGCCGTCGATGTGGGCGGCGAGCAGTTTGGTTGCGCCGATGTCGGCCAGGTTGTCGAGCAGGCTTTTGCCGCCGCCGGAGGCCAGTTTGGCGCGCAGGGCGTCTTGTTCTTTGGCCGCGGCCTTGATCTGGGTCAGCAGTCCGGCGATTTTTTCGGCCAGTCCGCCGGGCGCGGCCTTGAGCATGTCCTGGGCTTCGCGCAGTTCGCCGCGTTGTTCCTGAGCGCGGCGGATCGCGTTGAAGCCGGTTGCGGCTTCGATGCGCCGGACTCCGGCGGCCACGCCGGTTTCGGCTTCGATCAGGAAGCTGCCGGCCTGGCCGGTGGCGGTCAGGTGGGTGCCGCCGCACAGTTCCATGGACACGCCCGGCACTTCGACGACGCGCACGGTGTCTCCGTATTTTTCGCCGAACAGGGCCATGGCGCCTTGGGCGATGGCCTGGTCCTGGGACATGGTTTTGGCGATCACGGGAGAATCGTCCAGGATGGCCCGGTTGACTTCTTCCTCGACGTCTTTGATTTCGCCCGGCGAAAGCGCGGCGATGTGGGTGAAGTCGAAGCGCAGCCTGCCTGGGCCGACGAGCGAGCCCGACTGTTTGACGTGTTCGCCCAGGACCCGGCGCAGGGCGGCCTGGAGCAGGTGGGTGCAGGTGTGGTTTCTCGCGGTGGCGGCGCGCGTCTCCCGGTCCACTTCCAGGATGACTTCCTGGCCGGGCAGCAGCTCGCCCTCGTTTACGAAGAGGCGGTGCAGGGTCAGTTCCGGCCCGGGTTTGCTGGTCGCCAGCACGTCGGCGTTGCCGGTCATGGTTTCGGCGCTGCCGCTGTCTCCGGCCTGGCCGCCGGATTCGCCGTAGAACGGGGTGGACTCGAACACGGCGTAGCCGCCTTCGCCCTGGACGAGCCGGTCGCGCGGCGCGGCGTCCTCGCCCAGCAGAAGCGCCACCCGGCTTTGGGCGCTGGTTGCGTCGTAGCCCACGAACTTCGAGCGCAGGCCGGTTTCCAGGACGCGGGCGAACAGTCCCGCCGGATCGATTTCGCCCGAGCCTTTCCAGGCTTTCTTGGCGCGCTCTTTCTGCTGCTTCATGCAGGCGCGAAAGCCCGGCTCGTCCACGGCGTAGCCCTGTTTGCCGGCCACGTCGTCGATGATGTCCAGGGGGAATCCGTAAGTGTCGTACAGTTTGAAGGCGAACTCGCCGCCGATGGTCTTGCCGCCGGACGCTCCCAGGCGGGCGATTTCCTCTTCGAGAATTTCCAGGCCCTTGCCGAGCGTGACGCCGAAGCGTTCCTCCTCCTCGCGCACCGCCCGGACCATGAAGTCGCGTCCGGAGACGATTTCCGGGAAGGCCTGCCCCATGACGTCGACCACCTTGCCGGTGGTGCGGCACAAAAACGGATCGGTCAGCCCGATCAGGCGGCCGAAGCGGAAGGCGCGCCGGATCAGCCGGCGCAGGACGTAGCCCCGGCCCTCGTTGCCGGGCAGGATTCCGTCGGCGATGAGAAAGACCGCGGCCCGGGAATGGTCGGCGATGACCCGAAGCGCGGTGTCGGCGTCGTGGCCCGCGTGGTAGGCGACCCCGGCCAGGCCGGCGGCGTGGGAGATGATCTCCTGGAAGAGGTCGATGTCGAAATTGGAGTGCACGCCCTGGCACACGGCGGTGATGCGCTCCAGGCCCATGCCGGTGTCGATGCTCGGGCGCGGCAGGGGAACGCGCGAGCCCGGCGCGATCTGGTCGTATTGCATGAAGACCAGGTTCCAGACTTCGAGATAGCGGTCGCAGTCGCATTTGCCTATGCCGCAGTCCGGTCCGCAGGACATTTCCTCGCCCTGGTCGACTAAAATCTCGGAGCACGGCCCGCAGGGGCCGGTGTCGCCCATGGACCAGAAATTGTCCTTGTCGCCCAGGCGGTAGATGCGCTCCTCGGGCAGGCCGGCGACCTTTTTCCACAGCGCGTGGGCGTCGTCGTCGTCGCGGTAGACCGTGGCGTAGAGCCTGTCCTTGGGCAGGTTCAGGCGCACGGTCAGAAATTCCCAGGCCATGCGGATGGCTTCTTCCTTGAAATAGTCGCCAAAGGAGAAGTTGCCGAGCATCTCGAAGAAGGTGTGGTGGCGCGCCGTACGGCCGACGTTTTCCAGGTCGTTGTGCTTGCCGCCGACGCGCAGGCATTTCTGGGAAGTGGCGGCCCGTTTGTACGGCCGCTGCTCCTGGCCGAGAAACACCTTCTTGAACTGGACCATGCCGGCGTTGGTGAACAAAAGGCTCGGGTCCCCCTGCGGGACGAGCGGGGAGCTTTTTTCCACGAAATGGCCGTTGGCGGCGAAAAATTCCAAAAACATTCGCCGGATGTCGCTGGCGGTCAACACGCTAAACTCCTTGATGCCTGAAGGGGACGCCCGTGGCGCAAGAAGCCTCCGGCGGCCAAAGGGGGTTACCCCCTTTGGAATCCCATACAAATTGGCCGGTTATATTGTCTTGGCGTCCCGTGTCGCCGCGTGGGCGGCAATCACGGGCTACGACGCGACTTCCACCATGGGGTTGGTGAGACCCAGGTGCTCAAGCAGCTTGGCCTCGATCTGCTCGCGCATGGCGGTGTTTTCGCGCAAAAAGTCGCGCACGTTTTCCCGGCCCTGGCCCAGGCGTTCGCTCCCGAACGAGAACCAGGCGCCGCTTTTGTCCACGATGCCCGCCTCGCTGCCCAGGTCGAGCAGCTCGCCCTCGCGGGAGATGCCGGTGCCGTACAGGATGTCGAATTGGGCCTCGCGGAAGGGCGGGGCGACCTTGTTCTTGACCACCTTGACCCGGGTGCGGCTGCCGTAAACCTCTTCCTTGTCCTTGAGCGTCTGGATCTTGCGGATGTCCAGGCGCACCGAAGCGTAGAACTTGAGCGCATGGCCGCCGGTGGTGGTCTCCGGGTTGCCGTAGCCGGTCATGCCGATCTTCATGCGGATCTGGTTGATGAAGATGACCGAGGTGTGGGATTTGTGGATCGTGCCGGTGAGCTTGCGCAGGGCGTGGGACATGAGCCTGGCCTGGCCGCCGACCTGGGTTTCGCCCATCTCGCCTTCGAGTTCGGCCTGGGGGATGAGCGCGGCCACCGAGTCGATGACCACCACGTCCACGGCGCCGGAGCGCACCAAAAGATCGGCGATGTCGAGCGCCTGCTCGCCGAAATCCGGTTGGGAGATGAGCAGTTCCTCGGTGTTGACGCCAAGGCGCCTGGCGTACTGGATGTCGAGGGCGTGCTCGGCGTCGATGAAAGCGGCCGTGCCGCCGCGTTTTTGCGCCTCGGCGATGATGTGCAGGGCGAGCGTGGTCTTGCCCGAGGATTCCGGGCCGTAGATCTCGGTCACCCGCCCGCGCGGAATGCCGCCCACGCCAAGGGCCAGGTTGAGCCCGATCGAGCCGGTGGGGATGATCGGGATGGCCGCGTGCGCGTCCTGGTCCATGCGCATGACCGAACCGGCGCCGTATTTGCGTTCGATGGTGGACAAGGCGGTGGACAAGGCCTCGCCGCGCACGTCGACCGGGTTTGCCGTTTTCTTCGCCATAAAATCTCCCTGGACGCGGCGTTTGCGCGCTCGCCGTCCTGCCGGATGTTGCAAAGCACTTGGTGTGATTCGGGCCGTCTCCCGGGACCGCCCGGACTGGCCGCCGCCACGAGAAATATCACGAACCGCAAGGCTTCATAGCAAAAGCGCCCTGAACGGGCAACTTCACACCAGCCTGGAATGTTGGACGATTTTGCCGTCCGGGAACTTTTTTGCGAGGCGAGACGAAAATGTCGCCTCGCCTCGTGGACACGGCCGCCGGGACGTGCTACGCGAGGAGCAATACGGAAAATCCCCTTGCCCGGGGAATGACCGGCGAGGGCCGGCGCCTCGCCGCTTGCGACCGGCAAAACCATCAAGACGCCAAGGAGCGCGGGACATGGCCATCACCAAGAAATACCTGAAAAGCAAACCCGAGGTCTGCCGAGTCCGCTTTGAATTTGACGGCGAGGAAGTCGCCTGCGCCGGCCGCGTGTGCGTGGCCGGGGACTTCAACGGCTGGGACGCCTGCGCCGCGCCCATGACCAAGAAGAAAAATTGTTTCACCTACACCGTGGACCTGCCCGCCGGCCAGCAATACCGGTTCCGCTACGTCGTGGACGGCCAGACCTGGCATAACGACGCCCAGGCCGACCTTTTCGAAAACAGCGGCCTGGGCGACAGCCTCAATTCGGTCATCGCGGTCTAGCCGCGGGAAGAAAAGACCAGGGGCGCCTTTTTTGAAAAAAGTTGCCCCCGGACCCCTTCAAAAATTGGGGAGAAAGGGGGTTTTCCCTCCGGTCTCCTCTTCCCGCTCCCCGAAAAAGCGCAGTCTCAAGGCGTTGCCCACCACGCTCGCGGAGCTTGCGGCCATGGCCGCGCCGGCGATCATGGGGTTGAGCGTCGGGCCGCCGAAAAGATGCAGCGCCCCGGCCGCGACCGGGATGAGAATCACGTTGTAGCCAAACGCCCAGAAGAGATTTTGCTTGATGTTGCGCACCGTGGCCCGGCTTAAGCTGAGCGCGGTCAGGACGCCGCCGATGCCGCCGCGCAAAAGCACGATGTCGCCGGACTCCATGGCCACGCCCGAGGCGCCGCCCATGGCCAGGCCGACGTCGGCCAGAGCCAGGGCCGGGGCGTCGTTGATCCCGTCGCCGGCCATGGCCGTGCGCAGTCCCTTGGCCTGGAAATCCTTGATGATCGCGGCCTTGTCCTCGGGTTTGATCCCGGCGTGGAACTCGGCGATGCCGACGCGCCGCGCCACGGCCCGCGCGGTCGCCGGATTGTCGCCGGTGAGCATGACCACGCGCAGTCCCAGGGCGGCAAGTTCGGCCACCACCCGGGCCGAGTCCTCGCGCACGGCGTCGGCCACGCCGAGCACGGCCCGGGGCGCGCCGTCCACGGCCAGGCACAGCGGGCTTTTGCCGTCTTCGGCCAGACCGGCGACGATGCGCGCGGCCGCCTCCTCGGCGAAACCGGACACGCCCTGGGCGAGCATGTACGCGGGGTTGCCGATCGCCACCCGGCGGCCGTCGACCAGCGCCGCGACCCCGCCGCCCGCTTCGGCCATGAAATCCAGGGGCGCGGCCGGGGCCAAGCCCTTGTCCTTGGCGGCCCGGGCCACGGCTTCGGCCAGCGGATGCTCCGAGGCCGATTCGGCGCCGGCGGCCAGGCGCAGCAGTTCGTCTTCGGGGGGGCCGGCGTTCGCGAGCAGGATAAAGTCGGTCAGTTCCGGCTTGCCCTTGGTGAGCGTGCCGGTCTTGTCAAAGCAGATCACCTGCACGCCGCACGCGGCCTGCAACGCCGCCCCGTTGCGGAAAAGCACCCCAAGGCGCGCCCCGCGCCCCATGCCGACCATCAGCGAGGCCGGGGTGGCCAGGCCCATGGCGCAGGGGCAGGCGATGACCATGACCGAGACGAAGATGCGCAGCGAAAAGGCGAAGTCCGCGCCCAGGGCGAGCCACCAGAGAAGCGCCGCGGCCGTGGCCAGGGCCATGACCGCGGGCACGAACCAGGCGCTGACCGCGTCGGCCAGGTTCGCGATCGGCGCTTTGGAGCCCTGGGCCTCGCTCACCAGGCGCACGATCCGGGCCAGGGTGGCGCCTTTGCCCACGCGCAGCGCCCGGATGACCAGCGAACCTTGTCCGTTGAGCGTCCCGGCGGCCAGCTCGTCGCCCGGCCCCTTGGCCACGGGCATGGACTCCCCGGTGAGCATGGATTCGTCCAGATGCGACGCGCCTTCCACGACCAGCCCGTCCACGGGGACGCGCCCGCCGGGCTTGACGCGCACCAGATCCCCGATCGAAAGTTCGGC
Source organism: Desulfovibrionaceae bacterium (assembly GCA_015233395.1). Lineage (GTDB taxonomy): Bacteria > Desulfobacterota > Desulfovibrionia > Desulfovibrionales > Desulfovibrionaceae > JADFXV01. The sequence goes on from JADFXV010000016.1 coordinate 19,134, forward strand.
GGCCTTGACCTCGACCTGCTCGCCGCCGCGCACGAGCGTGGCCGTGTCCGGGGCCAGCTCCATGAGCTCGCGGATGGCCTGGGAGGCGCGCGCCTTGGAGCGGGCCTCGAAGTATTTGCCGAGCGAAATCAGCGCCACGATCACGGCCGCGCTCTCGAAATACAGATCGTGGACCATGGCCTCGGGGTCGCGGCCGGTGACGATGAGCGCCGTGCGCCACAGGCTCTGGACAAAGGCCGCGCCCGTGCCCACGGCGATCAGCGAATCCATGTTCGGCGAAAGCCGCGCCAGCATCGCAAAGCCGCCGGTGTAGAAGCGCCGGCCGATCCACAACACAGGCAGGACGAGGGCCAGTTGGACGAGCGCGAAGGCCGCCGGGTCGAGCGCCGGATCGATGGCGCCGGGCAGCGGCAGCCCCAGCATGCGGCCCATGGACACAAGGAGCAACAGCCCGGCCAGAACGATTTGGGGGAAAAGCGAGCGCCTGGTCTTGGCCAGGGCGTCCCGGGCCTGCCGGGCGCGTTCCTCGAAGGCGGCGAAATCGTCGCCCTCGAGAAGCTCGGCCGCGAAACCGAGGCCGGCGATGGTTTTTTCGATGGCCGCCCAGGTCGTCCGGGCCGGATCGAAGGCGAAACGCCCGGTCTCGTCGGCCAGGTTGACCCGGGCTTCGCCGACGCCGGGCAGGCCTCCGACCACGCGCTCGATGCGGCCGGAACAGGCGGCGCAATGCATGCCCTTGATGGCGGCCTGGACTTTTTCCATGGCGGTTTCCGGGGCGGCGGCGCTAGATGACCAAATTGAGCCCGCCGCGCTCGTCCTTCAAGTCCACCTCGCCCAGATCGCGCAACACGATCTCGGGTTCAAGGCTTATGATGCGGAAGGTCAGGAAACTGCCCACCGGCGCTTCGATGGAGGCCTCGGCCAGAAGCTCGCGCCCGTCGATCTCCACCCAACACCGCCTGGGCGGCTCGTACCGCAAAACCCGGCCGCGAACCGTGTCGCCGACCTCGTGCGTCCGGCGAAAGTTCCCGGCGCGGTCCTGCCCGCGCTCCCGGCTGTCGCCAAAATCGCCGCCCCGGGCGGAATCGCCGCGTATCTTCATGGCGTCAAGACTAGTCCTCGGGACGCTCGAGGATCAATTCCACTTCGTCGATGGTCAGGCCGGCGGATTTGGCCAATTCCTCGATGGATTTGCCCGAGTTGCGGCCCTGAATGATGATGTGACGCAAAAAACGCGGGGAACGGCAATACTCCTCGGCCAGGGAAATGATCTTCTGCAACTCGCGCTTGCGCATCTCCAAACGCTCGTCAAGCAGAGCCAACTCCTTCTGGCGCTTCTCGAAAGAAGCCACGATCTCCTGCTCGAGCTCGGCGTTGAAATGCAGCTTGTTGAGCAAGGCGCCCTGGTTCTGCTGCAATTGGTCGAGCAAGGCCTCGGATTTGCGCAGCCGCCAGAAAAAAGCGATCAAAAGACCCAAAAGGGCGAGCTCGGGAAGCGAAACAATGACCAACATCCATTCAAACGGCGTCATGCCACCCTCTGTGCACCAACCACGCAGACTTGTCCAGCCCGCCCCGGCCTGCTACCAGTGCGCCGGGACACACCCTCCGGGGGGCCAAGGGGCGCTGCCCCTTGGATCCCCGCCGGGGGGCATGATGCCCTCCGGCCCCCCGCGTCAGGGGGCGCGGCTGAGCCCCCCGTCGTGGGGGACCGGGGGCGATCATCGCCCCCGGCGGGGTCCAGGGGCAGCGCCCCTGGGTTGGAAGGATCGCATGGACAGGATCGCGTTGCTCATCGTCGTGTGCGCGCTGCTTGCGCCGGGTTCGGGTTGGGCGCAGCAGGGAAGGGCCGAGCCCGGTTTGCCGCGCACGGCGGGTCTGGTCGTTACGGACGCGGCCGCGAGGGCGGCGGCTTTGGCGGGCCGCGAGGCCGGGGCCGCGGGGCCGGTTTTGGGCCGTATCCGCCTGGGCCAGGGCGTGCTAGGCTATCTCGCCGGAGACTATGGCCACGCCGCCGGGCAGCTTGAGGAAGCGGCCGGGCTCGCTGCGGAAATCGCCGGGTGCGCCGCGTATTACCGGGGGCTTTGCCTGTACAAGCTGGGCATGGCCGTGGAGGCGCTCGGGATTTTCCAGGGCGTCGCCGGCCAGACCGGCCAGACCGGCCAGACCGGTTCGGCCCGGTCGCCGATCGCCGCGGCGGCGCTCTACATGGCGACGCTGTGTCAGGAGAAAACCGGCGTCCCGGAGCAGGCGCTCGCCGGCCTGCGCGATTTTCTGGAGCGTCCCGAGCCGGGCGTTCTGCCGTACGCCTTGTGGCGCGCGGCCAAGATTGCGGCCGATCTGGGCCAGTTCGACAAGGTCGGGCAGTATCTGTCGCGGCTGTATCTCGAATTGCCGGGCAGCCCTCTGGACGGCCAGGCCGCCGCCTTGGCCGAGAGCCTGGCCGTCGGGGGCAGGCTGGATTGGCGGCCCTATTCGGTCGCCTCGCTGTCGAGCCGGGCGGCTGTCCTGGTCAGGCGCGCCCAGAACGAAAAAGCCCTGGTCGAGATCGATCGCGCCCTGGTGGAAGCCCAAGGCGAGCAGGCCGCCTGGCTGAGCTACCTGAAGGGCAAGGCGCTGTTCGCCCTGCGCCGCACCCAGGCCGCGCGCGAGCAGTTCGAGACGCTGTTGCGCGTCGATCCCGGCTCGAAACTGACCCCTTTCGCCAGGCTTCAGCAGGCCAGGGCGTATTGGCGGGCGGGCGCGGCCGAGGACCAGGCCAGGATGGAGGCGATTTTGCTGGACGCCCTGGGCCGGTTTCCGGACTCGGAGGCCGCGCCGCTCTTGCGGCGGTTTCTGTTGCTTGAGCGCCTGGAGAGCGGCCGGTTCGAGGCCGCCCTGGAAGTCGCGCGCGACCAGATCGCCCCGGGTCCGGGCGGCCGTTTTTCCCCGGAAGCGCTGCGGTTCGCCGGGGACCAGGTCAAGGGCGAGTCCGTGGACGAATTCGTCGAACAGGCCCGGTATCTCGAAGGGCTCATTCTCTACGCCCTGGGCCGTTTCGACGAGGCGGCGGCGAAACTTGAGGCGTTCATCCGGGATTGGCCGGGTTCCCAGGAGGTCTCCGGGGCCGGGTACTGGCTCGGCCAGGCCAGCCTGCGCCTGGCCGACGCCCCCCGGGCGGCCGCGGCCTTCGGACGCGAGGCGGCGCTGCGGCCCAACAGCTATTACGGCTACAAAAGCCTTGAGGCCATGGCCGCCTCGGGCCTGCCCGTGTCCCTGGCCGCGACCGCGCCGGATGGTCCGCCGGTCCCGCCCGTCTGTCCGAACGAGGCGCCAAGCGAAGGAATGGCGGTCAATCCGGACGCCCGGATCGCCATCGAGCGCGCTTACGCCCTGGAAGAGGCGCTGCTGCCGGAGTTGGCGGAAATCGAGATCGCGCCCGTTGCCCAGGCCGATCCGGCCAATCCGGTCCTGGCCCTGGAAGCGGCCCGCATCGCCACCGTCAACGGCCGCCATCAGGCCGCTTCGGCGTTTATTTTCCGGGCCTTCTCCGCCTGCTTGAGCCGTGGCGGGGCGGACCAGCTCGCCCCCATCCGCGACATGCTCTATCCGCTCAAATACGCGGACCTGGTGCGCGCCGGGCTGGAGGGGGCGGGCATCGAAGCGCAGTTCGTCTTTTCGCTCATCCGCCAGGAGAGTTTCTTCGATCCGGCGGCCGTGTCCGGCGCGGGCGCCGTGGGGCTGATGCAGGTTTTGCCGGAGACGGCCAAAGGCCTGGCCGCCAAGCTCGGAGAACCGGCCCCGCCTCGCGAGCGCCTGTTCGATCCGGCGGTGAACATCCGCTACGGCACGGCGTACCTGGCGCGCAAATACGCAAGCCTCGGCAGTCCGGTCTATCTTTTATGCGACTACAACGCCGGACCGGCCAAGCTCAATTTCTGGCGCGCCAACCTGGGCAATCTCGACCCGGATCTGTTCGTCGAATTCATTCCCTACACCGAGACGCGCGATTACGTGCGCCGCATCCTGGCCAACATGGTCATGTACAAGCTGCTGTACAAGTGAGCGCGGGGAAGGCGGAAATTTTTCACCGAAGAGGGACGCGCGGGAAAAGTGGTTTTGTAACGCCTCCGGCGGCCAAAGGGCGGCGCCCTTTGGAATCCCGAACCGTTTTCATGGGGAGTTCGGCCGTGGCGCGAGGGCGATTCACGAATCGTCCTTTTTGCTTAAACTGCCTTGGCCAGGACATCGCCAAAGTTTTTTGAGGAAAGGGGTTTTCCCCCCGATTCTCCCCTGCTTCTCCGCTTCTCTCACTTTCCTTTCTTCCCGTTGCCCAGGGCGGCCTGGGAGCGGGCGAGGTCGGCTTGGGTTTCCTTGTCGGAGGGGTCGATTTCCAGGGCTTTGGCGAAGTCCGCCACGGCCTGTTTGTGGTTGCCGAGGCTGGCGTGGACGCGGCCGCGCTGGCGCAGCGCCTCGGCGAAGACCGGTTCGGCGGCTGCGGCCTTGGTGAAGTCCTCGATCGCCTTGGCGTTTTGCTTGTGTTTGGCGAACAGCAGGCCGCGTTGGTAGTAAGCCTCGGCGTAGCGCTGCTCGCGCGCCAGGGCCTTGGTGAAGTCGTCGATGGCCTGGTCGTCGCGGCCGAGTTGCGCGTTGGCCAGGCCGTGGACAAAGCGGGCCGGGGCGAAGGCCGGGTCGATTTCCATGGCCCGGTCGCAATCGGCGAGCGCTCCGGGGGCGTCGCCCGACTCCAGGCGTTGCACGGCCCGGCCGAAATAGGCGTCGGCCAGGCGCGGCGCATATTGGATGGCCCGGTCGTAGTCGGCCAGGGCTTCTCCGCGCAGTCCCCTGGCCCCGTAAATCTGGGCGCGGTTGAAATAGGCCACGGCGTAATCCGGCCGCAGGCTCACCGCCCGGTCGAAATCGCACATCGCCTCGTCGAGCTTGCCCGCTTCCATGGGCGCCGAGCCCCGGTTATTGAAGGCCGCCGCATCGGCGGGATTTTCGCTTGCGGCTTGTCCGAATTCGCGCGCCGCGCCCTCGGTGTCGCCGGTTTCCGCCAGGCGCATGCCCCTGGACATGCTGGCGGCGTTGTCCGTCGCGCCCGAACCCGCCGCGCCCGGCATGCCGGAAGGGCCGGGGGGGCAGGTCGCGCCAATCCCGCCAGCCGCGCCAGTCCCGCCGCCCGCGCCCGTGCCCGCGCGGCAGGACAAGAGGACCGGGAGCGTGAGGACCAGCGCCAGACAAACAATTATTTTTCTATGCATAAGGCACCATCCAATAGGAAAACATAATGTAACCCGCCGGCATTGCCACACCCGCGCGGCCCTGGTACTCATGACTTTTCAACCCGCCGGGGCGCTATCGGATTCTAGCACAACCCCGGCCGAAGGCAACCCGCGAAAGGGGAGGAACTCCCCGGCGGACGCCGCGAGGGATTATGGGCGGATTTTTTCGATTGTTTGATTATTGGCCCCGGGGACGCGGCAAGGTCGAACTGGTCAGGACGGTCAAAGCGGCCGGCTGAGCCGCCAAGATCACTCCGGGGGACCTGGAGGAAGTTTTGAGCGGGCTCGACTGGCCGCAAGACGAGCGCCTGCTGACCGGTCTTCGCGACAGCGAAGACGCCGCCGTGGTGCGTTTTCCGGCCGGCAAGGCCCTGGTCCAGACGCTCGATTTTTTCACCCCCATCGTCAACGACCCCTACCGCTTCGGGCAGATCGCCGCCGCCAATTCGCTCTCCGACGTCTACGCCATGGGCGGCGAACCCTACACGGCCATGAACATCATCTGCTTTCCGGCCAGGAAGCTGCCCAAAACCGCGCTCACGGAGATCCTGCGCGGAGGCCTGTCCAAGGTCGTCGAGGCCGGCGCGGTCATGGCCGGCGGCCACAGCGTCGAGGACAATGAGGTCAAGTACGGCCTGTCCGTGACCGGCGTCGTCGACCCCGGCCGCTTCGCCTCCAACCGGGGGCTGGCCCCGGGAGACGCGCTGATCCTGACCAAGGCGCTCGGCACGGGCGTGCTGGCCACGGCCATCAAGACCGGCGCGGGCGATCCGGCCGCGCTGGAGGAATTGCTCTGGGCGAGCGCCTCGCGTTTGAGCCGCGCCGGCGGCCGGGCGATCGCGGACCTTTCCCTGCGCGGCGCCACGGACGTGACCGGCTTCGGCCTGGCCGGACACGTTCTGGAAATGGCCCGGGCCTCGGGCATGGCGGTGGATTTGGATTTGGCCGGGCTCCCGGCGCTGGGACCGGCGCTGGACTTGATCCGTAGCGGCAAGGTGCCGGTCGTGGGCAAAAACAACCGCAATTTCTGCTCGAACGCGGTCGCAATCGCGAGAGACGCCGATCCGGCGCGCGTCGATCTGGCTTTTGATCCCCAAACCTCGGGCGGCTTGGTGCTGGCCGCGCCGCAAGACAAGATCGAGGCCGTCCGCGCCATGCTGACCCAGGCCGGAGACTTGGCCGCGATCGTCGGCCGCGTGACCGGGCCGCACGAAGGCGGCCGGGGACACGGGACGGTGAGGCTGCTGGCGTAAAGAGGGCCGGAGCGCGAAGAGGGCGATTCGTGAATCGCCTCCGCAACACGGCGGAGCAACTCCGTACAATCATGAGGGATTCCAAAGGGCGCAGCCCTTTGGCCGCCGGAGGCGTCACAAAAACCACTTTTTTTGCGCGTCCCTCTCCGGTTTTCCCCCACGCAGGCGCGGGCAACTCCCGGCCAAAAGACACACTTCGCAACCGCCCCGGTAGGGCATGGGCGTCAGCGCCGCCAGGGCGCGCGACAAACCGCCCGGTTCGAGCCAATCCACGCCGAGCGACGACATGGCTTCGCGAACTGGCGGCGATGGCGCGAGAAACGGCGCGCAGCCGAGCGCGGCCAGTTCCGGCATGAGTTGCGCGGCGGCCCGGGTCAATACTTGCGCGGCCAACGTCTGGGCCAGATAGCCGCGCGAGGGCGAACGGGCGAAGGTCTCGGAAAACTCCGCTTCGATCCCGGCGGCGACGGCGAGCAATAAAAAACCGTCCGGTCCATTTGGGCCGCCCGCGCGGGCGGGGTCCGCAATCCGCCAGGCCTCAAGTCCCGAAGCCAACGCATCCGCGCAGGTCGCGGCGAAAGCGAGCGTTTCCCCGCCCGGGTCCGCAAAACCGGCGGCCGCGCACAAGGCGGCCGGGTCGAATTCCAGGACGAGCGCAATTTTTTCAGGCGACGCGGCCATGAGGACTCCAACAATCCCGCTTTCCCGGCTCGCCCGGAGCGGAAGACCAGGGGGAACTTTTTTTTAAAAAAGTTCCCCCTGGACCCCTTCAAAAAATTTTTATCCGGCGTTGCCGGCCCGGCGCGTAGCGCCGGGCCGGCAACGCCGGGAAACATTTTATCGAGGGGGCCGAGGGGGGAAGCCCCTGGTCCTAATGCGCATCGCCGGGGGCGGCGGCGGGCTTGGGTTTGCCGGGGAAGTATTTTTCCGAGAAGTTCTGCACCACCACATAGAACACCGGCACGACCAGGACGGCGAGCACGGTGGAGGCGATCATGCCGCCGAAGACCGCCGTGCCGACGGCGCGCTGGCTGGCACCGCCGGCGCCGTTGGCGGTGAGCAGCGGCACCACGCCCAGGATGAAGGCGAAGCTGGTCATGAGAATCGGCCGGAAGCGCAGCCGGGCGGCGTCCACGGCCGCCTCGGCGACGCCCATGCCCTTGGCCCGGAATTCCCGGGCGAATTCCACGATCAGGATGGCGTTTTTGCTCGCCAGGGCGATCAGCAGCACCACGCCGATCTGGGTGTAGAGGTTGTTGTCCATTCCTCTGGCCCAGACGGCGCACATCGTGCCGAAAAGCGCCAGCGGCACGACCAGGATGACCGCCGCCGGGGTGAACCAGCTTTCGTACTGGGCGCACAGGACCAGGTAGACCAGCAGCACGGCCAGGGCGAAGATCAGGTAGGCCTCGTTGCCCACCCGTTTTTCCTGGTAGCTCATGTTGGTCCAGTCCGTGCCCATGGAGGAGGGCAGCTTGTCCTTGGCCATTTCCTCCATGAGCGTGAGCGCCTGCCCCGAGCTGAACCCTTCGGCGGCCGAACCGTAGAGCGAGGCGGCGGTGTAGAGATTGTACCGGGTCATGACGGTCGGGCCGACGATGTCTTTGACCGCCGTGACCGCGCCGAGCGGCACCATGTCGCCGCTTGCGTTTTTCACTTCCAGGACCCTGATGTCGTCGCTCGTCAGCCGAAAGCCCGACTGGGCCTGGACGCGAACCTGGTAGACCCGGCCGAATTTATTGAAATCGTTGACATAGGCCGAGCCGAGATAGGTCGACAGCGTGCTGAAGATGTCGTTGAGATTGACGCCCTTGACCATGGCCTGGAGGCGGTTGATGTCGGCGAAGACCTGGGGCGTGGAGGCGGAAAAGGTGTAATTCAAGTGTTGCAGGCCGGTCTGGGCGCGCCCGGCGGCGCTCATTTCGGCCAGGGCCTTTTCCAGGGCGGCCGGTCCCAGGTTGCCCTTGTCCTGGACGACCATTTCGAAGCCGCCGGCCGAGCCGAGCCCCTGGATGGCCGGCGGGACCATGACGAAGATCAGGGCGTCCTTGATCGCCAGCAGATGTCCTTGGACGTACCGCAGGATGGACTCCTGGTCGACGCCCTTGGGCCGTTTGTCCCAATCCTCGTAGGTGATGAACACGGCCGCCGAGTTGGGCTGGTTGACCGAATCCAGGATGGACATGCCGCCGAAGGTGATCCAGGAGTCCACGCCCGGGGCGTGTTCGAGCACGGCGTCGATCTGCTTGAGCACCTCTTTGGTGCGCGTCAACGAAGCGGCCGGGGGCAGTTGCACCGAGATGATGGCGTAGCCCTGGTCTTCCTCGGGCAGAAAGCCCGTGGGCAGCGAGGAAAAGCCGATGAACGTGACCACGATCAGGCCCAGATAGGCCAGCATGGCCATTGTGCAGTGCCCGACCATCCAGGCGACCATCCTGGTGTAGACGCGTTCGCAGCGCTCGTAGACGGCGTTGAAGCCCCGGAAAAAGGCGTTTTTTTGGCCGGTGGCCGGTTTCATCCACAGGGCGCACTGGGTGGGTTTGAGCGTGGCCGCGTTGATGGCGCTGATGACCGCCGTGGAGGCGATGACCAGGGCGAACTGGCGGTAGAGCTGGCCGGTGATGCCGGGCAGGAAGGCCACCGGCAAAAAAACGGAGATCAGCACCATGGTGATGCCGATGACCGGTCCGATGAGTTCGTCCATGGCCTTGATGGCGGCGTCGTGGGGGCTCATGCCGTGTTCCATGTGGTGGGCCGTGCCCTCGACGATGACGATGGCGTCGTCGACCACGATGCCGATGGCCAGGATGATGCCGAACAGGGTGATCAGGTTGACCGAGAAGCCGAGCATGGCCATGGCGATGAACGCGCCCAGGATGGTGACCGGCACGGTCGTGGCCGGCACGAGCATGGCCCGGAAATCCTGCAAAAAGAGCATGATGACCACGAGCACCAGGACGCCGGCCTCGATCAGGGTGTGGTAGACGTCGGAAATGGCGCGCTTGACGAAGATCGTGGTGTCGAAGGGGATCGAGTAGGAAAGCCCGGGCGGGAAATCGGCCGCGAGCTTTTTCATGGCGTCCTGGACGCGGGTGGCCACGTCGAGCGCGTTGGCGCCGGGCAAGAGATAAATGGTGAGCAGGCTCGACGGCTTGCCCCGGTGCTGGCCGAGCAGGTCGTAGGTCTTGGCGCCGAGTTCGACCGTGGCCACGTCCTTGACCCGCAGCACCCGGCCGGTCGGGTCGCTGGATTGAAACGAAGACTTGATGACGATGTTTTCGAACTGGGCGACGTCTTCGAGCCGTCCCTGGGTCTGGATCACCATCTGGAAATTCTGCGCGCCCGGGGCCGGCTGCTGGCCGAGCTGGCCGGCGGCCACCTGGACGTTCTGCTGGGAGACGGCGTTGACCACGTCCTGGGCGGTCAGGCCGTAGGACTTGACCTTGTTCGGGTCAAGCCAGATGCGCATGCCGTATTCGTCCGCGCCGTTGACGTTGCAGGCGCCGACGCCGGGAATGCGGCTGATCTCGTCGCGCACGCGCAGGTAGGCGTAGTTGGAGATGAACAGGTCGTCGAAAGTCCCGTCCGGCGACTCCATGGCGATGCCCATGAGGATGGCCGTGGATTTCTTTTGCACCGTGACGCCCTGGCGCTGCACTTCCGGGGGCAGGCGGGGCAGGGCCTGGTTGACCCGGTTCTGGACCAGGACGGTGGCGATGTCCAGATCGGCGCCGACCTCGAACGTCACGGTCAGGCTGTAGGAGCCGTCGCTTGAGCTCTTCGAGGACATGTAGAGCATTTTTTCGGCGCCGTTGACTTGCTGCTCGATGGGCGCGGCCACGGTTTCGGCGATGACCTCGGGGCTGCCGCCGGGGTAGAAGGTGCTGACCACGACCGTGGGCGGGGTGATTTCCGGATATTGGGCCACCGGCAGGCGCGCGAGCGCCACGATCCCGAGCAGCATGGTCAGGATGGCGATGACGTTGGCCAGGACCGGGCGTTCGATGAAGAATTTGGAGAACATGGGCTTATTGCCCCGCGCCGTCGGTTTTGGGCGCGCCGTCTTTGGCCGCGGGCGCTTGGGGCTTGGCCTCCTCGGCCTTGGCCGCCGAGCCCGGGCGAACCCGTTGCAGGCCGCTGACGATGATCCGCTCCTCGCCGGTCAGGCCTTTTTCCACCACCAGCAGGCCGTCGTATTTCGAACCCACGGTCACCGGGCGCTGCTCCACGATGTTCTTGTCGTTGAGCAGCAGCAGGTAGTGGCCGGTCTGGTCCAGGCCCACGGCGGTTTCGGGCGCGAGCAGGGCTTTTTTGCTTTTGCCCGGGATGCGCACCCGGGCGAAAAGTCCGGCCGGGATGCGGCCGTCCGGGTTGGGAAACACGCCGCGCATCAGGACCGTGCCGGTTTTGGGATTCACGCCCAGGTCGTAATAGTCCATCGTCCCGTGGTAGGGGTATTCGTTGTTGTCGCCCAGACCCATCTCCAGCTTGACCCGCTCCTCGGGGTCGGCCTTTTCCTTGGTTTGATCCGCGTTGCGGCGCATGATCGAAAGCAGGTCGCGTTCGTTCAGGTTGAAGTAGACGTAGACCGGATCGTCGCTGATGATGGTGGCCAGCAGGGTGTTTTCGCCGCCGCTGCCGACCAAGTTGCCCACGTCCACCTGGCGCCGGCTCACCCGGCCGTCGAACGGCGCGAGCACCCGGGTGTAGCCCAGGTCGATCTTGGCCAGGTCGAGTTGGGCCTTGGCCCCTTCCACGGCCGCCTTGGTGGAGTCGCGCTGGCTTTCCCATTTGACCACGTCGGTCTCTGGCCCGGCCTTTTCGGCGAAGAGTTTTTTCGCCCGCACGGCCTCGGTCTCGGCGCGCGACAGTTCGGCCTGTTGGCTGGCGAGCGTGCTCTGGGCGGAGCGCGCCTTGGCCTCGTACTGGTCGGGCTCGATCAGGAAGAGCAGTTGCCCTTTTTTGACCTCGGCGCCGTCCTGGTAGGCGACCTTGCGCAGAAATCCCTGCACCCGGGCGCGCAGGTCCACGGTGTCCACGGCCTGGGTGTTGCCGGTGAATTCGAAGTATTCGGTCACCTCGCGCGAAACCGGCTTGCCGACCTCGACCGTGGGCGCGGGCGGCGGGACGTAGTCGTTCTTGCCGCAGGCGGCGGCGAGAGCGAGCAGAGCCAGGGTGAAGGCGGCGGCGGTTCGGAGGGCGCGGTGCTTGGGCATGGTCCTGTCCGTTTCGGTTGCCGGTTGGCGCGGAACATACCCCGCGCGGCGAAGAGCCTTGCTTGCGATCGCGGGCGGCGCGACCATATTCTTGGCCGTTAATAATCCGGAAGGCCGATCCCCGGGCCGCCCGGCTTCTTGTTTTCGAGCTTTTTCGGATCCTCGGACAGTTCGCCGCCCCACCAGGTCCGTTTGGCCATGGTTTCGCGGATGTCGGCCGGCACGAAGGGTTTGCCTTCGCGGATCTCCCAGCCGCCGCCGAGAGCCCGGTAGAGCTTGACGAAGGAGGTGGCCACGTCGCCTTTGGCCTGGGCCAGGCCGTCTTCCTGGGAGAGCTGGTTTTGTTCGGCCACCAGGACCGTGGTGAAGTCGGTCTGGCCTTCGCGGTACTGGATGAAGGCCAGCTGCGCCGAACGCCCGGCCGCGACCGCCGCCTTGGCCAAAAACGCGGCCTTTTCCCGGCCGCGCAGGAAGCCGGATAAGGCGTCCTCGGCCTGGCCGACTGCGGTCAGCGCCGCCTGGGCGTAGTTTTCAAGAGACTGCTGGAAGCGGGCGTCCTCTACGCGCACGGCGTTTTGCAGGCGGCCGTAGTTGAGCACGTTCCAGACGAAGCCCGGGCCGGCCTGGGCGGTGAAGGTCCGGGGCAAAAAGATGTCGCCCAGGCGGAACGCGCCCATGTCGCTGGCCAGAAAGCCGATGCCGCCGGACAGGGTGAAGGAGGGAAACAGGTCGGCCTTGGCCACGCCGATGCGGGCGCACTGCGCCCAGGCGGTCATCTCGGCCTTGCGCATGTCGGGACGGCGGCGCAACAGGTCCGCCGGAACGCCCACGGCGATTGCGGCGGGCGCGTCCGGGATGGCCGAGTCCGCGCCCAGATAGGCGCTTAAATCCCCCGGGGCCTGGCCGAGCAGGATGGCCAGGGCGTGCTTGGCCTGGGCCAGTTGGTCGGTCAGGGCGGGAATGGTGGCCGAAGTGGATTCGAGCAGGGTTTTGGCCTGGGCCACGTCGCGTTCGCTGGTCTGGCCGAGGCGGAACCGGGCCTGCGCGATGCGCAGGCCTTCGAGCTGGAGCTCCAGGTTGTGCCTGGCGATGCGCAGGCGTTCCTCGATGGTGCGGACGGCGACGTAGGTCTGGGCGGTGTCGGCGGCCAGGATGACCAGGGCGTCGTCGTAGTCGGCGACGCTGGCGGCCATGCTCGCCTGGGCCGATTCCACGGAGCGGCGGAACTTGCCCCAGAAGTCGAGCTCCCAAGCAGCCGACAGGCCGAAGGAGTTCTGCCAATAGGCCCATTGGACGCCCGCCTGCTGGCCGGGCTGGGGCGAGGCCGGCGCTTCCTTGCTCGCCTGATAGGCGGTGTACGCCCCCTGGGCCTGCTGGGACTGGGGATAGAGATTGCCCACGGCTATGCCGAGCTGGGCCCTGGCTTCCAGGACGCGCAGCCCGGCCGTCTTCAGGGGAATGTTGCCCTCGACGGCTTTGGCCACCAGGGCGGTGAGCGCCGGATCGTCGAACAGCGTCCACCACTGCGCCGGCGGCGGGGAATCCGGCCTGGTCGCGGCGACGTCCGCCTCGGTCCAGCCCGCCGGCAGGGACACGCCGGGCGTGGTGAAATCCGGCCCAAGACGCATGCAGGCGCACGGCGCGAGCATGATGAGCGCGGCGAATAGGGCCGGGAGGATCGGGAGGATCGGGAGGCGGTCGGCGCTCATGAAACGGCCTTTCGTTGCGCGGCCAGGGCGGCTGCCCGGGATGCCCCCCCTGGACGGCGTTGGGCCACGCGAGGCGCGGGCCAACGGGGGGGTCGCCTGAACGCAAACTTACGACGTGAAAACGCCCGGGGGGGCGTTCGTCCGCATGAGACAAGACCTGCGCGGACAATGGCATCCATTGATGGATGGGCTCGTACCATGAAGCCCGCGCCTGCGCAAGAACCGGCGGAGTACGCCGGGCGTCGCAAAAAAATCGCAAAAAAAATCATCCCGGGGGTTGCCAAAGATGAATATGCGATTATATTGGAACCCGTCCCTGCGCTTTTTTGTTAGCACTCTCCTTGGGCGAGTGCCAACAATCGACAGCAACCACACCAAGCCATGGAGGATAACATGAAGCTCAAACCGCTGAACGATCGTGTTTTGGTCAAGCGCCTCGAAGAAGAGGAAGTGACCAAGGGCGGGATCATCATCCCGGATTCGGCCAAGGAAAAGCCCATGCGCGGCCAGATCGTCGCCGCCGGTCCGGGCAAGCTCGCCGAGGACGGCAAGCGCGCCAAGATGAGCGTCGAAAAGGGCGACACCGTGCTCTTCAACAAGTACGCCGGCACCGAGATCAAGCTCGACGGCGAAGAGTACCTGATCATGCGCGAGGACGACATCCTGGGCGTCATCCACGACTAGTTAAACGGTCCCACCCCTAACACCGAAGGAGAAAATGCAATATGTCCGCTAAAGAAATCCTGTACGACGCCCGGGGCCGCGAGCGCCTCAAACGCGGCGTGGACAAGCTGGCCAACGCCGTCAAAGTCACCCTCGGACCCAAGGGCCGCAACGTCCTGATCGAAAAGAGCTTCGGCTCGCCGGTCATCACCAAGGACGGCGTGACCGTGGCCAAGGAAGTCGAACTCGAAGACAAGTTCGAAAACATGGGCGCCCAGATGGTCAAGGAAGTCGCTTCCAAAACCTCCGACGTCGCCGGCGACGGCACCACCACCGCCACCATCCTGGCCCAGTCGATCTTTTCCGAGGGCGTCAAGCTCGTGGCCGCCGGCCGCAACCCCATGGCCATCAAGCGCGGCGTCGACAAGGCCGTGGAAGCCATCGTCAAGGAGCTTGAAGTTCTGGCCAAGCCCACCCGCGACCAGAAGGAAATCGCCCAGGTCGGCACCATTTCCGCCAACTCCGACTCGACCATCGGCAACATCATCGCCGAGGCCATGAACAAGGTCGGCAAAGAGGGCGTCATCACGGTCGAAGAGGCCAAGGGCCTGGAGACCACCCTGGAAGTCGTGGAAGGCATGCAGTTCGACCGCGGCTACCTCTCCCCCTATTTCATCACCGATCCGGAAAAGATGGTCGTCGAACTCGACGAGCCGGTCATCCTGATCAACGAAAAGAAAATCACCAGCATGAAGGACCTTTTGCCCGTGCTCGAGCAGGTCGCCAAGATGGGCAAGCCGCTTCTGATCGTGGCCGAAGACGTCGAAGGCGAGGCCCTGGCCACGCTGGTCGTCAACAAGCTGCGCGGCACCCTGCAAGTCTGCGCCGTCAAGGCCCCGGGCTTCGGCGATCGCCGCAAGGCCATGCTCCAGGACATCGCCTGCCTGACCGGCGGCCAGGCCGTCAGCGAAGACCTGGGCATCAAACTTGAGAACATCGGACTGACCGACCTCGGCCGGGCCAAGCGCGTGATCATCGACAAGGAAAACACCACCATCATCGACGGCTCGGGCAAGGCCGAAGACATCAAGGCCCGGGTCAAGCAGATCCGCGCCCAGATCGAAGAGACCACCTCCAGCTACGACAAGGAAAAGCTCCAGGAGCGCCTGGCCAAGATCGTCGGCGGCGTGGCCGTCATCAACGTCGGCGCGGCCACCGAGACCGAGATGAAAGAGAAGAAAGCCCGCGTCGAAGACGCGCTCAACGCCACCCGCGCGGCCGTCGAGGAAGGCATCGTTCCCGGCGGCGGCGTGGCCTTCGTGCGCTGCTTAAAGACTCTGGAGAAGATCAAGCCCGCCGACGACGACGAAACCGCCGGCATCGAGATCGTGCGCCGCGCCATCGAAGAGCCGCTGCGCCAGATCGCCGGCAACGCCGGCTTCGAGGGCTCCATCGTGGTCGCCAAGGTCAAAGAAGGCAAGGACAGCTTCGGCTTCAACGCCGCCACCGGCGAATACGAAGATCTGGTCAAGGCCGGCGTCATCGACCCCAAAAAGGTCACCCGCATCGCCCTGCAGAACGCCGCCTCGGTGGCTTCCCTGCTCCTCACCACGGAATGCTCCATCGCCGAAAAACCCAAGCCCGAAAGCGCTGCCCCGGCCATGCCCGGCGGCGGCATGGGCGGCATGGGCGGCATGTAAGGCGCGCCCGGCGCCTTCCCAATGCGGGCCGGGCTTACAGGCTCTTGGCCCGCACGCGCAAGAGCGCGACCGCCTGGCCTTCGTCCTTAGGCAGGTTGCCGATCTTGACCGGGATCTCCGGGGCGACCACGAATTCGATGCCCTTGCGGTCGCGGGCGAACTGCTTGACGGCCGTGAGCAGCGCGGCCATATCCGGCGCGCCGCGTTGTTCGTACTTGGCGATCTGGCCGTCTAGCGTCGCGCCGTAGTCCGCGGCGACGGCCTCCTCGGCGGCGCCGGTCCTGAGCGCCTCGGCGGCCAGGACGTATTGCAGGAAATTCCTGTCGCTATAGCTGACCCGCGCCTGGCCGATCCGGGCGTCGCCCAGTTCCAGAAAAAAGCGCAGCATGTTGCCGCCCGAGGCGGCGCTCGGCGGATCGAGGATCGTGGCCTTCACGTCCAGTTCGAAATAATTGTCCACGAATACCCGGAAATCGCGCACCTCGGCCAGGTTGGCCTTGGGGTCGTAAGCGAAGTCCAGGCGCAGGTCGGCCTTGGCCGGGCCGGGAAACGGTCCGGTTCCCGCCGGCGCGTTTTTTTGGCCGGACAGGTCGATGCCCTGGGCGGCGAAATTGCAGGTGTTGTCGAAATCCGCAAGCCCGTAGACCGTGACGCTGTCCACGGCGGTCACGCCCTCGCCCGTGCGCACGGAAACGCTTGACAGGACGGCGCTTCTGGCCAAAACATCCACGGCGAGCTTGTCGTAGGCGATGTCGACGCCGTTATTGGCTTTGAGTTCCGCCAGGCGGGCGTCGAGCTGGCCCTTGAACCGTTTTTCGAAATAGCCCGTCAGGCCAAAATACAAGGCGGCGAGCAGAACCAGGGCGGCCAGGCCGAACGCGGCGGCTTTCTTCATGATGCGAACCTTTGGCGAAAGAGTTTCCGGGGCGCGGCGAAGCTAGACGCCTTCGGAGAAAAACACAACCGGCCTCACTTGGCCGCAATCGGGCGCTCCGGCCTCTGAAATCGCCGCCGAAAGCGGGTTTGCCCGCTCATAAGCGCACCGCCTCCATGACGCACGATCCCAAAATATCTCCCAAGGCCGTCCTGCTTTCGGTGAGCCTGGGCCAGTTCATGGTGCCGATCATGTTCACCTCGGTCGGGGTGGCCCTGCCCTCGATGGGCCGCGAACTGGCCGCCTCGGCCCCGCAGCTGGCCCTGGTCGAGCAGCTCTACGCCTTGTCCCTGGCCATGAGCATCCTCACCTTCGGCAGGCTCGGCGACGTGATCGGCCGGGGCCGGGTTTACGTCGCGGGCCTGGTCGTGTTCACGGTGATGACCGCTTCGCTGGGATTCGCCCGCGGCATCGAGTCGCTCATCGTCCAGCGCTTCGTCCAGGGGCTCGGGGCGGCCATGCTGCTCTCGGGCAGCATGGCGCTGGTTTCGGACGTCTTTCCGGCCGGGGTGCGCGGCCGGATGATCGGCATCGTCTCGGCCGTGACCTACGCCGGCCTGACGCTCGGTCCGATTCTGGGCGGAGCAGTCACCAGCCGGTTCGGCTGGCGCTACGTCTTTTGGCTGGCGGCGCCGCTTGGGATCACGGCCCTGACGGTCTGCCTGGCCCGCATGCGCGGGGAACCGAGCCCGGGCTCCAAGGAGCCCATGGATTGGCGCGGCAGCCTGGTCTACGCCTCGGGCGTGGCCGCCTTCATGCTCGGAGCGGCCCACGCCGGCGAGGGCTGGCGAAGCGCGGCCCTGATCGCCGCCGGACTGGCCCTGCTGGCCCTGTTCGTGGTCCTGGAAAAACGCCTGGCCGCGCCCTTGCTGGACATCGGGCTTTTGACCCGCAACCGCTTCTTCTCGCTGTCCTGCCTGGCGGCCATGGGCATGTACGCCGCCGCGTACGGCGTGACCTTCTTCATGAGCCTGTACCTGCAATTCGCGCGCGGGCTGTCGCCGCGCGAGGCGGGACTGGTCCTGCTCATCCAGCCCTTGCTGCAGTTTTTGGTCTCGCCCGCCGCCGGCCGGCTCTCCGACAAACGCTCGCCCGGCGGGCTGGCCAACGCCGGCATGCTCCTGTGCACCGCCGGGCTGATCGGCTGCGCCGTCTCGGTCGCGCCGGACGCGCCCCTGCTCACGACCGCGTGCGAGCTGGCCCTGGTGGGCCTGGGCTCCGGGCTGTTTGTCACCCCGAACGTGGTGGCCATCATGGGCAGCGTCGAGCCAAGGCGTTACGGCGTGGCCTCTGGCATGATCGGCACCATGCGCACGCTCGGGCTGGTGCTCAGCATGACCACGGCCACGCTGGTCTTTTCGCTGGTCATGGGCGGGGAGGCGGTGACCGCGCGGACTCTGCCGGGTTTTCTGACCAGCATGCGCGCCTGCCTGATCGCCTACTCGCTTTTCGCCGGCTGCGGCCTGCTCTTCTCCATGGGCCGGGGCAAGGCCGCCGGACCCTAGCGCCTCACGGCCTCAGCAATCGCACTGCGTCTTGTCCTGCCCCTCCAGGGCGACGGGCTTGCCCGCCTCAAGCAGGAGCAGTTCGGCGCCCGCCCCAAGATCTTCCAGGTGTCCGGCAAAGGAGTCGGCGTTTTGCTCCAGCGCCGCGAACGAGCCGTAGTGCATGGGCGCGACCTTCCTGCAATGGAGCAGGGTGCAGGCCACGGCCGCCTGGCGCGCGCACATGGTGAACACGCCGCCGATGGGCAACAGCGCCAGATCAATGGAATACAGCCGGCCAAGCAGCTCCATCCCGGCGAAAAGCCCGGTGTCGCCCGCATGGTAGATGGTGTAGCCGTCGGCCAGGCGCAGGACGTAGCCTGCCGCGACGCCGGACTCGCTGCTGTGGACAGCCTGGGTCATGGTCACCCGGACGTCGCCCAGGCGCACCGTGCCGCCGATGTTAAAGCCGATGCCGTTGAGCGCCTGCTCCTTGGGCAGGCCCAAAGAGGCGAGCTTCGTCACCGTCTCCACGACCGCCCCGAGCATGGCTCCGGTGGCCCGGCAGATGGACAGGGCCTGGCCCACGTGGTCGGCGTGGTCGTGGGTGACCAGCACGAGATCGGCCTTGGCCACCGAGGCGGACGTCTTGACCGCGCCGGGGTTGCCGTCGAAAAAGGGGTCGATCAGCACGGTCGCGCTTCCGGTGGCGAGTTCGAAAGCGGCGTGGCCGTGCCAGGTCAGTTCGTGTCGCATGCGTGTCCCCCGTGTTTTTCGGCCAGTATAGCGCATTGCGCCCCTTTGACAAGACGCCTGATTCAGGGCAACCAGAAAGGGTGAAAAATGGCCCGCGCGCGGCCGCCGCCTCGCCGGTCGCGCGTACGCTCCCATCCCCCCGGAGGTTCGTATGACCAAGAAAATCGCCCTGCCTCGCGCAACCCGGCCGGCCGCCGCTCTGGCCGCCTTCGCCATGGCCTGTTTTGCCGGTTTTGCCGGTTTCGCCGGTTCGGCCCAGGCCGCGAGCGTGCTCGACGAATGGGACAAAATCGCCCTGCCCGCCAAGCCGCAAGCCGTGCCGGTCGCCGTGGACAAAACCTCGACCGCCCTGCTCGTGCTCGACATGCAGCCCCAGACCTGCAACGAGCAGCGCCGGCCGCGCTGCCTGCCGACCAAGGCCGCCGTGGCCGCGCTGGTCAAAAAGGCCCGGGCCGCCGGCGCGCCCGTGGTCTACAGCCTGATCCGCAACAGCTCCCCGGCCGACATCTTTCCCGAACTCGGCTACAAGGAAGGCGACCCGTACGTCGCCGCAAGCGTGGACAAGTTCCTGGGAACCGATCTGGCCGCGATCCTCGCCGCCAAGGGAATCAAAACCGTGATCGTGACCGGCACGGCCGCCCACGGCGCGGTGCTCCACACGGCCACCGGCGCGGCCCAGCGCGGCCTGTCGATCATCGTGCCGGCGGACGCGATCTCGGCCGAGGACGCCTTCACCGAGGCGGCCGTCCTGTGGTGCCTGACCACCGGCCCGGCCAGCAAAGACAAGGTGACGGTGAGCAGCGCCGGCAAAATCGGTTTTTGACCCGCGCGGCGCGCAATTGCGCGCCCTCACTCGCCAAGATGGCGCGCAAAGCCGCGTCGTAACCCACAAAGGCGCGGGAGCGCGCCAGGGAGGCCGCATGCGAATCGCCGTTCATATCGTCCGATTTTTTTTCCTCCCGGCGGCGCTGGCCGCGCTGGCGGCGACGGCCGGGGCGGCCCCGGGCGAGGAGGTCGGCTGCGTGACCACGGAATGGAAACTCGTCGGGGCCAACCACAAGGTCTGCGTCTACGGCTTCACCGACCCGGACCTGCCGAACGTGGTCTGCTACCTGAGCCAGGCGCGCACCGGCGGCCTGGCCGGCTCGGTCGGGGTGGCCGAAGACCTCTCCGAATTCTCGCTCGACTGCAAAGCCGTGGGACCGGTGAGCCTGCCGGAAAAATTCCCGGACAATAAAAAAGTCTTTGCCGAAGGCACCTCCGTGCTGTTCAAAAACACCGAAATCACCCGCATGCTCGACGCCAAACGCTCGACCCTGGTCTACCTGGCCGTCAGCCGCAAAATCATCTCCGGTTCGCCCAAAAACTCGGTCTCGGCCGTGCCGGTGCGATGAGGGAAGGGGAAGAGAATCGGGGAGGGAACCCCACCCTTCCCCGAAAAACTTTCATGGGGAAAATTTCAAAGGGTTGGCCTTGTCTCTGAGCCTACCATGATGCGGGATTCCAAAGGGCGCAGCCCTTTGGCCGCCGGAGGCGTTACAAAACCACTATTTCCGCAACTCCCGCCCCCGGCTCCCTTTTCTCCTCATTTGCCCACTCTGTACCGGTTGGTCAGCCAGACGCCGCCGAGCACGAGCGCGGCCCCGGCGAGAAGCGACGGGTCGGTTTTTTCGCCGAGGATCAGGCCGCCCATGAACACGGCCGAGACCGGAACAAGGTTGAGGAACACTCCGGAGCGGGCCGGGCCGATGGCGGCGATGCCCTGATAGTACCAGATAAAGCCGAGCGTCGTGCCGCAGGCGCCGAGATAGGCCAGGGCCAGCCACTGGCGCGCGGCGAACCCGGGCAGCAGGCCGGGCATCCCCTCGCCAAGCGCCGGGGGCAGCAAAAAGGCCGCGCCGAACGCGCAGCCGAGCGTCACGGCGGCCAGCGGCGACATCGATTCCATGGCCCGCTTGCCGATCAGGGTGTAGCTGGTCCAGCAGGCCACGCAGCCGAAGATGGCCGCTTCGCCCGGTCCGATCGCCCCGGCCAGCAACGCGCGTACGTCCCCCCGGGAGACGACCACGGCCGCCCCGGCCAGGCAGGCGGCCACCCCGGCCAGGGCCGCCGGGCGCAGGCGTTCGCCGAAGATCATGGCCGAAAACACGGTGATGGCCACGGGGTTGCAGGCCACGATCAGGGCGGCGCGCCCGGCGTCCACGGTTTTGAGTCCCCAGAAGAAGAAGGCGTTGTAGCCGAAGACTCCGGTGGCCCCGAGCAGGGCCGCGAGCGCAAAACTCGCGGCGTCCTTGGGGCACAGATCGCGCCGGCGGGCGAGGATGGGCGCGAGCGCGAGCAGGGCGAAGCCGAAACGCCCGAAAGCGGCGGTGAACGGCGGGGTGTCCTTGGCCAGGATGCGCCCGGCGATGAAGGTGCCGCCCCAAAGCAGGGCGGTCAGGGTGAGCTTGAGGTAGATCATGGTGCAGCGGCCTTGCGCCAGCGGTTGTGCCCGGTTTCGCCCGGCGGGGCAAGTCCCGGCCCCCGGGGCCGGGGTTGCACAATTTCCCCGCCCGGACTATGCCGGGGGCCTTCCGGCGGGCCTGCCGCCGGACCGCGAGGGAAACCAACGCCGGTTCGGCCGGTGCGGGCAATATCATGGAACGCGACATCGAATTTTTCTGCCAGACCTTTTATCCGGACACGATCTCGACCAGCCAGCTCTTCACCGGTCTGCTCACGCGTCTGGCCGAGGCCGGGCGGGGCGTCACCGTGTATTGCGGCTATCCGGCCAAAGGCGCGGAAAACCTGCCCAGGCGCGAGGTTTACCGGGGCGTGCGCATCCGGCGGCTGGGGCTGAACGTGGCCTTGAAAAAAAGCCTGTTCCACCGGCTCGCCTCCTATCTCTCCTATCTCGGCGGCTCGTTTGCGGCCATGATGCGCCTGAAAAAGGACGCCCTGGTCTTTGGCGTGACCAACCCGCCGTTCATGCTCAATCTGCTTTGGCTGGCCTCGCTGCTGCGCGGCTTCAAATACCAGTACATGCTGCTCGACATCTATCCCGAGGGCCTGGCCAAGGTGGGCCTGCTCTCCGAAAAATCCCTCGCCTTTAGCCTCTGGTCGCGGCTGAACGCCTGGGGCTACGACCGGGCGGACAAGCTCGTCGTGCTCGGCCGGGACATGACCCCGCTTCTGACCGATGCCTACCGCCAGCCGCCGGAGAAAATCGTCTACATCCCCCACTGGAGCCCGCACGCAGGGGAAGAGCCGCCGCGGTTCGAGGACAACCCCATGGCCGAGGAACTGGGCCTTCGGGATTTTTTCGTGGTGCAGTATTCGGGCAACATGGGTCTGTGGCACGACATCGACGGCCTGGTGGAGACGGCCCGGCTGCTGCGCGGCGAGGAATCGATCCGCTTTTTGTTCATCGGCGACGGCAGGCGCCGGGCCAAGGCCATGGAACTGGCCGCGCGCCACGGCTTGACCAACATCGTCTGGCTCGATTACCTGCCGCTTGAGCGGCTGGGCGTGTCGCTGCCGTGTTGCCACGCGGCCCTGATTTCGCTTCGAGACGGCTGCGAGGGCGTGGCCGTGCCCTGCAAGCTTTACGGCGTCATGGCCAGCGGCCGGGCGATCCTGGCCCAGGTCCCGGCGGCCTCCGAGGTGGCCCTGGCGGTGACCGAATCCGGCTGCGGCCTGGTTACGCCGCCGGGCGATCCGGCCGCGCTGGCCGAGGCGGTGCTCACCCTGGCCCGGGACCGCTCCGGCGCGCGCGAGATGGGCCTGCGCGCCTCCCGGGAATACGCCCGGAAATACACCATCGAACAGGCGGTTCTCCATTTTTCGCGGCTTTTCGCCTAGCAGCCGGTCAATGGGCCGCGACGGCGTCAAATCCTCTAACGGGAGGCGGACATGAAATACGCGCTGGTTTGCGGCGCCGGTGGCTTCATCGGTCACCATCTGGTCAACAGGCTCAAGACGGAAGGCTTTTTCGTGCGCGGCGTCGACCTGAAATATCCCGAGTTCGAAGCGACCCGGGCCGACGACTTCATGGTGGGCGACCTGCGCGATCCCCTGATCTGCCGCGAGGCGGTGGACCGCCGGTTCGACGAGGTCTACCAGCTGGCCGCCGACATGGGCGGGGCGGGGTTCGTCTTCGTGGGCGTCAACGATGCGGCCATCATGCACAATTCGGCCCTGGTCAATCTGAACGTGCTCGAGGCCTGCCGCAAACGCAACGCCGGGCGCGTGTTCTACTCCTCCTCGGCCTGCGTCTATCCGGAATACAACCAGAAAGACCCCGACAACCCCAATTGCGCCGAGGACAGCACCTATCCCGCCGCCCCGGACAGCGACTACGGCTGGGAAAAACTGTTCAGCGAGCGGCTCTATCTGGCCTACCACCGCAACCACGGCATGCAGACCAGGGTGGCCCGCTACCACAACATCTTCGGCCCGCTCGGCGCCTGGACCGGCGGCCGGGAAAAATCGCCCGCGGCCTTGTGCCGCAAAGTGGCCGAAACCAAGGACGGCGGCGAAATCGAAATCTGGGGCGACGGCAAGCAGACCCGTTCCTTCCTGTACGTCGACGAATGCCTGGAAGGCTCGATCCGGCTCACCCGCTCGGACTTCACCGGCCCGGTCAACATCGGTTCCGAGGAAATGGTGACCATCAACCAGCTGGCGGGCTTGGCCATGGACATCGCCGGCAAGAAACTCTCGATCAAGCATATCCCCGGGCCGCTCGGCGTGCGCGGCCGCAATTCCGACAACCGGCTGATTCAGGACAAGCTCGGTTGGAAGCCCTCCTGGCCTCTGCGCCGCGGCCTGGAGAAGACCTACGCCTGGATCGAGGAGCAGTTGCGCGCCTCGCGATAAAATAGTTGAGGAATAACATCCTCCCGGGGGGCGCGCCTCGCGGCGCGCCCCCCCTTTTTTTCGCGCCTGCCCGGCGCGCAAGGCCTTGACGGACTGGCGAAACACGTTATATTGTGAAATAAATAACAAACAAAAGCCGCTTTCGTTTCAGTATCTTTCCGGATAAGGAACAGGCATGTCACAACGATGCGGCCATCCTCATCGACCTTGCCGCCTCGTGGGAGCCGGGCGCATCGCGGCGCTCGCTTGCCTGACGCTGGCCGCCGCCTGGCTGCTCACTGCCGGGCGCGCCCTGGCGGCCGAGTTCAAGATCGGCGCCCTGGCCAATCGCGACGACGCCATTTGCCGGGAGCAATGGGGGCCGACCGTCGACTACTTGCGAACCGCCCTGCCGGGCCATTCCTTCAGCCTCGTCCCCCTGCCCTTCGACCGGATCATCGCCGCCGTGGCCGCCTCGGAAGTCGATTTCATCATCCTCAACCCCTCGTTCTACATCGAGCTTGAAACGCGCTTCGGAACCACCCGCCTGGCCTCCTCGCGCAACAACATTCTGGGCAAGGAAACCTCCTCGTACGGCGGGGTCGTTTTTTTCAAGGCCGGCCGCAGCGACATCCAGCAACTTACGGACCTGCGCGGCAAACGGTTCGTGGCCGCCGACGCATATTCGCTCGGCGGCTGGCACGCCGCCTGGCTGGAGCTTCAGAAGGCCGGAATCAATCCGTTCAAGGATTTCGCCTCCATGCGTTTCAGCGGCAGCCACGACGCGGCGGTCCGGGCCGTGCTGGACGGCTTGGCCGACGCCGGCACGGTGCGCACGGACACGCTCGAGCGCATGCAGGCCGAAGGCAAAATCGACCTGAGCCTGCTGCGGACCCTGCCCTGTCCGGAGGCGGAGCCCGCGTGCGGCGTCTTCCCGTTCCTGCTGAGCACGCGCCTGTATCCGGAATGGCCCCTGGCCAAGCTCGCCCACGTCCCGGACGACGCGGCCAGGGAAGTGGCCGCCGCCCTGCTGACCATGCCCTTGCATCCGGCGCGGGAGGCCGGGGAGACCACCCGCGCCTGGAACGTTCCCGCGGGCTACGAACCGGTCCGCGACCTGCTGCGGGCGCTTCGCCTGCCGCCTTTTCAGGACTACGGCAGGATCACCGTCGCCGACGTCTTCAGGAACTACTGGCCGATCATCGTCCTGATCGCGGTCAGCGGCGCCGGCGGCCTGCTCACGCTGATCGTGGTCAGCGTCTTAAACGTCAAGCTCAAGAAATCGCGCCAGGAGCTGCAGCGCGAACTCGACGCCCGGGCGGCGGCGGAAAAACGCATCCGCGAACGCGAGGCGCGTATCCGCTCCCTGCTCAACGCCACCACGGACTCGGTTTTTCTGCTCGACCGCGCGGGCGTGATCCTGGATTTGAACGAGGTCGCGGCCAAGCGGCGCAACCTCTCGCCGGCCGAACTCGCCGGCAAGATCCTTTACGACACCCTGCCCCCGCAAGCGGCGGACGCGCGGCGGGCGGCGGTCGAGGCCGTCCTGCGCACCGGCGAAGCCGCCTTCGGCGAAGAGGAGCGCCATGGCCGGTTCTACAACCTGCGCATCTGGCCGATCTTCGACGACCACGGCGAGGTGGCCCAACTGGCCAGCTATTCGCGCGACGTGACCGACTACAAGCTGTCGGAGCAAAGCGCCCGGGAAAACGAGGAGAAATACCGCACCGTCGCCGATTTCACCTACGACTGGGAATACTGGCTCGGCCCCGACGGGCGTTACCGGTTCGTGTCCCCGGCCTGCAAGGAGATCACCGGGCACGAGGCGGCCGAATTTTTTGAGGACCCCGAGCTGTTGCACCGGCTGCTCCATCCCGAGGACCGGGGCAAGATGCTCGATCACCTCAAGCAGGCCATCGCCGGCGCGGGCCAGGAATGCGAGATGGACTTCCGCATCGTGAGGCCAGACGGCGAAATCCGCTGGATCGCCCACAAATGCCGCCCCATCCGCCGCGACGACGGCACCTTTCTCGGCCAGCGCGGCAGCAACCGCGACATCACCGCCCGCAAGCAGATCGAAGCGGAAGTCGCCGACCTCAAGAATCTGATGCAAAACATCTTCGACTCCATGCCCTCGATCCTGGTCGGAGTGGACGGCCAAGGACGGGTGACGCACTGGAACAGCCCGGCGGCCGCAGCCGCGGGCATGCCCTTTTCCCAGGCCAAAGACCGGCCCGTCGGCGACGTCCTGCCCTTGATCCGGGACGAATGCGTCAATATCGACGCGGCCATCCGGGACCTGCGCGTTTACAAAGTGACCAAGAGGATCATGAACGAGGGGAGCGAAGCGGCGCACCAGGAGATCACCATCTACCCCCTGGCCGGCGGCGGCGCCTCGGGCGCGGTCATCCGCATCGACGACGTCACCGAGCGCGCCCGGCTGGAAGAGATGATGATCCAGAGCGAAAAGATGATGTCCATCGGCGGGCTGGCCGCGGGCATGGCCCACGAAATCAACAACCCGCTCGGCATCATCCTCCAGGCCGCCCAGAACGCCATGCGCCGCATCTCGCCCGCGCTCGTCTCCAACCTGCAGACCGCAAGCGATTTGGGCGTCGACTTCGCCCATGTCACCGCCTATCTGGAGCGGCGCAAGATCACGGAGTACCTCGCCGACATCAACGAGGCCGGGCTTCGGGCCTCCAAGATCGTGCAGAGCATGCTCAATTTCAGCCGCCGCAGCCAGTCGCGGCGGGCGCTGCACGGCCTGGCCGCGCTTCTGGACAAGACCGTGGAGCTGGCCAGAAGCGACTACGACCTGAAAAAGAACTACGACATCAAAAAAATCAAGATCGTCACCGACTACGATCCCGGCGACCCGAAAGGCTACTTCGTGGAAACCGAAATCGAGCAGGTCTTTTTGAACATCATCAAGAACGCGGCCCAGGCCATGGCGGCCAAGACCTATCCGCCCCCCGAGGAGCCGACCGTGACCCTGCGCACGCGGCGCGACGGCGAACGCGTCCTGATCGACGTCGAAGACAACGGCCCGGGCATGGACGAGGCCACCGGCAAGCGCGTGCTGGAGCCATTCTTCACCACCAAGGCCACCGGCCGGGGCACGGGGCTCGGGCTCTCGGTGACCTATTTCATCGTCACCAACAACTACGGCGGGGAAATCCATATCGCCTCCGAGCCCGGCCGCGGCGCCCGCTTCAGAGTCGTTTTGCCCCTCGGGAAGGCCGGCGATGCAATCTGACCGGCCCGTCATCCTGATCGTCGACGACGAGGAAAGAATCCGCGCCGGCCTGGCGGATTATTTCGAGGACGAGGGCTTTGCCGCGCTCACCGCCGGCAGCGCCGAAGAGGGCCTTTACGCCCTGGCCGGAAACCGCGTCGCGCTGTGCACCGTGGACATCCGCCTGCCCGGGGAATCGGGCAACCAGTTCATCGCGCGCGCGCACGCCGTAAACCCCGCCTTAAAATTCTTGATCTACACCGGCTCGGCCGATTACGAACTTCCGGAGGCGTTGCGGGCGATTTCCATGACCGACGCCGACGTCTTTATCAAGCCGGTCGAAGACCTCGGCTTGCTCCTGGCGGCCGCAAACCGGCTGCTTGGCCGGGAAAAACCCTAAGACCGGTCCGCGAGGCGGACTTTTTCACGGCATGAGACCATGACGAACAAAACCATCCTGATCATCGACGACGAGCCGAAATTCAGGGCCAATCTGGCTGATTGGCTCGAAGACATGGGCTACGAAACCCTCCAGGCCGAGGGCGGCGAGGCGGGCTTGGAGCTTTTCCGGCAAAAACAACCGGACATGGTGCTCGCCGACCTCAACATGCCCGGGCTCGACGGCTTCGGCGTGGTCGAGGAGCTGACCCGCACATCCCCGGAAACGCCGATCCTGGTGATCTCCGGGGTGGGCGTGCTGGAGGAGGCCATCCGGGCCATCCGCCTGGGCGCCTGGGATTTTTTGACCAAGCCCCTCAAGGATTTGGAACTGCTCGAACACACCCTCGGGCGGGCCTTCGAGCGCTCCATGCTGCTTGGCATCGACCGGCTCTACCGCGAACATCTCGAAGAGGAAGTGGCCAAGCGCACGGACAAACTGCGCCAGTTGAACGACGCGCTGCATGCGCTCAACACCGAAATCAGCGACACGCAGCGCGAACTGCTCTACACGCTCGGCGACGTGGTCGAAACCCGCTCCCACGAAACCGCCAACCACGTGCGCCGGGTGGCGAAGCTGTCGCATTTTCTGGCCGAACGCGTCGGCCTTGAGCCCGAGGAGGCCAAGCTCTTGCAACTGGCCTCGCCGATGCACGACGTGGGCAAGATCGGCATCCCGGACTCGATCCTGAACAAACCCTCCACGCTCACTCCGGAGGAATGCGAGATCATCAAGTCGCACACGGTCATCGGCCACGAGATCCTCAAGCACTCCGAACGCCCGCTCATGAAGACCGCGGCCATCGTGGCCAGGCAGCACCACGAGTTCTGGAACGGCGCGGGCTACCCGGACGGGCTTTCCCACGGCGACATCCACATCTACGGCCGCATCACCAGCGTGGCCGACGTCTTCGACGCCCTGACCCACCCGCGCGTCTACCGCAAGGCCTGGGGACACGAACGGGCGGTGGAATACCTGCAAAATCAGGCCGGAAAAATGTTCGATCCGGAACTGATCCGCATCTTCTTCGCCGACCTGCGCCAGGTCGAAGCCCTGATGGCTTCGCTGGGATAGCGATTGTCGCTGCGGGCCATGGCCAGAATCTTCGCACTGCTGCTGGCGTCATGTTTCGCGCTGAGCCCCGCCCAAGCGCGCGCCGCGGGGGAGCCC
>JADFXV010000017.1 GCA_015233395.1 Desulfovibrionaceae bacterium
CTCCGGGAATAAAAGTTTTTTGAAGGGGGTCCAGGGGGAAACTTTTTTTCAAAAAAGTTTCCCCCTGGTCTTTATTCTCCCTGGCCTTGCCGGGCAAGTCCCAGTTTGATGAGTTCGGCGATCAGTTCTTCGAAGCTCATCCCGATCGCCGCCGCCTCTTTGGGGATCAGGCTCGCGGCGGTCATGCCGGGCAGGGTGTTGACTTCGAGCAGCATGGGGCCGTTCTCGGTCAGGATGAAGTCGGCGCGGCTGTAGCCGGAAAGTCCCAGGGCGTCGTGGGCTCTGCGCGAGAGGGACTGGACGTGCGCGGTGGTTTGTTCGTCGATCGGGGCCGGGCAGATTTCGCGTGCTCCGTGGTCGCTGTATTTCGCTTCGTAGTCGAAGAAGGCGTGGCTTTCGGGCGTTTGGATCAGGACCAGGGGCAGGGCGGCGTCGCCGAGCACGCCGCAGGTCACTTCCGGGCCGGCGCAGACGCGTTCGATCAGGGCGGTTTCGCCGCTTTGGAAAACGAGCGTCAGGGCGTTAAACAGGTCGTCCGGCGTTTGCACGAGGCTCATGCCGAGGCTTGAGCCGCCCAGGTTGGGTTTGACGAACCAGGGCGGGTCAAAGCGCGGCGTCCAGCCTGGTTTGGGTGGTTTGGGGAGAAATTCCCATTCGGGCGTGGGCAGGTCTCGCCGGGCGAAAATTTGCTTGGCGGCGGCCTTGTGGAGCGCCAGGAACGACCCGGCCGGGCCGCTGCCCTGGTAGGGGACGCGCGCGGCGTCGAGCAGCGCCTGGATCAGGCCGTCCTCGCCGGGCGAGCCGTGCAGATTGATGAAGCAGAAATCGCTTTCCAGGGCGCGGCTGGTCAGCTCGTCGAAACGGCAGGCCGGGTCGAAGGGTTCGACCTCGTGCCCGAGTTTCGTAAGCGCCTTTGCTATCTGGCCCGCGCCGGCGAGGGAGACTTCGCGCTCACTCGACCAGCCCCCGGCTATCAAAAGGATACGCATGCAGGTCGATCTCCAGGATGCGGCTCAAGGAGGCTTCGATGTCCTTGGCCTGTTGGTTGGACAGTCCTATCCGTTGGCGGATGCGTTCGGTGGTCCCGTAGCGTTCGAGCAGATCGAGGAAGCGCTCCGTAAGCGGCACCACCCGGTCGTGTTTGACGCGTTTGTCGGCGTAGATGATGGCCAGCGGCAGGAAATGGCGTTTCACGTCCAGTTCAAAAGGCCAATGGACGTGGTGGACCACGCCTTGGGCCAGGCGGGCGTCCCCGGTCCAGTCCATGGCCCAGGCGCCGCCGAGCTGGCTGTGGTGGCCGCCGTGGCGGATGGTGTAGGTTTTGGCGATGTCGTGGAGCAGGCCCGAGGCGCGCACCATGGCGACGTCGACGTCCAGGCCGCGCTGCGCCGCGCGCTTGGCCAGGAACGTGGCCAGGCCCGCCACCAGCAGGCTGTGCTCCCGGATATGCGGCAGCATGGCAAGCGCGTCCCAGCAGGCGAAGCATTCCGCGTCCGTGGGCGTGAACGCGCCCCGGCCGCCGCGTCCCGGCGGGAAATCGTATTTTTCGAAGGCCTGCTCGCAGTGGGGCATGGGGAACCTTTGGCCTGGGCCGCTTGTGACCGGTCGTCATGGAATAGCAGCCTTAAGCCCAAAAATCAAAGCGTCCGGAAATCGGCGCGGCGCCGATCGCGCCGATCTCGCCGATCTCGCCGGGCTGCCGCCAGGCGGGCGTTACGGCCTTTTGGGGTCGCCTTGGGTGTTGGACTGGGGTTCGCGCGGCAGCACGGCGCGGCGGGGCAAAATCAGGAAGGTGTAGATCGGGCCGGACAGGACGTAGCCGATGAAGAACAGAAATCCGAGCAGCCTGGGTTGGGAGGCGACCAGGGCGAAGAGCAGGATGGCCGTGACCATCATGCTGAAGGGGTGGGCCTTGATGAAGCCGTATTCCTTGAACGAGGCGTAGCGCACCCGGCTGACCATGAGGAAGGACAAACCGTAGGCCATAAGCAGGCAGGCCACGGGCAGGATCTTTTCGGCGAAGCCGTCCGGCAGAAGCGGGGTGAACAGCACCAGCGCGGCCAGGGTGGAGGCGGCGGCCGGAATGGGCAGGCCGACGAAGAATTTCTTGTTCGGATTCTGGGCCTGGACGTTGAACCGGGCCAGGCGCAACGCGCCGCAGGCCACGAGCAGAAAGGAGGCCATAAAACCCATCCTGCCGAAATGGTGCAGACGCCACTGGTAGGTCATCAGCGCCGGGGTGACGCCGAAGGCCACCAGATCGGCCAGGGAATCGTATTCCACGCCGAACAGGCTGCACGTGCCGGTCAGGCGGGCGACTTTGCCGTCGAGGCCGTCGAACAGGCAACTGACCAGGATGGCCAGGGCGCAGGATTCGAATTGCCCTTCCGTGGCGTATTTGATGCCCAGAAAACCGCAAAACAGGCTGGCCGTGGTCAGCAGGTTGGGGAGGATGTAGACTCCCCGGGCGATGGGTTTTTTATCGAAGGGGGGGTCGTCCATGGCGCTTACTTGGCGGCGGCGATGACGCTTTGGCCGGCCAAAACGCGTTCGCCCACGGCCACTTTGGCTATATAGTCCTCGGGCAGGTACACGTCAAGGCGGGAGCCGAACTTGATCATGCCCAGGCGCTGCCCCCTGGCCAGGCTGTCGCCGGGGTCGGCCAGGCAGACGATGCGCCGGGCGATCAGGCCGGCGATCTGCACCACGGTCCAGGTTCTTCCGTCCTCGCCGGTCAGGGACAGGGCGCAACGCTCGTTGTGCTGGGAGGCCTTGTCGAAGGAGGCGTTGAAGAATTTGCCCGGATGGTAGCGGATCGCCGCGACCGAGCCGGCCACGGGCGCGCGGTTCACGTGGACGTTGAAGACGTTCATGAAGATGCGCACGACCGTGCGGGTCTCCCCGGTGAACGGATCGGCGGCGCGCTCCACGGCGGACACCCGGCCGTCGGCCGGAGAGACGGCCAGGCCCGGTTCTTGCGGGATCACCCGTTCGGGATCGTGAAAGAAATTCGCGGCCAGGGCCAAAAGGGCCAAAGCCGCAAGCGTGGCCGCGCCCCAGCCGAGCAGGGCGAAGCACACGCAGATGACGGTCACAAGCCCGAGACAGGGCAGGCCTTCGGGGGTCAAGCCCGGCGACGGTCGGCGCATGGCGCATCCTTGGTGAAAAGTAAGAAAAGAGCCTCCGGCGGCCAAAGGGGCTAAGCCCCTTTGGAATCCCTTTTCGGGGCGCGGCCGTGAAAGGGTGCATTATCCGTTTTCAGGGGGGCGGGCAATCATTTCGTGCGCCGGGTAAAGCCCCGGGGACGCCTTGTTTGGCTCGTCCCGGCAAGGGCGTTCGCGGCTTGTGCGGGAAAAAAAAATACGCTAAGTAAATCCGCTTTGCGAAACGAAATTTCCACGGGCGTTTTGATCCCCATCTCAGCACGAAGGGTTGTCATGTCAGAGAAAACCTTTGAAGACGTGGTCCGCGAGCTCGCGGGCAAGAAGATTCTGGTGGCCAACCGGGGCATTCCGGCCCGGCGCGTGATCCGCACCATCCGCGAGCAGTTCAAAGCCATTTCCATCCTCACCGTCACCGACGTGGACAAAAGCTCTCCGACCACGGCCGGGGCGGGGCAGCTTCTGCTGCTTGGCTCGAGGCCGTCGGCCTATCTCGATCTGCCGCTGATCATCAAAGGCGCCAAGGAGCGCGGCGTGGCCGCCCTGCATCCGGGCTGGGGGTTCGGCTCCGAGGACAGCAATTTTCCGATCCTGTGCAAGGAAGCCGGCATCATCTTCATCGGCCCGACCGCCGAGGCCATGAACATGCTCGGCAACAAGGTCGAGGTGCGCGGCCTGGCGGGGCGTCTGGGCGTGCCGGTCGTGCCCGGGAGCGAGGGCGCGGTGAGCATTCCCGAGGCGCGCGAGCAAGCCAAGAAGATTGGCTTCCCCATCATGCTCAAGGCCGAGGGCGGCGGCGGCGGGCGCGGCATCTACGAGGTCTACCGCGAAGAGCAGTTGGAAGAGGCCTTTCTGAAGGCCTCCTCCCAGGCCCAGGCGGCCTTCGGCAATCCCAGGCTGTACGTGGAAAAGCTGCTGACCGGCGTGCGCCACATCGAAATCCAGGTCATCGCCGACAAGTACGGCAACGTCTTCGCCTTCGACGAGCGCGACTGCACGGTGCAGCGCAACCACCAGAAACTCATCGAGATCACCCCCTCGCCCTGGTCCGGCATGACCGAGGAGCTGCGAGCGCAGCTCAAGCAGTGGTCGGTGAAGCTCATTCGGGACGTGGGCTACCATTCGCTGGCCACGGTCGAATTTCTGCTCGACGGGGGCGCCACCCCCTATCTCATCGAGGTCAACACCCGGCTTCAGGTCGAGCACGGCATCACCGAATGCCGCTACGGCGTGGATCTGGTAGAGGAGCAGATCGCCGTGGCCTTCGGCTCCAGGCTGCGTTTCACCGAGGAAAACACCAAGCCTTACCAGATGGCCATGCAGGTGCGCATCAACTGCGAGGACCCAAGGAACAATTTCACCCCCAACGCGGGGCTCATCACCCGCTACATCTCGCCCGGCGGCCAGGGCATCCGCCTGGATTCCTGCATTTCCTCGGGCTACGATTTCCCGGCCCAGTACGATTCGGCCGGGGCGCTGCTCATCGCCCACGGCAAGCAGTGGCCCAAGGTCGTGGCCATCATGGACCGGGCCTTGCGCGAGTATCTCATCGGCGGCGTCAAGACCACCATCCCCTTCCACTGCCAGGTCCTGCGCAACAGGAAGTTCTTCGAGGCCGACTACGACACCAAGTTCGTGCAGAACACGCCCGAGCTGCTCGATTACCGCGACGAGGAGCAGGAGGCCCTGCGCCTGTCCCAGCTCGCCGCCGAGATCGCGGCCAAGGGCTACAATCCGCACGTCATGCTCGGCCGCTACCGCAACCGGGGCGACAAGCGGGTCGGCCGTTTCGCTCCCCACCTGCCGCTGCTTTCCGCCGATTCCTGGAAATCTCCCTATCCCCTGGGCGACAGGACGGCGATGCTCGATTACATCAGGGCTTCCGGACGGGTCCACTTCACCGACACCACCAGCCGCGACATCACCCAAAGCAACACCGGCAACCGCTTCCGCCTGGCCGAGGACCGCATCGTCGGCCCCTATCTCGACAATTGCGGCTTTTTCGCCCTGGAAAACGGCGGCGGCGCGCATTTCCACGTGGCCATGATGGCCAACATGACCTACCCCTTCACCGAGGCCATGGAGTGGAACCGCTTCGCGCCCAAGACGCCGAAGATGATCCTGATCCGCTCGACCAACGTGCTCGGCTACAAGCCCCAGCCCAAAAACCTCATGCGCCTGACCGGCGAGATGATCTGCGAACATTACGACGTCATCCGCTGCTTCGATTTTCTCAATCATGTCGAGAACATGGAGCCATTCGCCGAGGTTGCGCTGTCGCACGGGAAAAACATCTTCCAGCCGGCCATCTCGCTGTCCCAGGCCAAGGGCTTCGACGTCGACCACTATCTCGGCGTGACCCGCGACATCATCGCCATGTGCGCCCGCGCCTCCGGCCTAAGCGAGACCAAGGTCAGCCGGATCATCATGCTGTGCTTCAAGGACATGGCCGGCATGTGCAAGCCGTCGTTCATCCGCGCCCTGGTGGCGGCGGTGAGGGAGAAGTACCCGGAACTGGTGCTCGAATACCACCGCCATTTCACCGACGGCCTATGGACCCCGGCGGTGGCGGCCGCGGCCCAGGCGGGCTGCCACGTGCTCGACGCGGCCATCGGTTCGAGCGTGCGCTGGTACGGCCACGGCGACGTCCTGTCCACGGCCGCCTATCTGGAAGAGCTGGGCCTTGAGACCAGCCTCAACAAGGAAATGCTCAGCGACTGCGGCTTCGTGCTCAAGCAGATCATGCCCTATTTCGACCGCTACATGTCGCCCTATTTCCAGGGCGTCGACTACGAAGTCGTGGAGCACGGCATGCCCGGCGGGGCGACCTCCTCCTCCCAGGAGGGGGCGATGAAGCAGGGCTACATCCATCTGTTGCCCTACATGCTCAAGTTTCTGGCCGGCACGCGCAAGATCGTGCGCTACCACGACGTCACCCCGGGCTCGCAGATCACCTGGAACACCGCCTTTCTGGCCGTGACCGGGGCGTACAAGCGCGGCGGGGAACGCGCCGTCAAGGATCTTTTGAATATCTTAAATACGGTGGCGTTCACCCCGGAGCACGAGCTGACCAAAGCCGAGAAACACGACCGGCTGGCCATTTACGCCGACGGCAACGACGCCTTCCGCAACCTGTTGCTCGGCAACTACGGCCGGCTGCCCTTGGGATTCCCGCCGGATTGGGTGTACGAGAGCGCCTTCGGTCCGGATTACCATGCTGCTATCGCCAGGCGCACCGAGCAATCGCCGCTCGCCGTGCTGCACGACGTGGACATGGAGGCGGAAGCGGCGGCCTTGAAAAAGCGCCTGGAGCGCCAGCCCACGGACGAGGAATTCGTGATGTATTTAAACCATCCGGGCGATGCGCTCAAAACCATCGACTTCGTGGCCAAATACGGCGACCCCAACAACCTGCCGCTGGACGTCTGGCTGGAAGGCCTGGAGCCGGGCCAGGAACTGGCCTTCAACGACAGCCTCGGCAAGGCGCACGTGATGAGCCTGGTGCATGTTTCCAGGCCCGACGCGCTCGGCTTCGCCACGGTGCGCTACGTGCTCGATTCCGAGTCCCTGTCGCACCAGATCAAGGTGGGCGAGCCGGCGGCCGGGGCGGCCGCGGGCGTCGAAACGGCCCAGCCGGACAATCCCTACCAGGTCGGCGCGCCCTGCAACGGCGATCTGTGGGTCATGCAGGTCAGGCCCGGCGATTTCGTCAAGGTAGGCGAGGAACTCTTCAACATCTCGGTGATGAAGCAGGAAAAATCCGTGCTCTCGCCGGTGGACGGCGTGGTTTTGCGCGTGCTCAAGGACGC
Organism: Desulfovibrionaceae bacterium; assembly: GCA_015233395.1. Classification (GTDB taxonomy): domain Bacteria; phylum Desulfobacterota; class Desulfovibrionia; order Desulfovibrionales; family Desulfovibrionaceae; genus JADFXV01. The sequence continues at coordinate 6,971 of JADFXV010000017.1, forward strand.
CAACTACCACGAAGACAAAAAAATGGTTCCGGTCAAGGAAAACGAGCTGTTGATCGAACTCGGCCCGGTCGAGGGCGTCTGCGCCGGCTGCGGCCAGCCCCAGCCCGGGGATTACCAGTACTGCCCTTACTGCGGATGCAAGTCGGAGTAGGCGGCCCGCGGCCGGACAGATCGCCCTGCCGCCGTTGACGAACACGACCCGCGCGCGTTACGTCTGCATTCGTGGCGTTGCCGGATTTTGGCGCTCGAAAGAATGATCAAGGAGGAGACAATGGCTCAAGCCGCATCCAAGGGCAAAGCGGAGAAAAAATCCCCCGCTCCCGCCCCGGTCAAAGAGCTTCCCACGAAATTGATCCTGACCGGGGCCGACATCACGGCCACCGGCGAGGAAGCCGAACTGCTGGTGGGCGGCAAAAACTACAATACGGCCATCATCAGCCAGGTGCCAGGCATCCGCGCGCCGCAATTTCGAGCCGTTTCCTCCATAGCCTTCCATAAGCTTCTCGACGAAACCCGGGTCAACGCCGCCCAGGTCCGCTCGATCGTGGACCGGGAATATTCGCGCATCGACTGGAACGACGACGAGGTCAACCGCGACATCGAATTCATCAAGAACATCGTGCGCTCCATGGCCATGGAGATCAAGGCGCACCAGGACCCCAAGGCCACCCTGATCAAGCTGCGCACCTTCATCAACAACGTCGTCGAAGGCTTCGCCACCTCCCCGGAAGGCATCGACCAGCTGCGCAAGCGTAGCGTCCTGGTCCAGGTGGCCATCCTCTCGGTCGATTTGCCCCGCGAGGTCGACGAGGCCGTGCGCGGCGGCTACCTCGACATCTGCCGCGAGGCCGGGCTCGAAGACGTGCCCGTGGCAGTGCGCTCCTCCGCCGCGGGCGAGGACAGCCGCAAGAAGGCCTTCGCCGGGCTTCAGGACACCTATCTCAACATCGTCGGCGAAAACCAGGTCGCCGAGGCCTACCAGTGGGACTGCGCCTCGGCCTACAACCTGCGCTCCATGACCTACCGCCGCGAAGCGATTTTAGACGCGGTGAGCCTGGCCGAACGCACCGGCGACGACGCCGTGGCCGAAAAGGCCAAGCAGGAATGGGCCATCGAGAACACGTCGCTGTCGGTGTGCATGATGCGCATGATCAACCCGGTCATCTCGGGCACGGCCTTTTCCGCGGACACCGCCACCGGCTGCCGGGGCACGGACCGCAAGGAGCTGGTTTCCATCGACGCCAGCTACGGCCTGGGCGAGGCCGTGGTCGGCGGCATGGTCACCCCGGACAAGTTTTACGTCTTCCAGCGCGACGACGGGGCCGAGGTGGTCATCCGCTTCATGGGCTTTAAGGACAAGAAGATCGTCTACGACGAGCGCGGCGGCACCAAGATTGTCAAGGTCGAGGCCCGAGAGGCCTACCGCTGGTCGCTGTCCATGGCCCAGTCCGAGGAAGTCGCCCGGGGAGTGCGCAATATCTCCAAGGCCTACGGCGGCATGATCATGGACACCGAGTTCTGCATCGACCGCTCCGACCGTTTGTGGTTCGTCCAGGCCAGGCCCGAGACGCGCTGGAACGAGGAGTTCGAGCAGCACCCGAGCGTGATCTTCATGCGCCGCAAGGAAGTCGACGAAAAAGAACTGCCCCGGGTCGAAGTCGTGCTCGACGGCAACGGCGCCTCGCGCGGCGCCGGACAGGGCACGGTGCGCTTTCTGCGCTCGGCCCTCGAACTCAACAAGATTTCCAAGGGCGACGTGCTGGCCGCCGAACGCACCGACCCGGACATGGTCCCGGGCATGCGCGTGGCCTCGGCCATCCTGGCCGACGTCGGCGGCGACACCAGCCACGCCGCCATCACCTCGCGCGAACTGGGTATCCCGGCGATCATCGGCATCCAGCGCCTGGAAGTGCTGCGCTCCCTCGACGGCCAGGAAGTGACCGTCGACGGCTCAAGCGGCAAGCTCTACCGGGGACTCGTGCCGCTGGTCGACGTCGGCGGCGAGATCGACGTGGCCAAACTGCCGGCCACCCGCACCAAGGTCGGCCTGATCCTGGCCGACGTCGGCCAGGCGCTTTTCCTGTCGCGGCTGCGCCACGTTCCGGACTTTGAAGTCGGGCTTTTGCGCGCCGAATTCATGCTCGGCAACATCGGCGTCCATCCCAAGGCGCTTGAGGCCTACGACAACGGCACCCTGTTCACCCTGGTCGAGGAAAAAATCCAGGAGCTTGAAAACAAGCTCACCAAGCTCATCAAGGACCAGCTGGCTTCGGGTTTCATCACCGTGGACATCAAACTGCGCCACTACGTCGGCCTGGTCACCGGCCTGGCCAAGGAACTCGACGACCTGGCCGAGAAAGAGGGCGCCCGGGGCACCAACGAGATTTTGGCCATCCACCGCCGGTTGCGCGAACTCGACAAGAAGCTCGACGACCACCTCCAGTACGCCACCCAGCGCATGGAGACCATCAAGACCTCCACCAGCCTCGAAGACCACGTGGCGGTCATCCTCGGCCATTGGGACGAACTGCACGACGGCTCCAAGGACCCCGAGGCGGTCAAGCGCCGCCAGGAGCTCAAAACCCTGGTCCAGGAAAAGGCCGACGCGATCAAAAACGACCCGGGCATCGTCGAGGTCATCGAACGCATCCAGGCCATGCGCCAGGAAGTGGCGCGCCAGACCGGCATCCTCCAGGAAATGGAGGAAGTGAGCACCCTGCCGGAAAGGATCAAGTCCCTGCTCTTTTCCCGGGGCTACCGCACCGGCAAGGAAAACTACGTCCAGACCCTGTCCCAGGGCCTGGGCCTGTTCGCCATGGCCTTCTACGGCCGCGACATCATCTACCGCACCACGGATTTCAAATCCAACGAATACCGCAACCTGCTCGGCGGCCTGCTTTTCGAGGCCTTCGAAGACAACCCCATGCTCGGCTACCGGGGCGTTTCCCGCAACATCCACGACTGGGAAGTCGAATCCTTCAAGCTCGCCCGCGGCATCTTCGGCGGCAAAAACCTGCACCTCATGCTGCCCTTCGTGCGCACCCTGGAGGAAGCCCGCAGCCAGCGCCGCTACCTCTCGCGCGTGCATAAGCTCAAAAGCGGCGACGACGGCCTGAAGATCTTCCTGATGAGCGAGATCCCCTCCAACGCCATCCTGGCCAAGGCCTTCATCGAGGAATTCGACGGCTTCTCCATCGGCTCCAACGACATGACCCAGATGGTCCTGGCCACCGACCGCGACAACTCCTTCCTCCAGCACATCTACGACGAGGAAGACCCGGCCGTGGTCTGGGCGCTTCTGGTGACCATCTTCACCGGCCAGAAATACGGCAAGAAAGTCGGCTTCTGCGGCCAGGGCGTGTCCAACAGCCTGGTCATCCGGGGACTGGTGTGCATCGCCGGCATCCTGTCCGCCTCGGTCGTGCCCGACACTTACAGCCAGACCAAGCTCGACATGGCCGCCATCGACGCCGAAAACATTCCGGTCTCCAAACTCGGCGACTGGCTCTGCCGGCAACACTTAAGCCGGCTGCACAAGCTGTTGACCGATCACAAATACGGACACATCCTCAAGAAATACACCACGGCCAAGGATTTGAAGGAATGGTACGAGGGCGAACTGACCAGGTTCTGCGAACAACTGCGCGACCACCTGGAAACGCCCAAGGAAAACTTCTACCGCCAGGAGATGGAAGCCTTCCGCGCCCTGTTCCACAAACCGGTGATCTACGCCGACTGGCCCTGGGAAGGCACGGTGCTCGACGCCCTGCACCAGGCCGGCTTCGCCGACTACGCGGCTCAGGAAAAGGCCCTGGCGGCGCAGCGGGCCAAGAAGTGGTAGGAAGAGAAAAACGATAGCGAACCGGGGAGGCAACCTTTTGTGGACAAAAGGTTGCCTCCCCGGACCCCAGCCTCCCAAAAACCGTAATTGTGAAAAATAAAGGGCCGGCCGGACCGGTCCTCGCCGGCGAACCTTCAACGACAAAGTGAAGCGCCCCACGCACGTGGGGCGTTTGTTTTGCAAACCAACAGGAAGAATATGAGCACCCAGACACGCGACAACCAGGCGCGCAACAGCGCCATCCGTAACATCGCCATCATCGCCCACGTCGACCACGGCAAGACCACGCTCGTCGACGCCATGTTCCGCCAGAGCGGCGTCTTCCGGGAAGGCCAGGAGGTCGAACGCCGGGTCATGGACAGCATGGACCTGGAGCGCGAACGCGGCATCACCATCTCGGCCAAGAACTGCGCCGTGAACCACAAGGGCGTGAAGATCAACATCATCGACACCCCGGGCCACGCCGACTTCGGCGGCGAGGTGGAGCGGGCCCTGTCCATGGCCGACGGCGCGCTCTTGCTCGTGGACGCCTCGGAGGGGCCCTTGCCCCAGACCCGCTTCGTGCTCAAAAAGGCGCTCGAATCCGGGCTGACCGTGATCGTGGTCATCAACAAGATCGACCGCAAGGACGCGCGCATCGAGGAAGTCTTAAACGAGGTCTACGACCTGTTCATCGACCTGGACGCCGACGAGCGCCAGTTGGAATTTCCTCTGCTCTACGCCATCGGCCGCGCGGGCGTGGCCATGCTCGCGCCCGACGTCGAGGGCGTGAACCTCGAACCGCTTTTCGACGCCATCGTGGACCAGATCCCGGCCCCGGCCTACGATCCGGCCGAGCCCTTCCAGATGCTGGCCTCGGATCTCGACTATTCCGACTACCTGGGCAAGCTGGCCATCGGCCGGGTGGTCCACGGCCAGGCCAAGGCCGGAGACAGCCTGGCGCGCATCGACGAGTCCGGCCAGGTCTCGCCGCTCAAAGTCGTCAAGCTCCAGAACTACCAGGGCAACAAGCTCGTGGACGCGGCCGTGGCCGAGCCCGGCGACATCATCGTGCTCGCCGGGGTGGACGACGTGCGCATCGGCGACACCATCTGCGACCGGGCCGCGCCCAAGGCGCTGCCGCGCATCACCGTGGACGAGCCCACCGTGGCCATGAAATTCACCATCAACACCTCGCCGCTGGCCGGACGCGAAGGCAAACAGGTCCGCTCAAGCCAGATCCGCGAACGCCTGTTCAAGGAGACCATGACCAACGTGGCCATCCGGGTGGAGGAGAGCGAGGAGAAGGATTCGTTTTTGGTCAAGGGCCGGGGCGAATTCCAGATGGCCATCCTGATCGAGACCATGCGCCGCGAGGGTTTCGAGTTCTGCGTCGGCCGGCCCGAGGTGATCTTGAAAACCATCAAGGGCAAGACCTGCGAGCCGGTCGAACATCTGTTCATCGACTGCGAGGAGGCCTTTCTCGGCATCGTCACGGAAAAGCTCTCCATCCGCAAGGGCCGCATGACCAACCTGGTCAACCACGGCAAGGGCCGGGTGAGGGTGGAGTTCTCCATCCCGGCGCGCGGGCTGATCGGCTACCGGGACGAATTTTTGACCGACACCAAGGGCACGGGCATCATGAATTCGTATTTCTCGGGCTACGAGGAATACCGGGGCGATTTTCCCTCGCGCTTCACCGGCTCCCTGGTCGCCGACCGCTCGGGCGCCGGCGTGGCTTACGGCCTGTTCAACCTGGAGCCGCGCGGCCGGATGTTCATCACCGCCGGCGACCCGGTCTACGAAGGCATGATCATCGGCGAACACAACAAGGACAAGGACATCGACGTCAACGCCTGCAAGGAGAAAAAGCTCACCAACATGCGCGCCTCGGGCAAGGACGAGCACGTGGTTCTGACCCCGATCAAGCCCATGACCCTGGAATACGCCATCCATTTCATCCGCGAGGACGAAATGGCCGAAATCACCCCGCTCTCGATCCGCCTGCGCAAGGTCGAACTCTCGGCCCAAAAACGCCACGTCATGGCCGGACAGAAGAAAAAAGCCAAGGAAGCCGAGGAAGCGTAGGGGTACAGAACGCCTGCGGCGGCCAAAGGGGCTTAGCTCCTTTGGAAACCCACACAAGAAGAAAGGGCAGTCACGGGACTGCCCTTTTCTGTCCTGTAAAGACAAGAATGCCGAGGTGTCCGCCGGATCATTTCTTCTTCCAACTCTTCTCCGTCCCTTCCCAGAGCCTGATGATGTTGTCCTTGTGGCGGACAACGACCAGCGCGGCCGCGAGCAGGGCCAAAGGCAGATAGGCGGGCTTGCCGGCGAAAAGGAGAAAAAGCGGCAGCGCGCACACCAGCGTCAGCGAGCCGAGCGAAACAAAACCGTAAAAATAGATCACGCCGATGCAGGCCAGGGCGGAAAGCGTCGTCGCCAGAGGGGATATGGCCAAAAACACGCCCACGGCCGTGGCCACGGCCTTGCCGCCGCGCCCGTGCAAAAAGACCGAAAACATGTGGCCGCACAAGGACGCCAGCGCCACCAGACTCACGAAAAAAGCCGAGTCCGAAAACTCCAGAGCCACGGCCACCATGGCGTACCCCTTGAAAATATCGAGAATCAGCGTGGCGACTCCGTAGCGCGCTCCGCACAACCTGGCCACGTTGGTCGCGCCCACGTTGCCGCTGCCCGCTCTCCTGGGATCGATCCCGCAAGCCATCCGGGCGATGAACAGGCCAAACGGAATCGAACCAAGCACATACGCCATCGCAATCCATCCCACCTGCAACATCGCGCGTCTCCTTATGAATCGGGGCTGCGCCCCGAACCCCGGCAGGGGCTCCGCCCCTGCACCCCGCCGGGGGGTGTGACACCCCCCGGGCCCCCGACATGGGGGTCTGGGGGCGATTATCGCCCCCAGTGGGGTCCGGGGCAAAGCCCCGGCGGGGTTCAGGGGCGGCGCCCCTGGTTGTCTTATTCCTCGCTGACGGCTTCGAGCACTCTGATTTCGTTGGTCAGGGGGTCGATTTTGCCCAGCCTCAGGGCGAAGTGTTGTCCGGGCCGGACTTTTTCGCCGAGCATGTCCCGGTGCGCCCGCACGAAGATTTGTACTTCGGGCACGGCCAGTCCGACCCATTGCGGCGCCTCGTCCACGGCCACGCCGGTGAAAGTACGCTCCCTGCAATGCCGTTTCAAGTACACCAGTTTCCAATAGCGGGGCCGGAAGCGCTGGATCTGGCCGACCGCGTCCATCCGGGCGGTCAGTTCCGGCAGCATGCGTTCGAGTTCCTCGCGGGAAAAACGCGGCGCGCCCTCGCTGAGCATGCTGCGCGCCTGTTCGACGTTGATGAAGTCCACGTAGCGCCGCAGCGGCGAGGTGATCGGGGCGTAGGCGGCCACGCCCAGGCTCGCATGCCGGCGCGGGGAGGTTTCCATGACCGGCGGGGCGAGTTGCCTGACCACGGCCTGGATGTCTTCGGGTTTGGTCCAGACGCCGCTCGAACCGGGGCCGAGTTCGATGTTTTGGGTGCGAAAGAGCAGGGGAACGCCGTGCTGTTCGGCCCAGACGGCGGCGGCGGCGTTGGCCAGGATCATCATTTCGCTGACCAAAAGCTGGGCCATGGGCGGCTGGTCCGGGTCGTGGATGGTCACGTCCACGTCGTTCGGATAGCCGGTGAGGCAGATTTTGGGCTCAAGGCGTTCGGTGATGACCGCGCCGTGGCGCAGTCTGGCCTGGCGCAGCTTGGCGGCCAGTTCGTGTCCCAGGACCAGCCCGGCGGCGGCCGCTCCGTTGGACAGCTCGTCCTCGACGGCCAGGTAGTTCAGGTTGGCGGCCAGTTTGACCCAGGCCAGGCGCGGGACTGCGCGGACGAGCTCGCCGCTCGCGTCGATGTCCATGTCGAGCACCAGTGAGGGCCGCGCTTCTCCCGCCGTCAGGCTGAGCAGGTCCGTGCCGAGCGCTTCCGGGAGCATGTGGCTTGTGCCTTCGGGCAGATACAGGCTGCTCACCCGGTCGGCGACCACCCGGGCGAGCGGCGAGGAGAAATCGAAACAATGCGCCGGACAGGCCAGGGCGAGCGAGAGTTTGTAGCCCTCGTCCCCGGCGCGCTCGATGTGGTAGGCGTCGTCGATGTCGCGGGTCGTGGCCGAATCGATGCTCACGAAGGCGGTGGCCTCGGGCTCCCGCGCGCTCGCGCGGACGGCTTCGGCCATGCGCTCGATGTCGCCGGCATAGGCCTTTTCCCAGGAGCGGCAAAAGGCGTAGCCGGCCTGGTCGAGCAGGTAGTTGTGGTGGGGCGCGACCAGGCCCCATTGTTCGGCCAGCAGCAGGGCCTGGTGGGGATGCTCGGGCAGGCCCTTGCGCAGGTTGGCCCAGAGCGCGGCGTTTTCCCCGCCGTCGGGGTTTGCGATCTGCGCAAGCAGCAGCGCTTTGAGTTTGGCGTCCACGTCCGGGCACAGGCGGCCTTGCAGCGCCGCCGGATCGAGTTTGCGGCCCGAGGCCCAGGCGCTCCAGAGATCGTGCAGAAAGTCGCGGCCGTCGCCGACCAGGCGTTCGCGCTCGGCCGCCTGGGCTTGCTCGGACAGGCGTTTCTCCACCAGATCCGCGGGATAGATCTCGAATTCCGGCGGATGGAATTTGAAATGGGATTTGCACGACAGAAGCGTCCGGCCGAGCCCGGCCAGCCGGTCGATGTCCGGGTCGTCCCACAGAAGGCTCGCGAACCATTCCGGCCGGGCGCTTTGCAGTTCGCCCTGGGCCAGGGACCACAGTTCCAGGGGGTCGATTTCGCTTGCGATCGCCTGGCGCTTGTTGTGGTGTTCGGCCAGTTTGGCGGACATGGCGGCGCGGTCGCAATGTCCGGAATAGACCGGCCCGGCCCAGGGCAGCATGCGGGCGACGGTCAGCTTCATTTCGCGCTGGCCAAGCGTGAAAAGCCGCAGCTTGCCACCGCTTTCCTCAAGAGTCCAGGCGGTTTGCGGCTGGTTGCCCTGCATGTACTCCACGATGCAGCCCGGTCCGGGGAAACGCACGATCGGGGAGGGCTTGCTCATGCCAACCCGCTTTGCGGATTGCGAGAGGAAAATTTATGGATATTTTCAATTTTTTCAAGCATTGGCATACTACTTTTGCATCATGCGACGTTTGAGGCGGTTTCGGTCGAGACCCGGCGTGACCGAAAACCAAAACCACTGTTTCTTTCCCAGGGGGCCGGCGCCCCCGGCCCCCGCTTTTGGAGGAGAAGGTTTGCCCCGGCCCCGGTCCGGCGTGACCGAAAACCAAAACCACTGTTTCCTTTCCAGGGGGCTTCCGCCCCCGGCCCCCGTTTTAATGCTTGAACGACCGTTGTCCGGTGAAGACCATGGCCACTTGGGGCTTGGCCTGGTTGACGGCCTCGATGATTTCGGCGTCGCGGATCGAGCCGCCGGGCTGGGCGATGGCGGTGACCCCCTGGGCCATGGCCAGATCCACGCCGTCGCGGAAGGGGAAGAAGCCGTCGGAGACCAGGACCGAGCCGGGCAGGCCGCCCTTGGCCCGGGCCGCCTTGGCCTTGAAGCCGGCCAGGGTTTGGGCCGCTTCGGGATCGGTTTCGGCCTTGAGGGCCAGTTCGAACAGGGAGACGCCCTGCTCGGCGAAGCACAGTTGGTCGGCGTATTTGGTGAGCGCCTTGTGGATGGCGATGTCCACGCAGCCGACGCGGTCCTGTTCGCCGGTGCCGATGGCCACGGTGGCGCCGTCCTTGGCGAAGATGACCGAGTTGGAGGTCACCCCGGCCTCGACCGCCCAGGCGAAGAGCAGGTCGTCGGCCTCGGCGGCCGTGGGCTTGCGGGCCAGCAGCGCCGCGCCTTCTTTCGTGGTGGCTTGCGCGGGCAGAAATTCGCTTGCCTGACGCACCGAATTTTCAAACGAGAACTGGACGATCAGGCCGCCGTCGATGAGCGATTTGACGTCCAGAAAGGGCCGGCCCGAGAGTTTGTCCAGCGAGGCGATGCCGGGGATGCGCAGAATGCGCAGGTTCTTTTTGGCCGTCAGCGGCGCCAGGGCGTCCGGCGCGAAGTCCGGGGCGGCCACGACCTCGAAATACGAGGCCGCGATCTGTTCGGCGGTCTGCCGGTCCAAGGCGCGGTTGACCACGATGGTTCCGCCGAAGGCGGCGATGCGATCGCTCGCGAAGGCGCGGGCGAAGGCCTCGGCCAATCCCTTCTCCGACCAGGCCGCGCCGCAGGGATTGTTGTGCTTGAGGATGACGGCCGCCGGTTTGGCGGCGAGGTATTGCAAGATGTTCAGGCCGTTGTCCACGTCGGTCAGGTTGATCTTGCCCGGGTGTTTGCCGGACTGCAGCATGTTCTCTTCGGTCAGCGCGGAGACCAGGCCAAGCCCGGGGCCGCGAAAGACGACGCCGCCCACGCGCAGTTCGCCCGAAACCGGCTCGAACAGGGCGGCCGGCTGATCCGGATTTTCGCCGTAGCGCAGGCCCTTGACCGCGCCGTCGATGGTCCAGGTCCGTTTGCGGAAGACCATTTCCGTCTCGCCCAGGATCAGGCGCAGCTCGGCCGGAAAGGGGTCGTCTTGCATGGTGTGGTACATTTTTTTCAAGTCGCTCATGGCATTCCTCGAATTCCCGGTCCTTTGATGCCCGAATTGGCGTTTTTTTGTCGAGCGCGAGCGGGAAGCGGGAGCCTAGCACAGGCCGCAGCGGGGGGCAATTTGCCGCAATGGGCGTAAGCGGGGAATTATAGAGAAGCGGGGGGCTCTCCGATTATCCGCCGAAATCGAGCAGGACTTTCAGCGCCCCGGGCGCTCGGGCGGCCGCAAAGGCCCGGGCGAACTCCGAGAAGGGATAGACCGCCTGGATCAGCGGCCGCACGTCGAGCCGGCCGTTCGCCAGGGTGTCCAGGGCGAGCGCCATGTCGCCGCAGCGCGAGCCGATCAGGTTGATTTCGTCCACCACCACCTTGGCCAGGTTGAGCGTCAAGGGCAGGCGCGAGGTGGTCTTGAGCGCGACCGTTCCCTCGGGCCTGGTCAGCTCGATCGCCTGGGCGAGGCCCTCGGGCCGTCCCGTGGCCTCGATCGCCAGATCGAAAAAGCCTCGCAGCCGCGGCAAAACCGCGTCTTCTTTTCCGGCCGGGCAATAGAGCGTGCGCACGCCCTGGGCGGCGGCCAGGGCGAGCTTCGCCTCGTGGCGGCCGATCAGGAGCAGGCCGGGGTTCAGGGGGCGCAGCCCCAGGGCGCACAGCAGGCCGAGCTTGCCGTCGCCGAGCACGGCCACGGTGTCGTTGCTCCCGATGTGGATCTGCTGGCCGATCTCCAGGGCGGCGGCCAGCGGTTCGGCGAACACCGCTTCCCGGTCGTCGAGGGCATCCGGCACGGGGTGGAGATTGGCGGCGGGGACGCACAGGTATTCGGCAAAGGCCCCGGGCCGGCCCTTGATGCCGATGACCTGCCGCGCGGCGCAGTGGCGGCGGTTTCCGGCCAGGCAAAAGCGGCACGCGCCGCAGCCGCAGTTGATGTCGGCCACGACGCGAACACCCTCAAGGGCCGGGTCGTCTGGCGAGCGCGCGATCCGGCCCACGAATTCGTGTCCGGGCACGCCGGCAAAGCCGTAATAGCCGTTAAAAAGTTCGATGTCGGTGTTGCAGACGCCGGCCGAAAGCACCCGCACCAGGGCCTCGCCCGGCCCGGGCTCGGGATTGGGTTGGTCGACCGTTACGGCGGTCCCTTGGGAGAAATATATCGCGCGCATGATCGGTCCGGAGGGGTCACCGGCCTGCCCGGGCAACCGGCTGCATGGCGCATCGGCCCGGCGGCCCAAGCGGTCTCGCGCTCGACCGGCCACAAGTGGCCGCTACCGGCGCTTAACCGGTCTTAACTGGTCTTAACTGGCCTTGTACTCGCCCGAAATTTTCGTCCCGGGCTTGATACGCGCCTGCAATCTGGCCTTGTTGACGACGTGCGCCTCGCCGGAGAGCTTGACTCCCTTGCCGAAAACGACGTCGCCTTCCACGGTCAGGGAGGAACACTGCATCATCGACGGCGCGCCGTCCGGAAAACGGGCGCTGAAGTCGTCGATCTTCTTGTAGAATTTTGGGTCCAGGCTGATCAGCGGCAAAGGCGTCTTGCGCCTGGGATTGGGCACGATGGTGTCGTCCTTGGTGCGCACGAAGGAGTCGCTCATCACCGCCAGCAGGTCGCCGGTGGTCTTGACCGGCGCGAAGCGGTTGCGCGGCACGCACACCGCCTTGGCCTTGTCGAAGGCGCTGATGGCCGAGCCCATGGCCGTCTCGATCTGGAACACCTCCGGCGACTGCGGATCGCGCGGATCGAGCGTCTTGGAGTTGACGATCATGTCCAGCGGCATCATGCGGTTCTCGATGAACACGCGCTCCACGGCCCGCAAATCCATCCACAGGGAATTGGTGTTGAAATAGCGGTACTTGTCGATATCCTGGAAGGCGTCGGCGTCGCAGGCCGGACACTGGGCCAGTTCGCGCAGGATCAACCGGCCGTTTTTTTCGTACCGCGCCAGATGGCCGCCCTTTTTGTCCGAAGCCGTGCGCTCGGCGACCTCCATGACGAAATCCAGCCCCTCGACCGCGAGCAGGCCCAGGATGCGCTCGTCCATGATCGCGCCCAGATTGTCGGAATTGGAGACAAAGGCGTAGTGGATGCCTTTGGCCAAAAGCTTTTCGAGCAGCCCCGAGGTCACGAGCGCGGTGTAGAAATCGCCGTGGCCGGGCGGATTCCATTCCAGTTCCGGGTTGGCCGGCCATTCCGCCGGAGCGAGCGTCTTTTCGAGGATCTTGGGGTAGCGATGCTGGACGAACGCCAGCGGCAGATGCGCCGGCCCTCGGTCGAAATCCTCGATACGCATCATCGTGTCCAGATGCGTCTTGAAGCTGTTCATGAAGGTCAGCGGCAAAGCCACCTTGTATTTTTCGCGCAAACGCAAGGTCTGCTGCAAAATCAGATCGAGAAAGTTGAGCCCGTCGCGCACCGTGATGAGCGACTTGGCCTTCTCAAGGCCCATGCTGGTGCCCAGGCCGCCGTTGAGCTTGATGACCACGACGTTGCGCAAGGCTTCGATGCCGGGCTTGGCGTACCTGGCCAGATCCGCGTAAGGCCGCACATCCTCCCCGCCCGCCGGCGCAATCTCGCTCTCGGAAATCTTGCCTTGAGCTCCGTAAACCAGATTGGCGTAGTAACACTTGAAAATGTTGATCACGATGGGCGGAATGCCCTTCTCTTCCATCTTCAGGGCGAACGGCTTGAACATCCCGGGAATCACGGTGTCACCGGATTTCAAACAGGTCAGATTAAACGGCATACGCCCCCCCGGAAATGAAATTGCAACCCCGGCGCTTACAACAAATCAGTACCCCCGATCACCACCCCCGTCAAACCCGCCCGGCCCCCCAGGGGCGCTGCCCCTGGACCCCGGCAGGGGGCGCTGCCCCCTGCACCCCCGCCCTCCGGGGGCCAAGGGGCTCCGCCCCTTGGCGCCCCGCCGGGGGGCATGATGCCCCCCGGACCCCCGCGTCAGGGGGCTCGACCGAGCCCCTTACCGTGGGGGTCCGGGGGCGATCATCGCCCCCGGCGGGGTCTGGGGCGGCGCCCCAGTCCGATGCTAGGGTTGGGTTGCTTTTGCGGGCTGGGTTTGCTTTGCGGCGGGCTTTTTGGTTTTTTTCTTGTGCTTCTTTTTGTGTTTGCCGCCGGATTTGGCTTTGGGTGCTTCGTCTTGCTCGCCCGAGAGGTTTTCGTCTTCATCGGCCGTGGCGTCTTGCGGTTTGGCGACGGCCGTTTTGTCGGACTCGGCGGCGGTCTTTTCGGGCTCGGTCGCGGCGGCGTTTGTTTTCGCGGGTTCGGCCCGCTGATCAGGTTGCGTTTGGGCGGGCGCGGCGTCTTGCTTTTTGACGGCGGCGGATTTTTCGGATTCTGCCGCGGCGGCGGTTATTTTGGCGGATTCGGACGCCTGAAGCGCCGGGGGCAGGGCCGGGGCGCTTGCGTCCGGCGCAAACGGGTTCGCCGGCGGCTGGATTTGCCGCTTCTCGGGATTTTGCATAAACGCGGAGGACATTTTATATTTCTTCTCGCTGACGATGGGCGGCCTGTCGGTTTCGAGCATCTGGGCCCGTTCCAGGTCGTGCGGGCTGATTTCCGCCATGACCTCGTCCAGGGCCAGTTTGGCGGTTTTTTTGTATGCTTCGGACGCGCGCGGGTTGGCCAGGGCGGTATCGAGCCAGAATTTGGCCTCGGGCAGGTTTTTATCGCCGCCCTGGCCCTTGGCGAACATCACGCCCAGGCTGCCCTGGGCCATGGGGTGGCCCTGCGCGGCCGCGGCGGCGAACCAGCGGCGGGCCTGGATGAAGTCCTTCGACACGTGTTGCCCCTTGGCGTACATCACTCCCAGGTTGTACTGGGAGGAGTCGTGTCCGGCCTCGGCCAAAACCAGGAACTCGGCGAAGGCCGTATTGAAGTCGCCCTTCCTGTAGGCCGCGACGCCTTCGTCGTAGCCTGCCAGGCACGGCAAGGCGAAGCCCAGGGACACGATCAGTATAAGCATGGCGAGACGATGTTGCGTCATGGTGCGATCCTTTGCGAAGCGCGCCCCTTGGCGGGGCGTTCGGCAAAGCGTTTGTAGATGAATTTGTCCCGGGCATCCAGAGATTAACGTGAGGAGAAAATTTCTTGATTTTCCTGCTCCCGTTCATGCGTTCGACCCCGCGACCGGCGGGGCCAGGCGGCGTCCGCCTGCAAGACCTGCGCGATCCGCGCGGCCAGGCGAGACAAAGCGGGCGTGGGCGCGGGATCGGGGAATGCGCGATTTTGGGCTCGGGCGATGAAAACCAAGGCCTCTCGCCGCCGGGCGGCGGGGCCGGGCAGGGAACGTATGGCGCATCTGATTGTCACGGCCGATGATTTTTGTCTGACCGAGGGCGTCTGCCTCGGCATCCTGAAAGCCGCCGGGCAGGGCGTGGCGCGATCGATTTCGATCATGTCCCGGACGCCTGGCGCGGAGGCGTTGCTGCGCCGCCACGGTCCGGCCCTGGCCGCGCTGGCCCGTCCCGCCGCAGCGCCCGAATCGCCCGGCGCGCGCGGGATGCAACCGGGGATGCAACCGGGGATGCAACGGGGCATCCATCTCGGCGCGCATTTGCAGCTGACCAAGGGAACTCCGGTCCTGCCCGCCGCGCTTGTGCCGAGCCTGGTCGACGACTCCGGGCGGTTTCCCGAACGCCCGGAGGCGGTGACGCGCCCCGCTCCGGCCGAGGTCATGCTCGAATGGCGCGCCCAGATCGGCATGCTCGAGAAAATGGGCGTGCGGCCGGCCTATCTCGATTCCCACCACCATATCCACGCCCGGCCGGCCCTTTTGCCGGTCTTCGCCGCGCTCGCCCGCGAACTGTGCCTGCCCGCCCGGGCCGTCGACCGGGACATGGCCGCGCGCCTGCGCGGCGAGGGCGTGGCCTGTCCGGACGAATGCCTGACCGGCTGGTTCGGGCGCAATCCGACCGTGGAAAGCCTCATGGCCGTCTTGGACGAGGCCCTGGCCCGGTCCCGTGCGGACGCGGTGCTGGAACTGATGACCCATCCGGGGCGCGCCGACGCCGAACTCGCGGCAGTCTCCTCCTACGCCGCGCCGCGCGAGCTGGAGCTTAACGCCCTCACCTCCCCGGAACTCCCGGCGCTTTTGCGCGAACGCGGTCTCGCGCTGGCCTCCATGGCCGATCTGCACGGCCCGTGCGGCCTGGGTTTGGAGTAGGCCGGCATGAGCATGGGCATGGGCATGGGCGTAAGCGCCGGCGTCATCGTCATCGGGGGCGGCGCTTCGGGGCTGTTCGCCGCGATCGCCGCCGCCTCGCGGGGCAGGAGGGTGGTCGTGCTCGACGCCGGGGAGCGCCCGGCCCGCAAGGTGCTCATCGCCGGCGGCGGCCGCTGCAATTTCACCAATCTGGCCGCCGCGCCCGAACATTACGCCGGGGCGAACCCGATGTTCACCCGCTCGGCGCTTTCCCGGTTCTCCGGAGCCGACGCCTTGCGTTTTTTCCAGGACAGGGGGCTTGCTTTCGAGGAAATGGAGCCGGGCCGCCTGTTCTGCCGCCAGGGAGGCGGCTTTGTGGCCGATATTCTGACGGCGCAATGCCGCGAAAAAGGGGTGGCGCTGCTTGCGGGCAGGCGGGTGGACGCGGTCGCCCTGGAAGGCGGTTTCGCCGTGACGGCCGGCGGCGAGCGTTTCGTCGCCGAAAGCCTGATCGTGGCCACGGGCGGGCTGGCCTGGCCCAAGCTCGGAGCGCTCGGGACCGGCTACGCCCTGGCCAAGCAATTCGGGCTCAAGGTCGCGCCGCCGCGTCCGGCGCTCTCGTCCTTTGTCCTTGGCCCCCGGTCGCCGTTTGACGGTCTTTCCGGCATTACGCTTGCGGCGACGCTTGCGACCGGCGGTCGGGCCTTCACCGCCAGCCTGCTTTTCACCCACAAGGGCCTAAGCGGCCCGGCGGCGCTGAACGCCTCCTGCTTTTGGCGGCCGGGGGAAACGCTGCGCCTGAATTTCGTCCCGGGCCGAACGCCCGGCGAACTACTGGACCGCAGCGCCGGCGGCCGCGAACTCGTGAAAAACCGGCTCGGCCGGTTTTTGCCCGACCGGCTGGCGGCCAGGCTCGTCGCCCCGCCTCTGGCGTCCAAGCGCCTGGCCGACCTGACCAAGCAGGAGCTCGCGCTCATCGCGGCGCGGCTGACCGCGTTCGAGCTTACGCCAAAGGGACTGTCCGGCTTCGACGTGGCCGAGGTCACGGCCGGGGGCGTGGACACGGCCGGACTCCATTCCAAGACCATGGGAGTCAAGGCCGCGCCGGGCCTGTATTTCACCGGCGAGGTTGTGGACGTGACCGGATTGCTTGGCGGGTTTAACCTGCAATGGGCCTGGAGCTCGGGCTGGGCCGCCGGACAGTACGCCTAACGGGCGGCTGCGGGGGCATGCCCGGCCGTTTTGGACGCCTCCGGCGGCCAAAGGGCTGCGCCCTTTGGAATCCCGTATAAGTTGAGTGAGTTACTCAGCCGCGTTGCGAGCCTGACATGGGCACAAATGAATTTTGCGAGAGGCTCCCATGCCACTCTTTTCCCCCCAGGGGGCCAGCGCCCCCGGTCCTGCTTGAAGATAAAACCGGGCGTCCTCTTCAACCAGCCGATAATATTCATAATGCATTGATTGTTGCTTGTTGGCTAGAACAGCGAATAAATTGGTTGACGCGCGGGGTGAGGCCGGGTAAAGTCGTTTCGATTGTTGTCGAAAGTTAAAAGGGTTGCCATGGACAGCAAGCAGGCCGCCAAAGTTCTCAAGGCTCTCTCCCATCCCAACCGGCTGGAGATATACCTGAGCATCGCCAAGGGCGAGCAGGAACGCTTCGCGGTGAAGGAACTCCACGCCAAGGAGTGCTGCGTCGTGTCCGCGCTCATCGAAAATCTCAAGATCGGGGCGCCCACGGTCTCCCACCACCTGAAGGAACTGGTCAACGCCGGCCTGATCGTCACCGAGCGCCAGGGGAAGTTCCTGATCGCCCGGGCTGTACCCGAAACCTGGACCGAGGTGAATACGCTCCTGCTCGGCTAGCCGTCCGTCGCCGACAGAGCCCGCTCGCGGGCTTTTTCTTTGGGAGTTTATTTCGATGGTTGTAAAATTGTTAAACCGTAGTATTGCAAAGGAGTTTTCATGAACAAAACAGAGAAAGTCGTGCTGGTGACAGGCGCCTCCTCGGGCATCGGCAAGGCTGCGGCCGCGCTGTTGGCCCAAAAAGGCTGGAAGGTGTACGCGGCCGCGCGCCGTCTTGAGGCCATGCAGGACTTGGCCGCGGCCGGGGTCGTCCCCCTGGCGCTCGATGTGACCGAGGAGCGGTCGCGTCTTGCCGTGGTGGAAAAAATCCTTCGCGACGAAGGCCGCCTCGACGCCTTGGTGAACAATGCCGGGTACGGTTCCTACGGCGCGTTGGAGGATGTTTCCGATGCAGAGGCGCGGCGTCAGTTCGATGTGAACGTCTTCGGGCTTATGGCCCTGACCCGGCTGGCTCTGCCGCACATGCGCGGCCAGGGGAGCGGACGGATCGTGAACGTCGGCTCCATCGGCGGCCGCCTTGCGACCCCGATGGGCGGTTGGTATCATGCCACCAAATTCGCCTTGGAAGGCTTGTCCGATTCGTTGCGGTTGGAGGTCAAGCCGTTCGGGATCGAGGTGGTGGTGATTGAGCCGGGCGGCGTTGCGACCGAATGGAGCGGCATCGCGGGCCGGGGGCTTCTGGCCGCTTCAAGCGGCGGGGCATACGCCAAACCGGCCCGGGACATGGCGGACGGGCTGGAAGCCATCGGCCGAGGGAAAGGGCCGGTCAGCCAAGTGGCGCCCGAGGTCATCGCCAAGGTCATCGTCCACGCCCTGCAAACGGACAGGCCGAAAACCCGCTACGCTGCGCCCTGCCACGCGAAGATCATTCTCTTTCTGCGCTGGCTGCTGCCGGATCGCGCCTTTGACGCGATGATCATGAAACAGCTTGCCGGATTGGCCGATTCAGGCGCAAAACGCCGTTGCCCGACCTGGCGCTGCGGACGCCGCGAACAAACGAACGAATCCGCGCCCGGGGGCGCCGCGTCGCCGCTGCGGCAAAGGAGAGTGAAATGAACGTAGTCTGCCTGCTGGGAAGTCCCCAAAAAAAAGGAAACAGCTCGGCCATCGCGCAACGGTTTTGCGACACCGCCGAAAAGTCGGGCGCGTCCGTCGCGACCTTCGCCCTGAACGAGCTCAATTATCGCGGCTGCCAGGGCTGCATGGCCTGCAAGACCAAGCGCGACGACTGCGCCCTTTCCGACGATCTCACGGAAGTCCTGGAAGCGGTTCGCGAGACGGACGTTCTCGTGCTGGCCTCGCCGGTGTATTTCTGGGATGTCTCCAGCCAGCTCAAGACCTTCATCGACCGCACCTTTTCCTATCTGACGCCCGGCTTCATGACCAATCCCGTGAAATCCCGCCTGGCGCCGGGGAAGAAGCTGGTTTTCGTTCTCACCCAGGGCAATCCGGACTCAAGCCTTTTCCGCGATATTTTCCCCAAAATCGATTGCTTCTTCAAAGCCTACGGCTTTGCCGAGAGTTATCTCATACGGGCGTGCGGCGTCCGTGGCCCAGGGGAAGCGGAAGGGCGCGAGGACGTGATGGCCCTGACGCAAAAAACGGCCGAGGCGATTTGTCGCGCCTGACGGGCGATTGGATCGTCCCGCGCGGGCGGGCCGGTCCGGGTGGAAGGCGTCCGGCTAGGCTTCTTCGCCGTCCTTGGGTTTGAAGGAGAGCAGCTTGCCGCGTTTGTTCGGAGCCGCAGCCGGGCGCAGCCGGGCCGGAGCGTCCGGCGCGGGCCTTTGCGGCGCGGGCAGCGTAGCGGTTTCTGGCGGGGCCTGCTGGCTGGCCCAATGCTCGTTGAAGAGTTGGTTTTTCAGGCGCGCGGCCTGGATCAGGCAAAAGACCAGGGCGGTTTCCTCCCAGCGTTTGGTCGGCTCGAACTGTTTGACCGCTTCGGCGTATTTGTCCCACAGGGCCATCATCGAGGCCTCGTCGAAGGCGGCCAACTGCTTGGCCATCTTGAGCAGTACTTTTTCCAAAATATTCCAGCCTTTTATTTGAGAGAGATTTTTAGGAAGCAAGTTCCTTTCGGGAGTCGCGGCGTTTTGCGACCCATTTTTTTCAATCGCGATCACCGGTCAAGAAAAATCAAAACCACTGATTTTTGCCCAAGGGGCCGGCGCCTCTCGGCCCCCACTTTGGAGCGGACAAGAACCGCAGTTCCTGGCTGGGATTCCAAAGGGCGCAGCCCTTTGGCCGCCGGAGGCGTTCTTCACACCCGATACTCGCCCCGTCCCCCCGTCGCCCGCCGCCCGCTCTCCTAGGCGCCTTCGGCCTTGGCCGAGGCGGCGGCCGCTTCGTTTTGTTTGCCTTGGGCGGTGAGCGCCCGGGCCAGTTCGCGCCAGAAGGTTTTTTGTTCGGGCCGCA
Organism: Desulfovibrionaceae bacterium; assembly: GCA_015233395.1. Classification (GTDB taxonomy): domain Bacteria; phylum Desulfobacterota; class Desulfovibrionia; order Desulfovibrionales; family Desulfovibrionaceae; genus JADFXV01. The sequence continues at coordinate 26,813 of JADFXV010000017.1, forward strand.
GGGCTGCGCTTTGCCGGGCCATGGTTTCGGCGATGGCCGGGTCCTGGCCGCTGTCCAGGTAGAGTTTGGCCATCATGTGCAGGGAGAAGGCGTCGGTCGGGTTATAGAGCAGGGCTTTGTGCAGGTATTCCCTGGCCGCCTCGCCGTCGCCGTTTTTGAGCGCTAGTCTGGCCAGGTGGCGCATGGTCACGCCTTCGCCCCCGGGGATGGCCGCCGCTTTGTGGTAGTATTTGAGGGCGTTGGCCAGCTGGTTTTTTTCCTCGGCCAGGCGCCCCAGGCGCAGCAGGCTGAAGATGTCCGCGGGATTGAGCTTCAGGCATTTGTGGTAGGCCTGTCTGGCCTTGGCGGTTTCGCCCAGGCGCTGGCAGACGTAGCCGTAGTTGTAGAGGGCCATGGCGTTTTTCGGCTCGATGGCCAGGACCTTTTCGAAGTGCCCCTTGGCCTGGGCCAGTTTGCCGAGCTTGGCGTAGCAGATGGCCAGGGAATTGTGGGCCAGGATGTTGGTTTCGTCCGCCGACAGGGCCAGTTTGTATTCCTGCATGGCCATGTAGGTGTCGCCCAGGGTGAAGAGCCGGTCGGCGCTGATGGTCAGGGAGAGCGAGTCGAAGAGCGCGAATTTCGGCCCGGTTTCCAGCAGCATGGCGTGGTCGAGCGCCTTGCGGCAATTCTCCAGCACGTCGGGCTTGGAAAATTGCAGGAAGGGGTAGCCGGCCAGGCCGGCGCTGATCGCCGCGCCCAGTTTGCCCGGAGCGATGCGGGTCAGTTCGCGGATGGGCTCCATGAGGTCCGCGGGTTCGGTCGCGGGCAGAAAAAAGATCACGCTGGTGGTGCTGAAGCGTCCGCCCACGGCCGTCTTGCCGAAGCGTTCCCGGCACAGGCCGGTGAGTTCCTGGATGCGGGTTTCGATGTGCTTGGGCGAGGCGTCGCGATCGCGGCTGGGTTCGAGCAGCCGAAAGAGCGCCAGACAGAATTTGGGCGTATGTTCGCGCACGGCCGCGAGATGGCGCATGAAATCGCGGTGCGGGTACAGGCCGCTTAAGATGTCGCGTTGCGGCGCGGGCGACTTGTCCGTATCAACCGTTTGCGTTTCGCCGTCGGCGGCGAGCAGCAGCCTGTCGCCCGGTTCGACGGTCCAGGCCGGGTCGTGCAGATGCAGGATCTCGGCGAAGGCCATTTCCTGCTGCACCTCGATCACGATGATTTCGGCCTTGATCATGGCCGGGTAGCGGCCGAGGATGCGCCCGCCGTCAGCGCGTTTGATCTCGGCGGTGCGTTCGTATTTGGGCGAGAAGACCTGGAAGCGCTGGCCCTCGCGGGCGTCGACCGAATGCCCGAGGCTGACGCTCACGCGCGACAGCGGCAAAACTTCCAGGACGCTGCCGCCTTCGCGCAGGATGCGGCCAAAGGGGAAGCTGCGGTTGCGGCCCAGATCCTTGGCCACGGACAGGGCCTTTTTGGCCCGCTTGGCGAGCGAACGGGCCTGTTCGGCGGCCGGCAGGCGAAACTGCGCCCCGTGCAGGTCGTGCGGGTAGCAGGCGATGCCGCAGCTGGCCGAAAGGGCCACGGTTTCGCCCGTGACCTCGTATTCCAGCCGGGCGTCCTTGATGGCGGCGCGGATCGTCCCCGAGAGCTCCAGGCAGGCGGCCGGAGCGGCCCCGGGCCAGAACACGGCCAAGGCGTCCTCGCCGAAACGGGCGGCCACGGCCTTTTCCGGGGAATTTTCCCGGACGATGGCGGCGGCCTTGGCCAGAGCCGACTCGGCGAACAAAAAGCCGTAATCTTCGGTGATCCAGGAATAGTAGTCCAGATCGATCAGGATCAGCCCGAAGCAGCCGGCGAAGCTGGCCAGGCCGGTATCGAGGCAACTGGCGCTGCCCGGCAGGATGCAGTTCTGGACCAGGGCGATTTCGCGCTCGAGCGCGCCGGTCAGAAATTCCTGATTGGACAGGCCGGTGGCCTGGTCGGTAATGCTCGCCTTGTACAGGCGCAGGTTTTCGAGGCACAGGGCGGCGGCCTGGGAAAGCGCCGGCAGCATGGCTTTGGGCGAGGCCAGGCGCACGCCTTTGGCCATGAATACGCCAAGCAGTTCGCCCGCGCTCGCCAGCGGCAGCATGAGCCCGTGTTCGCCGGGAAGATACAGCGGGGTGTCGCAATCCGGGCCGAAGGCCTCGCGGGTCTGGTCCGAAAGCGAGGCGGGGAAGTACAGGCTGTAGGATTTGAAGGGCAGGAAGGCGGCCAGGGCGTCCTTGAGGCGGCGCTCGTTGGCGATCAGGTCGTGGCTGGTCAGGGCCGCCGGATTTTGGGGGACGCCGTGCGTGTCGTTGCCCATGGAGGCCTTTTTTATTACCGGGAGCGTAAAGTTTTTCACTTTACGCTCCCGGCGGCGGACGCCGCTTGGCCCCGCCAAAAGCGGGGCCGCACAAAGAAACGGGAGCGCGAAAAGGAAGAAATTTTCTGCTCCCGCAAATACCATGCGAAAGCATCCGGCGACAATGCATTTTTTCGGGCCGTATTTTCAGGCCGAACACCGGGCGATTTTTGCGCTCTTTATTTGGCCCCTTTGGGGGATCCGGCCGGACGGAAATGGTCGAAGCCGCCGGTCGCGACCGGGCTTTGCCCGAGCCAGACGCCGGGGGCGGCGCCGATCACGCCGATAAGGCGCGCCCCGGGCAGGCGTTTTTTGAGCTCGCCGGTTCCCTCCGGCGCGACGCAGCCGAGCAGGGCGTAGTCTTCGCCGCCTTCCAAGGCGAAACGGATGGGATCGACGCCCGCCGAGGCGGCGTAGCGGACGGTCTCGGCGTGCAGGGGAAAGCCGTGCAGGTCCAAGCTCGCGCCCAGGCCCGGCCCGAGAAAGCGGGGCAGGTCCATGAGCAGGCCGTCGGAGACGTCCATCAGGCCGCGCACGGCCGCAATTCCCGCCAGGAGCAGCCCGGCCTTGATAAGCGCCGTGGGATCGAGATGGGCGCGGCAGGCCGCCGGAAATTGCGTGAGCGCCGCGCGGCCTGTCGCCTCCAGGCCGAGCAGTCCGGCCCGGGCCAGGCCGAGTTCGCCGACGACGAAAAGAAAGTCGCCCGGCCGGCCCTGGCCTCGCCGCAGAAAACGGCCGGCTGGCCCAAGCCCGCCCCAGACGGTGACGCTCACGGCAAGCCGCTCGCAACGGGAGAGGTCTCCCCCGGCCAGGACGGCCTTGTGCCGCGCGGCCGTTTGCGCCATGGCGGCGAAAAACTCCGGCCAAAAATCGCTCGCCAGGTCCGGCGGCGCGCCGATGTTCAGGGTGAAACCGAGGGGCTGCGCGCCCATGGCCGCCAGATCGCTCAGGTTGACGGCCAGGGCCTTGCGCCCGATTGCGGCGGCGGTGAAATAGGAGCGCCGGAAATGGACGTCCTCCAGAAACAGGTCCGAAGACACGGCGATTGGCCCCGGGTGTTGTATCACCGCCGCGTCGTCGCCCCGGCCGAGGATCAGGCCAGGCGCGGCGTTCGGGAAATGGGCGTCGATCAGGCGCAGAAAATCGTCTTCGCCGGCAAAGGGCATGGCGCTCCCGTTGCGCCCCGGTTTCACGGCGCGCCCCGGCCGGTCCGCCGCCAGCAGGACGCGACATGGTCGTCGACCAGCCCCACGGCCTGCATGAAGGCGTAGCAGATGGTCGGGCCGACGAATTTGAAGCCCAGCTTGGCGAGAGCGCGGCTTAAGGCCTCGCTTTCGGGCGTCTTGGCCGGTATTTCGCCGAGTGTTTTCCAGGAATTGCGCACGGTGGTCCCGCCTACGATCCCCCAGACGAAGTCCGAAAATCCGGTTCCGGTTGCGGCGAGGGCGAGATAGGCCCGGGCGTTGGCGATGAAGGCGCCCACTTTGAGCCTATTGCGGACGATGCCGGGGTCGCCGAGCAGCGAGGCGATCTTGGCCGGGCCGTAGGCGGCCATTTTTTCGGGATCAAAGCCGTCGAAGGCCAAGCGGTAGTTTTCGCGCTTTTTCAGGATGGTCAGCCAGGAGAGGCCCGCCTGGGCGCCTTCGAGGCAGAGCATTTCAAAGAGCGCCCGGCCATCGGAAAGCGGCCTGCCCCAGTGCGCGTCGTGGTAGTCGCGCTCCAGGTCGGTCTGGCCGCACCAGGCGCAACGCAAGAGCCCGTCGGGATGCGTCGTGACCGATTTGACGGGTTTGACGGGTTTGACGGGCTCCACGGGTTTGACCGGTTTGGCGGCCGCGGCGGCTAGTACGTGTCCACCCGATAATTGGGCGCTTCCTTGGTGATGATCACGTCGTGGACGTGGGACTCGCGCAGTCCGGCCGGGGAGATGCGCACGAACTGGGCGAAGGCGCGCAGTTCGTCCAGGTTTTTGCTGCCGAGGTAGCCCATGCCGGACCGCAGGCCGCCCACGAGCTGATACAGGCTCTCGGACACCAGACCCTTGAGCGGCACGCGGCCGACGATGCCCTCGGGCACGAGTTTTTTGGACTCTTCCTGGAAATAGCGGTCCGAGCTGCCGTCGCGCATGGCGTCGATCGAGCCCATGCCGCGATAGATTTTGTAGGTGCGGCCTTGGTACAAGATGGTCTCGCCAGGGCTTTCCTCGGTTCCGGCGAAGAGCGAACCCATCATCACCGAGTCGGCCCCGCTTGCCAGCGCCTTGACGATGTCGCCGGAAAACTTGATGCCGCCGTCGGCGATCAGGCGTTTTTTCTTTTCCCTGGTGGCCTTGCTCACTTCCATGATGGCCGTGACCTGGGGCACGCCCACGCCGGCCACGATGCGGGTGGTGCAGATCGAGCCCGGGCCGATGCCCACCTTGATGGCGTCCGCGCCGGCGGCGAGCAACGCCTTGGCCCCGTCGTAGGTGGCCACGTTGCCGGCCACGATCTGCACGGAAGGGAAATTGCTCCTGAGCGCCTCGACCGTGGTCACCACGTTCTTGGAATGGCCGTGGGCCGAATCCACCACGATGAAATCCGCCCCGGCCTCGATCAGGGCCTGGGCGCGCTCTTCGCGGTCCTTGCCCACGCCGATGGCCGCGCCGGTGCGCAGCCTGCCCAGGTCGTCCTTGCAGGAATTCGGGTACTTGCGGATCTTTTCGATGTCCTTGATCGTGATCAGTCCGCGCAGCTTGTTGTTGTCGTCGACCACCAGGAGCTTTTCGATGCGGTTGTCGTGAAGGTGGCGCTTGGCCTCCTCCAGGGTGGTCCCGACCGGCACCGTGACCAGCTTCTTGCTGGTCATGACGTCGGAAACCTTGGTCACGGAGTCCTTGATGAAGCGTACGTCGCGGTTGGTCAGGATGCCGACCAGGGTGTCGCCCTTGACCACCGGCAGCCCGGAGATCGAGTATTCGGCCATCACCCGCAGGGCCTGCTCGACGGTGATGTCCGGGTCGATGGTGATGGGCGAGATGATCATGCCCGATTCGCTTTTTTTGACCTTCTCGACCTCGAGCCTTTGGCGCTCGACGCTCATGTTCTTGTGGATCACGCCCACGCCGCCGTTTCTGGCCAGGGAGATGGCCATGCGCGCCTCGGTGACCGTGTCCATGGCCGCGCTCACCAGCGGGATGTTCAGCTTGATCTCCGGCGTGAGCCAGGTGCCGACGTCGACATCCGCGGGCAGGACGTCGGAATAGCGCGGGAGCAGGGAAACGTCGTCGAAGGTGAGGGCCTGGCCCAGAATCTTGTCCATGGAGCTTCTCCGTTTCAAATGCGGCTTGCCGGACGTCCCGGCAAGATTCGTGTTGCGGCTTCTTGTAAGGCGCGGTCCCCGAAAGTCCAGACGGCAAAGGGGCGCGCGACTGTTTATTACGCCAGGCGGCCGAACAGCGCGGCCATGTCCCGAAGCCGCCGGGCGAGCTCCGGAGCGGCCGCGCCCGGAGCCATGCGCCAGGACCAGTTTCCGGCCGCGATCGAGGGCATGTTCATGCGCCCCTCGCTGCCCAGGCACAGCGCGTCCTGCATGGGGATCACGGCCATGCCGGCCACGCTGGCATAGGCCAGGCGCGTCAGTTCCAGGGGAAAGCCGGCGGCGTCGGTCTTGTGCCCCACGTAAGCGAAAAAACGCTCGCGGTCGGCCTGCGAGGCCTCGTTCTCGAACCAGCCCCTGGCCGTGTTGTTGTCGTGCGTGCCGGTGTACACCACCCGGTTGCGGGTATGGAAATGCGGCGGATCGGGCGAGTCGTTCATGGACTCGCCAAAGGCGAAGAGCAGGATGTTCATGCCCGGAAAGCCGAAGCCGTCGCGCAGTTCGCGCACACCCGGGGTGATCACGCCCAGATCCTCGGCGATGATCGGCAGGCAGGCGAAACGCTTGCCGATGGCGGTGAAGAAATCCTTGCCCGGGGCCTTGACCCACTTGCCGTCCACCGCCGTGTCCCGGTCGGCCGGAATCTCCCAGTAGGCCTCAAACCCCCGGAAATGGTCCAGGCGCACGGAGTCGAACAGGCGAAAATTGTGCCGCAAACGCATCTCCCACCAGCGGTAGCCGTCGGCGCGGGCGGCGTCCCAGTCGTACACCGGGTTGCCCCAGCGCTGGCCCGTGGGAGAGAAATAATCCGGCGGCACCCCGGCCACCACGTACGGGTTGCGGTCTTGGCCCAGCTTGAAATAGCCCTGCCAGGCCCAGACGTCGGCGCTGTCGAAATGCACGTAAATGGGCGCGTCGCCGATCACGAGCAGGCCTTTTTCCCGGCAGTCGCGGCGAAGCGCCTCCCACTGGCCCATGAAAAGGTATTGGACGAATTTGGCGTAGGTCGCCTGCTCGGCGAGCTCGGAAGCGGCCTGGGCCAATGCGTCGGGATCGCGGCCGGCGTAAGCCTGCGGCCAGGTCGACCACATCGCCCCGCAGTGGCGTTCCTTAAGCGCCGTGAACAGGGCGTAATCGTCGAGCCAATGCGCGTTTTCGCGGCAAAAGGCGGCAAACAGCGGGTCCGCCGCCGCGCGTTCGCCGTGGCGCGCGAAGGCCAGGCGCAAAAGCTTTTCCTTGAACGCCCCGGCCCCGGAATAGTCGCAGCGGCTGGCGTCGAAGGCCGAGACGAACGAGGCCAGGTCGGCGTCCGTGAGCCAGCCGCCGGCGACCAGATCCTCGGGACTGATCAAAAGCGGATTGCCGGCAAAGGCGGAATCCGAGCTGTACGGGGAATTGCCGATAAACGGATTGGTCGGCCCGATCGGCAGCATCTGCCAGTAACTCTGCCCGGCGGCGTGCAGAAAACCGGTGAAGTCGCGGGCGGCGGGACCCAGATCGCCGACCCCGAACCGTGAAGGCAGCGAGGTGACGTGCAGTAAAATTCCGCAACCTCTGGCGGTCATGCGGGAAGGCTCCGTGTTGAGGTTGGCGCGGCGGCGAACAAGGCCGTGACATAAACCAAAAGCCGCGATTGGGCAATCGACGCCCCGGGGAGACGCCGCGCTTGCTCCGGACGGGCTCGCTCAAGGACGCGCCGGCAGCCCAAAAGGCGCGCGGGCCGTGCCCGGACGCCTCCCGCGTTTGGGGCTGGCGCGCGACGCCTTGAGCGCGTTCAGATCCGGCCGGCGATGGCCTCGTGGATGCGCCGCGAAGCGAGCTCGTCGCCGAAATAGCCGACCTTGACCGAAACGAACACGAAGCCCTGTTTGCTGTCTTCGATGTCGATCCAAAACGGACTGCCGCCGTCCTTGCCGGTGAGCGAGGCCGAGGATGTCCCCTTTTCCGTTTTGTCCACTTTCAGGGCGAGGTCTTCGGCGGCGCTGCCGGCCGCCCGGTACGCCTTGTCCAGGCTGACCGGATAGTCCTTTTTGAGCCAGCCGGTGACATAGGTGTAAGTGCCCCCCGCAGCCAGGGAGCCGGCCACGACTGCGGCGCAGCCGCACAGGCACAGGGCCAGGGCCAGGGCGGCGAGCGCCCGGAGCCGGTATCGCGTCATGATGTCCTCCCGGTAATTACGAGAGCGCAAAAGGTTTCGCCGGGCCGGCCAAGCCGGGGTCAAAAGCTCAGCTCGCGCACGACGGTCCGGTACAGGCGCCGACCGGCGTCCGCCAGGTGCGAACGGGGACTGGTGGTCAGCCAGACCACGCCGGTTTGGCCGATCCGCGCGCCGCGCGGCTGTTTGGCCAGGACGATCTCCAGGGTGTAATAGCTCTCCAGCATCACGAGTTTGCCCCGTGGTTCCTTGATGACCGGAAAAGCACCCTGGGCCTGCGAAGTCAAGCCCAGATAGTCAATGGTTTCGGCCCGGACCGGATAGACGGCCTTGATCGTCCCGGCCGCCGTTTCCCCGCCGGCGTCGGAAAAAAAGACCGCCCGGTCGCCGAGAGCCACGCCGCCGACCATATCTTCTTGGACAAAGGCGTGCAATTTGAAATCGTCCAGGTCGGCCAGCCGGCCCAGAAGTTGCTGGTGCGCCACGGGCAGGCCGTTGCGCAGGTTTTCGTCCCAGGCGTACATGACGCCGTCGATCTCCGCGATCTGGCGGCTTTGCTCGCGCTGGCCGAGCAGGGAAGCGAGCTTGGCGTCGATATTGGCGATTTCCTCGTCCTGCTGCGGCAAAAACGCCTTGTCGCGCTCGTCGAGCAGGTACATGTCGCGGCGTTTTTCCATGATCCGCTTTTCCAGGTCGAGCACGGCGATGTCCTGGTCGAGCCTGTCGGAATGGATGCTGGAGACGGCCGTTCCCTTGGCGACGCGGCTGCCCCGGCCGGCGGCGACGCCTTGGAGTTCGCCCGGAAACGGGGCGTAGACGGCCAGATTTTTGGCCGCGACCAGCACCGCCGGCACGCTGATGCGGCGCGGCAGCGGCAGCGCCGCCCACAAAAACGCAACCCCCAGGACGGCCGCCAAAAGCAGGTTGCGGCGGTTTACGCCGGTCGTTTTGCGCAGCTGGAGCCAAACTCTGGCCTCGCCCCACAGCGGCGCCACGAGGAACCAGCCGATCTCCACGCAAAAGAGAAAAATGCCCAGCACCTTGGTGAACTTGTGATACACCAGGACGGCGATGCCCAGGTACAACCCCAGCCGGTAGAGCCAGGTGTAGGCGGTGTAAACGAGCGCCAGGGTAAGCGCGCGGCCGCGGATGTCCGGATCGGGCGAGGGGGCGTCGACGCCGAGCAGCCATTTGCGGGCGAACCACCGGGTCAGGGCGAAGGCGCGGGGCTGGAGATTGTCGATGCCCGTCAGATCCATGAGCAGGAAATAGCCGTCGAAACGCATGGCCGGATTGATGTTGACCAGGATCGTGGACAAAATCGAGGAGGAGGAGATCACGAAAAAAACGCCGTGGAGCACGCCCGTCCCGGTCAAGGCCCAGCCGGTCAGGGCCATGCCCGCGATGGCCAGTTCGGCGATCATGCCGGCGGCGGTGATGGCCAGGCGCTTGCGCCGGTCGGCGATCTTCCAGGCGTCCGTCACGTCGCAATAGGCCACCGGCCACATGACGATGAAGGCCAGACCCATGACCGGCACGCGCAGCCCCAAGCTTTTGGCGGTGAAGGCGTGGCTGAATTCGTGCACGGCCTTGATCGCGGCCACGCACAGGCCGAAGGCGAACAGTCCCTGGAAGTTGAAAAAATAGTTGAAGGTGGAAAAGTATTCGTCCAGGCGCTCCAGGCACATCGCAAGCCCGGCCAGGGCGATCAGGGCGTAAACGCCAAGCGCCGGGCGCGAGGCGAGCAGTCTGGCCCTGGGCAGGGCGCGGGTCAAAAAGGCGTCGGGCCGGAGAATCGGGACGCGGAAATACAGATAGTGGTGCAAAAGCCATTGCAGCGGGTGGATCCGGGCGCGTTCGTATTCGGACAAAAGCTCTTCGGGCGGCCGGGTCAGGGTTTGGGTGGTCAGCCCTTTTTTGACCGCCTCCATGCAAAATTCGGCCACGTCCCGCCCGGTGACGCGCAGGGTCGTGTTGCGCTCGAGCGCGGCCAGCAGGCTTCCGAGGGTCGTTGGCCGGCGCAGCCTGGCGAACACCTCGGCCTCGGCCCAGCCGATCTTGTCGAACGTGCGCATCAGGGGATCGTGGACGGTGTAGGTGGGCGAGCCGTCGGGCGCCGCCGGCCCCTGGTGGACCTCGATGTCGGGCCGCAAGACGGGCAGCTCGGTATCCGGATTCATGGCCGGACTTCAGATGCCGAGCGTTTTGCGCGCCAGGGACAAAGGCTTGCGCAAAAGCCAGTAGGCCACGGAGACGGACTTGCCGTACACCACGGCGGTGCCTTGCAGGCCGATGCGCGGCGGCTGCCCGCCGGGTATCCAGTCGGCCTCGGCCAGCACGCAGGGGATGCCGTGGGGGCTGACGATCACGTTCTGGGAGACGAAGGTCAGCTTGCCCAGGAGCTGCGCTTCGGGCGCGGCGTTCAGGAACACGGCCACGGGTTTGTCCGCGTCAAAGGGCACGTTGTCGTCGATGGGCAGATAGATGCGCACCTTGGTTTGGGCGGGATCGACGATCGAGAGCACCTTTTCCCCGACGGAAACCGGCCTGCCGCGCCATTCGCCGGGATCGTCGATGACCGCCAGGCCGCTTGTTTCGGCCGCGGCGTCGAGTTTGGCCACGTTGTGTTCGGCCAATTCCAGCCTGGTTTTTTCCTGATCGAGCTTGAGTTCGAGCACGCTGGCTTCGGCCTTGGCCTTGGGGTCGAGAAAGGCTTGCATGTTGGAGCGGGTGAGCATCGACTGGATGATCTGCAACTGCTGGCGGGCGATTTTTAAGTCTTCGGTGGCCACCCGCTTGTCGTAGGTAAAGAGCCGGTCGTTTTTCTCCACGGGCTGGCCGGGTTTGACGAAAACTTCTTCGATCACGCCGTTGAGCGGCGCGGTCACGATAAAGGGATCCTTGGGCGCCACCTCGCACGGGGCCGCCACCCGCAGGGAAATGCGCAGGCTCAGGACCAGGGCGAGCGCGGTCAGGAAGGTCCAGAGACTGCGCTTGCTCGTGAGCGTCTTGGTCCATTTGGCGGGATTGACGGCCAGGCGGCCGCATTTGTCCCAGGCGATGGCGTAGCCCAGCGCCAGGGGCGCAAGCAGCGACAGCTCGTGTTCGCTAAAGGCGCCCTCTCCCCAGCGTTCGAGCCAGAGTCCGACGGCCGGGCGCCCGTCGACGGGGATCGCAAGCCAGAGCGCGTCAAGCCCCTGGGTTCTGGCGCAGAGCGCGGCGAAGGCGGGCCGCAGGGCTCCCGGGAAATCGTTTTCGGTCAGGATCTTGGACTCAAGCGGGGGATCCAGGCCGCCGAGGAGTTCGCTCCAGACCGCCGCCAGCTCGGAATCCGCCGGGATCGACGATTGACCGGAAACGCCCAGCAATCGCGGCTTGCCGTGGCTGACGTCGAAGAGGCAGGCGCGCTGGTAGCTTGTGAGTTCGGCGGTCCGGTTGAGGATGCGGAAGGCGAGTTCCTTGCGATTCCGGGACAGGCCGGCTTCCAGGATGAGCTTGTTGAGCAGGCTGAGCGTGTTCAGGGCGGCCTGGGCCTGACTCTGCTCGTACGGCGTTTCTTGCATTGCTATTGGGCGGCGTCCGCCGGCGGCGCGAGCCTGCCGGTCATGCCGCTTCGCAAGCTGTCGCCGGTGTTCGGGACGTCGGCGTAAATCTCGTAGGTGGCGCTGGCCGGATCGAGCACCTCGCCGACGTTGGTGATCGTCCCGGCTGCGGTTGCGCCCGTCTCGACGACCTCGATGGACACCTCCTGGCCGACATGCACCTTGCCGAAAAGCGTGGACGGCAAAAGAATGCGGGCCTGGAGCAGGTGGTCGTCCACCACTTCGATCAGCGGCTTGCCCTTGTCCACCAGTTCATATTCCCGGACGTACACCTTTTTCACCCGGCCGGAAAAAGGCGCGTAGATTCTGCAGCCGGCCAATTCTTTTTGGGAGAGCGCAACATTGGCCGAGGCCATGCCCACGTCCTTGCGGGCGTTTTCAAGGTCGAGCGGCGAGGCGGACTTGCCCTCGTACAGCTTCTGGGTCACCTCGAAATTCTTGTTCGCGGCCGAGGCGGCGGCCTGGTTCTTACTTACGCTCGGGCGGTAACTGCCTTCGTCGAGCGCGATGAGCAGGTCGCCCTTGGAAAATTTCTGGCCGAGTTCCTTGACGATGTGTTCGACCTTGGCTGTGACTTCGGCCGAGAGCACGGCCTGCTGCTTGGCCTCAAGCACGGCCGAAAGCGGTTTGCCCGGCTGCGCCGGAGCTTTGGAGACAAAAAAAATCAGACCGGCGGCCATGGCCGCCAGCGCAAAGGCATATCGCTTCACGTTTGCTCTCCCTTCGGCCGCCGAGGCCACGCCGCCGCGCCGCTAGCCCTCTTTCTTCACGGAAATGAGCAACCCGCCGTCCGCCGTTTCGATCACCGGCGCGAACCGGCGCCAGTTTGCGTCCGACTCGTTGAACTCCAGGGCCAGGCCAAGCGCGTCCCGGCTCTGATCGACATGCACCGCCGTAATGTACTCTCCGTCGCCTGCGTACTTGATGAAGGGATTCTTGGCGACCCACCTGCCGCCGACATGGAACACGAGTCTGGGGGGATTGTCGAGGTATTCCCAAGTGGTCTCGCCGGGCTTGCGCATGGTTTTGATGTTCACGGCCACGAGGCCCGGTTTTTCCGAAAGCGTCAGGCTGCGCAGTCCGCCGTAGGCGTTGATGGTGACGTCTCTGGACCCGGTCTGGGCGGGCTGGACGGCCTTGGCCTCGGACCCGGCCGCAGTGGACTGGGCGGGCTGGACGGCCTTGGTCTCGGACCCGGCCGGGGCGCGGTTTTTTTGCACGGGCTCGACCGCGATCGTGAGTTCCGGCGGCTCCTGGGCCGAGGGGGCCTGCGTGGCCGCGAGCTCCGCGTCTGCCGGTCCGGCGGGCGTTTGCCGGGCCTTGGCCGCGGCCAGGGTGGGGGCGGCGTTCTCGGAGGTCAGGGGGCCTGCTGGCTGGCCGCCCCAGTCGCGGCCGAGCGAATTGTCGAGCCTGGCCAGGGCGATCAGCGCGCCGGCGTAGTTGGTCAGGTGCTGCACCCGGGCGTTCAGGTAACGCTGATCTTCGTCGAGCAGCATGCTTTCGCGCAGTTTCCCGGTGCGCACCTGTTCGCGCACGGCCTCCAGGAGCTCGAAGCGCTCCTTGACCAGATCGCCGGCCAGCTGCAGCCGGTCGGTGGTCTCGTTGTATTCGATGATCGAAAGCCGGACCTGGGTCAGGACCGACAAGGCGATCTTCATGCGCCGCTTGGCCGCCAGATCGGCCTGTTGCTTGGCGGTGAAGCGTTCGTACATCAGCCTCGGGACGGAGAACAGGTCGAACGACAGCTTGACGCCGATGATATACCAGTCGTTTTTGCTCAGATATTTGTTGGAATCGTAGGAATAGCGGATGTACGGCGTGACCGAGGGGAACATCTGCATGAAGGCGGCGTCCGCGTCCTGCTGGGAGATCTTTTGCTCGATGTCCTGCTGAAAGAGTTCCGGGCGCTTGCTTAAGGCCTCGCCTTCGAGCGCGGCGATGTCAAAACGCCTGGGCTTCGGATCGCGCGAAAGGTCCATGTCCTTGATGTCGGCCATGTCTTCGGGTTTGAGCCCGAGCAGCTCGGAGAGTTCGGTCATGGCCGAGCGGTAGTCGCTGGAATAGGTCTTCAGGCGCAGCATCATTTCGGTGATGCCGGCGTCGCTTTGCAGGCCGTCGACCTTCGAGAGCGTGCCCTCGGCGATCTGCTTTTTGATGATTTCGCGGCGCTTGCGGCCCTCGTCGAGCAGGGCCTGGGCGTGGCTGGCGGCGTCCTTGGACACGGCCGCCTTGAGATAGGCCCGGGTGACGTTTAAGGCGATGTCCTGTTTGGCCCGGCGCAGGCGCTCGGCGGCGATGTCGGCCCGGCCCTCGCTTTGCCGCCAGCGCACGATGTTCACGCCCAGGTTGAGCAGGTCCCAGGACAGGCCGGCGTTGTAGGTGAAGGAATTGAGTTCCGAGGAAATCGAGGGCTCAAGGGACACCTGGCGGGTGTAGAGGCTGATGGACGTGCTGCCCACGTCCCAGGATTTCTGGCTGCGGTCGGCGTCGATGAGCAGGTTGGGCAGGAGCCGGTATTTGGCGCCGGTGACCATTTCTTCCTGCACGGACTTTTCCTGGGCCGCGACCAGCTTGTCCAGGTTGCGCTCCAGGGCGAAGGACACCGCGTCATCCAGGCCTAGGGGGGAATTCGGTTTGAGCGGGACCTTGGGAGCGCCGGGAGCGCCGGGCGCGGGAGCCTCGGCAAGACCCTTGGCCTTGGACGATTTGGCGGCAGGGGTCTTGTAGGCCTCCGGTTCGCGGATCTGCTCGACATCCTTGCGGGCGTTCTCCTGCCGCAGGGCCTCGCGGTCCTTCTCGGCCAGGCAGCCTGGAAGGAGCAGGGCAACGGCCAGGACGGCAAGATAGACAATTCGGCGTCCTGTTCCATGAGCGCCAAGCAGATGCAGAGAGGTTATTTTCATTTTCCCGCCTCGTGAAGGATTGGATTTTCGCAACCCGCCGCCAGTATGCTCGTCGCCGCAATGCGCTTACGGAATATGAAAATTTCATGACATCAAAACAAAGAAAAAGTCCAGCGAAAAGGCCCCCCGGTCCTTTGGGGTCAAAGACCACGGGAAAACTTTGACAATGTCTCCCGGAAGTTGGATAGTGCAATATTCGACGCACTTGGGTCAAAACGTTTCGTTGCGACAAAGGACGACGCCATGGCCGCATTCAGTTTTCACAGCGTTTGGAGCGCCCTGAAGGAATATTTCAAGGGCAGATTCGGCATCTTTCTGGCCGGCGCGGCGATTACCGCCGGCATGGCGCTGCTCTACGCCATCCAGCCTACCTGGATGGAGTCCCAAGACAACATGATCTACGATTTTTTACTTCGCTCCCGGGGTTCCACCCCGGTTTCCGGGCAAGTGGTCCTTGTGGACATCGACGAGAAAAGCCTGGCGAAACTCGGCCAGTGGCCTTGGCCGCGCTACCGGCTCACGCTCCTGCTCGGCCAGATGCGCCAGGCCGGGGCCAGGGCCGTGGCCATGGACATGCTCCTGGCTGAACCGGACCGCACCTCGCCCGTCCTGCTGGAACGCCAGTTCAAGGACGAACTCAATTTCGACGTGTCCTTCAGCGGCCTGCCCGATCCCTTCCGCGACAACGACCAGGTTTTGGCCAAGATGCTCTCTCGCGGCCCGTTCGTCCTGTCGTATTATTTCGATTTTTCCGGCACGGGCGAGAAGTCGGCCTGCCGCTTGCCCGCCTCTCCCTTTTCCGTGGCCGGGCGCCAGGGAGCGGTCGCGCCGGCCGAAGCCGCCATGAACGCGTCCAACGTGCTCTGCCCGCTGCCGGTGCTGCTCGACTCGGCCACGGCCGCCGGATTTATGAACACCATCCCGGACAGCGACAACGTCATCCGCAGGCTGCCGCTGGTCATCGCCTATAACGGCGCGGTCTATCCCAGCCTGGCCTTGGCCGCGGCCATGCGCGGCCTGGGGGCGACCGGCCGCGAACTCGCCGGCGCGGAAGCCGGACTCAAATCCCTGAAGCTCTCCGGTCCGTTCGGCGAAAAAACCATTCCCCTGGACGCCAGGGGAATGCTCCTGCTCAACTACCGGGGACGGGGCGGAATCTACCCGCGTCTGAGCGCCTGCGACGTGCTTTCCGGCGAAGTGGACAAAAGCGCCCTGGAAGGCAAAACGGTCATTTTCGGCTCGACCGCCGTGGGCATGCAGGACATCCGGGCCACGCCGCTCGACCGGGCCACGCCCGGAGCCGAGATCCAGGCCACGGTCGTGGACATGATCCTGACCAACGACTACATTCTGCGGCCGGACTGGGCCCCGGCCCTGGAGTTTTGCCTGGTCCTGGCCATGGGCCTGCTCTCGGCCGTGCTGCTGTCGCGGGCCAAGGGCCTGTGGCTGATAGCCACCCTGGCCGGCCTGGGGCTTGCGATGTGGTTCGGCGCGGCCCAGACGCTCAAAACGCACAAGCTCTTCATCCAGCCGCTCTATCCCCTGGCCGTTTTGCTCCTCAACTTCGTCCTGCTGACCGTGTTCAAATTCTGGCGCGAGGAACGCCAGCGCCGCTTCATCCATTCCGCCTTCGCCCATTACCTCTCGCCCAAGGTCGTCGACCAGATCGTGCAGTCGCCCGACAAGCTCAACCTGACCGGCGAGGAGCGTGAAATCTCCATCCTGTTTTCCGACATCCGGGGGTTCACCTCCATCTCGGAAAAACTCTCCCCGACCCAGCTGGTGGACCTGCTCCACGAATACCTGACCCCCATGACCCACACCATCACCGAACACCTGGGCACCCTCGACAAATATATCGGCGACGCCATCATGGCCTTCTGGAACGCGCCGCTGGACGTGGCCAACCACCGCGCCGAAGCGCTGGCGGCGGGCCTGGACATGATCGAGCGGCTCGGCGAACTCAATACGGTCTTTGCGGCGAAATACGGCCAGACCCTGAAAGTGGGCGTGGGCCTCAACTGCGGCTTTGTGCGCGTGGGCAACTTCGGCTCGCAGGACCTCTTCAGCTACACCATCATCGGCGACAACGTGAACCTGTGCTCGCGGCTCGAAGGCCTGACCAAATACTACGGCCTGACGCTCGTGGCCGGCGAAGGCATGGTCCATCCGTCCACCGCCGGATTTCATTTCCAGGAAGTCGACAGCGTCCTGGTCAAGGGCAAACACGAACCCGTGACCATCTATTCCGTCATGCACCCGGCCGAACGCGACCGCCGCGCCGAGGAACTCGACCTGGCCGGCAAAGCCCTGGCCAGATACAAGTCCCGGGATTTCGCCGCCTCGCTCGCAAGCTTCACCGACCTGGAAACGCGCTTCGGGGCGCGACTGTATTCGCTCTACAAGGAACGCTGCCAAACCCTGATCGCCACCCCGCCGCCGGCGGAGTGGAACGGCGTGTTCGAACACCTGACAAAGTAAGAGAACACCAGGGGCGCTGCCCCTGGACCCCGCCGGGGGCGATGATCGCCCCCGGACCCCCGCGACAGGGGCGTGTCTTTCCCCCGCATCCCTTTCAAAAACGCAAACCGGCTCGCCGCCCCTATAGAAGTTTTTTGAAGAGGGGTCCGGGGGGAAACTTTTTTTCAAAAAAGTTTCCCCCCGGTCTTCTCTCTCCCTCTCTATTCTTGTCCCATCTCCCGTCGCAGCGCGGGGATTTCCGGGTTGGCCGGGTCGAGTTTTTGCGCCGCGTCGAGCGCTTTGGCGGCGCGGTCGCGGTCGCCGGTTTTGAGTCTGGCTCTGGCCAGGCAGAGTTGGGCGTCCAGGCGGGACGGGTCGAGTTCGGCGGCTTTGCGGCACAGGCGCAGCGCCGAGGAGGGGACGTCTTTTTCCAGGAAGAGCAGTCCCAGTTTGGCGAAGGTCGCCGGGAAATCGAAATCGACCTGGCAGCGCACGGGCAGTTCGGGGTCGCGGTAGTCGCCGGCGTAGGTCGCGGCGGTCTGGCGCAGCAGGGCGTTGGCCTGGTCGACCGAAGCGATGCCGAGGGAGGCGAAGTCTTGTCCCCTGGCCATGGCGATTTCGCCGGAGGGCAGGTTTTTTTGGGCCGGATCGTAGCCGTCGTAGAGGACGAACGAGGTCGGGTCGGCCAGGCGCCAGCGGCCGTCGAGGAACACTTCGACGAAGCTGTGGCCGTTGCCCACGGCCAGGGAATTTTCCCGCCAGAGCTTGATCCATTTGACGTTGGCGGTCAGGGCCAGGCGCGCCGGAAAGCCCATGGCCCGAAACAGGGCCATCTCGGCCAGGGCGAAGTCGGAGCAGCCGCCCAGGATTTTCGACTGGAACAGGCCGGCGGCGGTTTTGGTGAATTGTTCCCGGTTGCCGTCGGGGTCGTAGGCCAGGTTTTCGCCCACGTAGCGCATGGCCCGGCAGATGCGTTCGCCGTCATCGCCGCCGGCGAT
>JADFXV010000018.1 GCA_015233395.1 Desulfovibrionaceae bacterium
GGGCGCGCCGCCCTCCAGGCCCCCGGCCAGGGCGCCCGCCAGTTCCACGAAGGCCAGCATGTCAAGCGCCCCGTTCGTCAGCGCGGCGGTCTGGGCGCACCCGGCGAAACATTCCTTGAAGGTTTCGTAGCCGGCTTCAAGACCGGGCGAAAGCGCGGCCCGCCCCGCCGCCAGGACGCATTCGGCCAACTCAGCCTTGGCGGCGTAGACCGAGTCCGGAATCTTGTCCTCGCGGCCAAGCGTCAGGCATTTATCCAAAAACGAGGCAAAGGCCGTTTTCGCCGGACAGCCTGCGTCTTCAAGCCCGAGCTTCAGGACGCGGGCGGCCTCGGCCAAGGCGTCAAGGCTCTGCCCGCGCAGCCGGATAAACGGCTGCGGGTCGGTGGCCAGCGGCCCGGGCTCGGTCAGGAGCAAATGAAACACCGCGCGCAGGCGCTCGTTCCAGACCGTGGACGGCAAAAATCCCCCTGCCCCGGAAAAAGCGGCCGCGGCGCGCGACAAAAGGCCCGCCTCGGGCTCGCACCCGGTCTCGGCCCGGCTGACCAGCCGGTCGTACAGGGGCGTCAAGATCTCGGACGCGTCGAACACGGTTTCAAAATCGGGCGCCAGCCCGAGCTCCACGGCGAACAGCCTGGCCAGCATCACCAGCAGACTGTCGATGGTCCGGATCTGCAAGCGCTGGTAATGCTTGAATATCGTCTCCAGATGCCGCCTGGCGATGTCCGGAGTGAAGCCCCCCGGCGCGGGCGCGCCCGGAATTTCAAGCGCCAGGGCCTTGAGCGAGGCCACCAGGCGCTCCTTCATTTCGGCGGCGGCCTTGTTGGTGAAGGTGATGGCCATGATCTCGGCCGGGGCGAAGCGGCGGGCGCCGGCCTTGAGACAGACCGGCGGCCACTGGGTCGCGGATGCGCCGAGCAAGAGCTCCAAAAAACGATTGGTGAGCTGATAGGTCTTGCCGGAACCGGCCGAGGCCGTGACTTGGATGAACATGGACGCTCGCTGTGGATGGCGCTGTTGCGTGAAGCCCCTTGTAGCCCCTTCGCCGGCCGGGCGCAAATGGGGGCAAACCCGCCTCGCCGGTCCCGTCCGGTCCCGAGAAAAGCAAAGCCGCGCTATGCGGCTGAAAGATTTCCCGGCATTTTTGCGAAGATGTTTCCATTTGCGTCAAGTTTGTTGCCAGGGCCGGCCATTCATTCTATGAATAAGCTAAGGCGATGTCCCGCGGCGACCGGGACCGGCCCGCCGCGCGGCGGCTCCGGAACGCGGCAAGAGAAAACGACATCAATCCTGTAAGGAGGAATTATGCTGGGACTGGGAAAACGCATGGCGGTTTTGCACGGCGCGGACGAGGAAAACGGCGGCGCCGGACAAACGGGCCAAGAGAAAAAAGACGAATGCTCCTGCGAACCCGGCAGGATCGGTTTGATCGTCGGAATTTTGGCGATCGTGCTCATTGTCGGGCTCTACCTGACGCACGACGCGCGCATCACCAGAATCCAGACGGAATTCAACGACAAATTGGCCTCGCTCGCGGACACGGACGCCCGGATGGGCATGCTCGAAAAACGCCTGGGCGCCATCGAGGCGCTGCCGGAAATGGCCAGGAAAATGTACGTCGACACCGCCATCGCCGACATCAAACAACGCGCCGCCGCCCTGGCGGACATGGCCGGAAAAGACCAAAAAGCGGCCCTGGCCAAAGTCGAGGAAATCCTCGGCGACCTGCAAAACGGTCCGGCGAAGTAGGGCCGCCCCGGACCTGGCTGGGGCTCCGCCCCAGGCCCCGCCGGGGGCGATGATCGCCCCCGGACCCCCGCGTCAGGGGCGCGGCCTCATCCCCTGACGCGGGGGGGCGCAACCGTGTTTACCGCGCCAAGAGATGACAGTTCTTCATGCACAAAGTTTTTTGGAGGCGGGGTCCAGGGGAGGAACCTTTTGTTCAACAAAAGGTTCCTCCCCTGGTCTCCTCTTTCTCCCTCTCCCTCCCTCTTTCTCTGGCACGCTTTTGGCATGACATGACGCAGACAAGGAGGTCAGGCCATGCAGCTTCACACCACCAGCACCGCGCGTCAGGTCCGGGTACAATCGTTGGAAAGCAGGATTGCCGACGCCCTTGATTTGGGCGACGCGACCTTGCACCGGGTCGATTTCGACGATTTGTTTTTGTCCGAGGCGGCCATGAAGGCCTTGCACCACATCGGCGATTTGATCGTGAAGCATTACCGCCGCGAGGGCCGTGAGGCCAAATCGCACGATTTTTCGTTGCATTCGCTCACGATGCACGCCCATTGGGTGGAGCAAAGCGGCAACCTGATCATTTGCGCCGAATACGGCGAAGACATCCACTGCGTTCAGGTCCCGGCCAGGCATTGGACCTTGCGCAACGCGAAATTTCATTAAGGCGTGGGGCCGGAAGCGGCGAAAGCGCCGTTTCCGGCTTGCCCGCCCCTCATTTCGGGGCGGCTTGGCCGTCTCGTTTTCGTTCGTTTTCCCGCTGTCCGCTTTTTGACGCCGTTTGAGTTGACAATCCGGCGAGTCAATGAAAAATATTCGCAGCTCGTGACGCGAGCCGCCGGCGGTCCAATCTTTTATTGACGGGACGGAAAATTTTCTTCCTTTTCGCGCACCCGTTTATTTGTACGGCCCCGCTTTTGGCGCGGCCAAGCGGCATCCGCCGCTGGGAGCGTAAAGTGAATCACTTTACGCTCCCAGGAATACAAGCAGCGTTGGATACCATCATGAGCCAAGCCTGCCCCGCGTTCCGCGCCGACCTGGAGTTCGTTCCCCTGATCCAGGACTTCGACCGCATCGTCTATGTCCGCGATCCGCTGGGGCTTTTTCCGGCGGACAAGGCCCTGCCGGCCGGGCTGTTCAAGATTTTGATCCTGCTCGACGGCGCGCGCAATCTCGAAGAGGTGCGCGACGAAATTTCCAAGCATCTGCACGGCGCGGCCCTGCCTCTGGACGCCGTTTCCCGCGTGATCGGCGAATTCGACGAGGCCTACCTGCTCGACACGCCGCGCTACCGCGAAGCCGCAAAACCGGTGATCGCCGCCTACGCCGCGCTGCCCGTGCGCGAGGCCGCCCTGGCGGGCCAGGCCTATCCCAAGGATCCGGCGGAGCTTGCCGCCAAACTCCAGGCCATCCTCGATGCGCCAGACGCGCCGAACGCGCCGGACCCGGCGGCAACGCAAACGCCCCTGGCCGTCGTCAGTCCGCACATCGACCTGGACGCCGGGCGCGCCCAGTACGGCCGGGCGTTCAACCAGCTTCGCGCGGCCAAGCCGCGGACCGTGGTCATCCTCGGCGTCGGGCACAAGCTCGACAAGGGCTTATTTTGTTTCACCCAAAAAGACTTCGCCACCCCGTTTGGCGCGGTCGCCAACGACAAGGCCGTCTCGGCCGCCCTGGCCGCAGCGGCCGGACCGGCCGCGGCCGCAAACGACTTCGCCCACAGGTTCGAGCACTCCATCGAATTTGCGCTCCTTTTCCTGCAACACCTTCTGCCCCGGGGCTCCTTCCGGATCGTCCCGGTCCTGTGCGGTTCGCCAAAGCTCGCCCTGGCGCATTATTCCCGCCGTTGCTTCCAGGACGCGGCCGGTCCGTTTCTCGACACCCTGCGCGCGGCCATCCGTCCAGGCGGCGAAACGCTCGTGCTCGCGAGCGTGGACTTCTGCCACATCGGGCCGAAATTCGGCCACATGGAAGAAGCCGAACAGCTCCAGCGCGACGCCCTGCTCCACGACGCCGCCCTGCTCACCGCGCTCGTCAACCGCGACCCCGAGGCCTTCTGGAACGAGTCGCGCAAGGTCAAGGACCGCTTCAACGTCTGCGGCTTCAGCGCCCTGGCCGCCCTGCTCGAAATCCTGCCGCCCTGCGCCGGAACCGTGCTCGGCCACGAAATCTCGCGCGACGACGTCTCGGCCTCGGCCGTCAGCTTCGCGGCGGCGGTGTTCAGGTAGGGGGAGGGGAGAAGGGGAGAGAATCGGGGGGGGAAACTTTTTCACGGGGAGAAGCCTCTAAACCCAGAGGACGGAAAAAAAAACTTTTTACTCCTCCCCCCTTGACAAAAAAATTTCCCCCCCCCCCCATCCAAAAAACTGTATCCGGCAGGGGATCGGCGTCGTCTCCTTGTTATCCTAGCCCGCCGTTGTTTCCCCGCAAAGGCTCATCCATTCGCGGCTTCCTTGAACGCCCGCAAGGCGGCGTTGATGCGCGTTTGATAGCCTTTGCCCTGCCGCTTGAACCAAACCAGAACATCGGCGTCCAGGCGCAGGGTGACTTGCTGTTTCTGCTCGGGCATCAGGTCTTCGAGCTTGATCCGCTTGGCGATGTCGAAGAACTCTCGATCAAGCGGCAAGTTGTCCGGGTCGGACTTGGCCCGGCGGGTGACTTCCGCGTCCGTGAGTTTGTCCAGGACCTTAAGATCGGTCTTCGGTTGTCTTTTCATAATATGCCGCCTCCCTCCGGTTCGCCTTACGCATGGAGATGATCCGGACCGTGTCGCCGCGCACCGTGAAGACCGTCACGACGATCCGGCCGCAAAGCGTCCCCATGCCGATATAGCGCTGTTCGCCGTACTCGCGGCGGTGGTCCTCGAAAACGATCATATCCGGCGAAAAAACAGCCGGGGCATCCTCAAAATCGATGCCGTGTTTCTCGCGATTCGAGGTCCGTTTCCGTTCGTCCCACTCAAATTGCATAATAATTTGTAGCTACAATTTGTAGTTTTGTCAAGGCCGAATAAAAGTGCGGAGGTTCTTTGTCGAGGGGGTCCGGGGGGAATGATTCCCCCCGGTGGGGTTCCAAGGGGCGAAGCCCCTTGGCCGCCGGAGGCGCGCTACACGATTTTCTTGCCGGCCACGTACAGGCCGGCGCAGCGGCCGGTGAGCCTGGTATTGAGGAAGGGCGTATTTTTGCTTTTGGAGCGCATTTCCTGTTCGGTCAGCGTCCACGTCAGGTTCGGGTCGAACAGGACGACGTCGGCCGGGTCGCCGGGCGCGAAGCGGTTGACCGGCAAGCCGAAAATGTCGGCGCCCTTGGTCAGGGCGCGCACCAGGTCCGCTTCGGACAGGGCGCCTTCGGCGACCAGCCGCCAGGTCAGCGCCAGGGCGCTGTCCAGGCCGGAAATGCCGTTTGGGGCCTCGTCGAACGGGGTTTCCTTTTCGTGGGCCGCGTGCGGGGCGTGGTCGGTGCTGACGATGTCGATCACGCCGGACCGCAGGCCTTCGCGCAGGGCGGCTGCGTCGTCGCTCGTGCGCAGCGGCGGGCTGACCTTGGCCTGGGTGTTGTAGCCGGTGACCGCCTCTTCGGTGAGCAGCAGGTAATGCGGGCAGGTTTCGGCGGTGACGGGCGCGCCTTGCTCCTTGGCCCGGGCGATGATTTCCACGGACTGGCGGCAGCTTATGTGCGCCAGGTGGATGGGCGCTTGAAGATAGGCGGCCAGCAGGCAATCGCGGGCGACCTGGATGGCCTCGGAGGCGGTCGGCTGGCCGCGCAGTCCGAGCGCCGAACTGACCAAGCCCTCGTTGATGCCCGCGCCCGGGGACAAGAACGGGTCTTCGCAATGGTCGATGACGATCAGCCCGAGGTCGCTTGCGTATTCCACGGCCCGGCGGAAAAGTTCGGTGTTGTGCACCGGCAGGCCGTCGTTGGACACGGCCTTGCAGCCGGCTTCCCTGAGTTCGGCGAACGCGGCCAGGGCCTCGCCCTTGAGCTTCACGGTCAGCGCCCCGACCGGGAACAGGCGCGGGCCGCGCGGCCAGGACAGGCGGGCCTTGTCGAGCATCAGCGCCGTGACCGAGGCGTCGTCGTTGACCGGCTTGGTGTTGGCCATGCACATGACGTTGGCGAAACCGCCGTGGGCGGCGGCGGCCAGTCCGGTGGCGACGTCTTCCTTCCATTCCTGGCCGGGTTCGCGCAGATGGACGTGGCAGTCGGTCAGGCCGGGCAAAAGGAGCAAGCCGCCCGCCTCGACGGCCGGGGCGTCGTGGGCGCGTCCGGGGTCGTGGGTTTCAAGCCCGAGGACGCGTCCGTGCGCGAGGTAGAGGTCGACGGCCGGGGCGCCGCTACCGGCGAGACGCGCGCCGCGAATGACAAGATCGGGTGCGGCCATGGCTTATCCCGCGGCAGGCGCGTCGCGCCGGGTGAGGTAGAGATGGAGCAGGGCCATGCGCACGTGCACGCCGGCGGAAACCTGGTCGAGGATGCGCGATTCGACGGAATCGGCCACTTCCGAGGCGATTTCCACGCCTCGGTTGATCGGTCCCGGGTGCAGGACCGGGGCGTGGGGGTTGGCTTTGGCCAGGCGTTCGGCGGTCAGGCAGAAGCGGCGCGAATATTCGCGCAGGTTGGGCAGAAGCCCGGCCTGCTGGCGTTCGAGCTGCAAGCGCAGGCACATGATCGCGTCCGCCCCTTCGACGGCTTCGTCCAGGTCCGGACAGGTCGTGACCGGCCAGGACTCGGGCCGGGCGGGCAGGAGCGTTTTCGGGGCGCAGAGTTTGACGTTCGCGCCGAGCATGCCAAGCAAGAGGACGTTTGAGCGGGCCACCCGGCTGTGGGCGATGTCGCCCAGGATGAGCACGGTTTTCCCGGCCACGCTGCCCCAGATCCGGCGCAGGGTGAACAGGTCGAGCAAAGCCTGGGTGGGGTGGGCGTGCCAGCCGTCCCCGGCGTTGATGATCGAGCATTTCAGGCGCCTGGCCAGGAAATCGGCAGCGCCGGAACTGGGGTGGCGGATGACGATGGCGTCGGGATTCATGGCTGCCAGCGTCAGCGCCGTGTCCTTGAGGCTTTCGCCCTTGACCAGGCTCGACGAGCTTTTGGCCAGGGAAAAGGTGTCCGCCGAGAGGCGTTTGCCCGCGATGTCAAACGAGGTCTTGGTGCGCGTGGAGGGTTCGGCGAAGAAGAGCACCACGCTTTTGCCGCGCAGCGTGGGGACTTTCTTGACCGGACGGGCGTTGATTTCCTGAAAGGAATCGGCGGTCCGCATGACGTTTTCCACGTCACCGGCGGACAATTGGGAGACGCACAGCAAGTCTTTGTGTGGCCAGCTCATACGCGCCTTGCGTGGTTTCCTGGACTTTCGGCCGGGGGACGTCCCGCAAACTTGAAGTTTCTCTCACAAGCGGAAAAGTTCGTCAAGGAGGTCGCGCCGGAAGATCGGGCAAAAGGTCGGCCGGCCGCTTCGGCCGGTTCGGCCGGTTGGGCCTGGACAAGCGCGATTGTTTTTCCTGTCAAGAAAATGTACCATTGCGCCCAGTACGGCGCGGCCCGGCCGGCGGCTTTGGGCCCGTGGCGCGGGCTCCGCTCAAACCTTCGCGGAAAAGGGCATCCATGCTTCATATCGAAGACCTGCACGTCAGCATCGGCGAAAAGGAAGTGCTCTCGGGCATCGACCTGCACATCGGCGAGAACGAGACCTTCATCCTGTTCGGCCCCAACGGCTCGGGCAAGACCACCCTGCTGATGACCCTGATGGGGCTTGGCGGCCTGCGCGTCACCCGGGGGCGCGTCCTGTTTCGCGGGACCGACATCACCCGGGCGCCCATCCACGAGCGCTCGCGCCTGGGCATCGGCATGAGCTTCCAGCGCCCGCCGACCATCCACGGCCTGACCACCCGGCGCATGGTCGATCTGTGCGCCCAGGGGCGCGAGACGAACGTCGACGCCCTGGCAGGCATGGTCAACATGAGCGATTTTCTGGACCGCGACGTCAACTCGGGCTTTTCCGGCGGCGAGATCAAGCGCAGCGAGCTGCTCCAACTCATGGCCCAGCGGCCCAGGCTCGTGCTCTTCGACGAGCCCGAATCCGGAGTGGACCTGGAAAACATGAAGCTCATCGGCCGCACCGTGCGCGAAATGCTCGACGGCACGCTCAGCGTCGAACCGGCCTCGTCCATGAAGGAGCGCAAGACCAAGCGCCAGACCTCCGGGCTGATCATCACCCACACCGGCTACATCCTGGAATACATCAACGCCGACCGGGGCCAGGTGCTCTACAACGGACACCTGTGCTGCGAGGCCAACCCCCGCGAAATCCTCGATCACGTCGGCAAGTTCGGCTACCAGGAGTGCGTGCGCTGCCTTGGCAGCGGGGACCCGGGAGAGTTGTCGCGGATCATCGCCTGACGCCCAGTCTGCCAGTCAGCCAGTCTCGCGGCCAAACGGCATCTTTCAACGTCAAACTCCAAACGGAAACATCGTTCATGAAAGACATCGACCTGAGCGACTACAAGTTCACCGGCCTGCCCGCGGTGACCGTGGAAAACCTGAATTCTCTGGAAGCAAGCGACAAAAACCAGATGCTCATGGCTGGCGTGGACGTGGAGGAGGCCGGGCGCTCGGGCACCTATCTCTCCATCGACCAGGCCGGTTCGCATTGCAGCGCCCGCGTGGAGGGCGTGGAAATCCTCGACATCAAGCAGGCGCTCGCCAAATACGACGGCCTGCCCGGGCATTTCTGGAAACTCATCGATCCGGACAAGGACAAATACACGAAAAGCGCCGCCGAAAACCTCCACGGCGGCTATTTCATCAAGACCGCGAAAGGGGCCAAGATCGCCGAGCCGGTGCAGTCCTGCCTGTTTCTGAAGACCGACGGAGCCGGGCAAAACGTCCACAACGTGATCGTCGTCGAGGACGACTCCGAACTGCACATCATCACCGGCTGTTCGGTGGCCCACGGCTCCAAGGGCGCGGCGCATCTGGGCATCTCGGAATTTTTCATCGGCAAAAACGCCAGCTTGACTTTTTCCATGATCCACAACTGGGCCGAAACCAGCGTGGTCCGGCCGCGCTCGGCCGGAGTCGTCGCCGCCGGGGGCGTGTTTTTAAACAACTACGTTCTGCTCAAGTCCGTCAAAGACCTGCAAATGTACCCGTCGATCGATCTGGCCGGGGAGGGCGCGGTGGCCCGCTTCAACTCGGTCATGGTCGCGCCGAAGGGCTCCTACGTGGACAACGGCAGCCGGATACTGCTCAACGCCGCGAACACCCGGGGCGAAATGATCGCCCGGACCATCGCCAGCGGCGGCGACATCGTGGCCCGGGGTTTCATCGGCGGCCACGCCGCCCCGTCCAAGGGCCACCTGGAATGCCGGGGACTGATCCTCGGCGGCGGCACGATCCACGCCGTGCCCGAACTCATGGCCACGGTCGACGGCGTGGAACTGTCCCACGAAGCGGCCGTCGGCAAGATCGCCCGCCGGGAAATCGAATACCTCATGTCCCGAGGCCTGACCGAAGACGAAGCCACCTCGACCATCGTGCGCGGCTTCCTGAACGTCGACATCATGGGCCTGCCCGGGAAGCTCAAGGACGTGATCGATCAGACCATCGCGGAGACGGAAAAGGACATGTTTTAGAGGAGAGGAATCGGGGGAAACCCCTTTTGTGAACAAAAGGGGTTTCCCCCGAACCCCCTGCCTCAAAAAACTTTTCACGGCGGTCTTGCGTTTTCGCGCAGCGAAAACGCAAGACCGCCGAAAACCGTTTCGAGGGGGTCCGGGGGGAATCATCCCCCCGGCCGCCGGAGGCTCTCTTTTCCGCCAAGGAGGCAACCGTGAGCGACAAGGTCGACCTGAAAAAAGACTACAAGTCTCTCTACACCGCCAAGCAGGGCGTGTGCGTCCTGGTGGAGGTTCCCCAGCTATCCTATCTGATGCTCGACGGGGCGGGCGACCCGAACGCCGCGCCGTTCGCCAAGGCGGTCGAGGCTTTGTACGGCGTGGCCTATTCCATCAAGTTCGCGCGCAAGAAAAAGGGGCTGGGCCCGGACTATGCGGTCATGCCGCTGGAAGGGTTGTGGTCGGTCGCGGGCGGGAATTTTTCCTGGGACGCGCCCAAGTCCTCCTGGCGCTGGACGCTCATGATCGCGCAGCCTTCGTTCGTGTCGGTCGCGGACGCGAGCGAGGCGGTCTGCGCCCTGGAATGCAAGCAGGGCGAGGCGGCGTTGTTGTCCCTGGTGCGGCTTGAGGATTTCGCCGAGGGACCGTGCGCCCAGACGCTGCACGTCGGGCCGTACGCCGGCGAACGGCCGACGGTCGAGGCGCTGCTGGCCTTTGCCCGCGGCCAGGGTTACGTTCCGAGCGGGCGGCATCATGAAATTTACCTGAACGATCCGCGCCGCGCCGCGCCCGCGAAGCTCAAGACGATCCTGCGCACTCCGGTGCGCCGGGCCTAGGCGGCCTGGGGCGAAGCCCGCCGGGAAAACACCAGGGGTTCCGGAGAGACTTGCAAAAGAGTGGTTTTTTTAACGCCTCCGGCGGCCAAAGGGCTGCTCCCTTTGGAATCCCGCATAATTTTAGCGGGTTGCTCCGCCGTGTTGCGAGTCTGACCTGGCGGCAAATGGATTTTGCAAGAGGCTTTTTCTGCAAAAGAATCCATATCCCCCCAGGAAGGTATGGAATGAATTTTCGAAAAATGCGCAGAAATTGGGCCGCGCCCGAAAAAAATCTTGCCATGGGGGATAAAAAAAAGTAGTTCGGAGTTCCCCGTGTGTCCGAGATGACGGCGCGTGGGCTCTCTCCTCGGTTTTTTCAAATTTTTCAGACTGTTTGGCGCACAGCGGATTTCCTTGTCATGGTCCGGCTCGCTGACGCCGCGCGCGAATGCTTGTTCTTTTCCTCACAAGCAGCCGCGATGCAAAACAGGACCGATCTTTGTGTTATTTTGGATGGGGCATCGTTTGTGTTGTTTAACTCTAAAATGATTCGGAGGAGTTGCTATGCCTACCTTTGTTGATCCGAGCAAGTGTGACGGATGCAAAGGCGGTGAAAAGACCGCGTGCATGTACATCTGTCCCAACGACCTGATGATCTTGGATCCTCAGGAGATGAAGGCCTACAACCAGGAGCCCGACGCTTGTTGGGAGTGCTACTCCTGCGTGAAGATCTGCCCGCAGGGCGCGATCGAAGCCCGTCCGTACGCCGACTTCGCTCCCATGGGCGGCACCTGCATCCCGATGCGCAGCGCCGACTCCATCATGTGGACGGTCAAGTTCCGCAACGGCAACATCAAGCGTTTCAAGTTCCCCATCCGCACCACTCCCGAAGGTTCGATCAAGCCTTACGACGGCAAGCCCGAAGGCGCCAGCCTGGAAGACGAATTGCTCTTCACCGAGACCGCGCTGAAGAAGCCCAAGGCCGTTCTGATGAAGAAGTTCGACATGAACGAGGCCGACAAGACCCAGTGCTGGATCGACGGCATCTGCCAGTAACGGCGCGGCGATCGTAACGACTTTAATACCTCATCATATTTGAAGGAGAACGACTATGCCTCGGATTCCGATGAAAGAGGAAGCCAAAGGCTTGGCCCTGGCCGAGCCGGAGATCGTTGAGAAGAGCGTCGACATCCTGCTGGTCGGCGGCGGCATGGGCACCTGCGGCGCCGCGTACGAGATCTGCCGTTGGGCGGACAAGATCGGCGGCATGTCCGTGCTGCTCGTGGACAAGGCCGCGCTCGAGCGCTCCGGCGCCGTGGCGCAGGGCCTGTCCGCCATCAACACCTACATCGGCGAGAACGACGCCGACGACTACGTCCGCATGGTCCGCACCGACCTGATGGGCCTGGTCCGCGAAGACCTGATCTTCGACCTCGGCCGCCACGTGGACGATTCCGTCCACCTGTTCGAAGAGTGGGGCCTGCCCTGCTGGGTCAAGGAAGGCGACCACAACTTGGACGGCGCTCAGGCCAAGGCCAAGGGCGTTTCCCTGCGCACCGGCGCCGCCCCGGTCCGTTCCGGCCGCTGGCAGATCATGATCAACGGCGAGTCCTACAAGTGCATCGTGGCGGAAGCCGCGAAAAACGCCCTGGGCCAGGACCGCTACATCGAGCGCGTCTTCATCGTGAAGCTGCTCATGGACGCCAACACCCCCAACCGCATCGCCGGCGCGGTGGGCTTCTCCACCCGCGAGAACAAGATCTTCATCATCAAAGCCAACGCCATCATGGTGGCCTGCGGCGGCGCGGTCAACGTGTACCGCCCCCGTTCCACCGGTGAGGGCATGGGCCGCGCCTGGTACCCGGTCTGGAACGCTGGTTCCACCTACACCATGTGCGCCCAGGCCGGCGCCGAGATGACCATGATGGAAAACCGCTTCGTCCCCGCCCGCTTCAAGGACGGTTACGGACCGGTCGGCGCCTGGTTCCTGCTCTTTAAGGCCAAGGCCACCAACTCCAAGGGCGAAGACTACTGCGCCACTAACCGCGCCATGCTCAAGCCGTACGAAGATCGCGGTTACGCCAAGGGCCACGTCATCCCGACCTGCCTGCGCAACCACATGATGCTTCGCGAAATGCGCGAAGGCCGCGGCCCGATCTACATGGACACCAAGACCGCCCTGCAGACCACCTTCGCCAAGCTGACCCCCGAGCAGCAAAAGCACCTGGAGAGCGAAGCCTGGGAAGACTTCCTCGACATGTGCGTCGGCCAGGCCAACCTGTGGGCCTGCCAGAACGTCGCCCCTGAAGAGACCGGCTCCGAAATCATGCCCACCGAGCCCTACCTGCTCGGTTCGCACTCCGGCTGCTGCGGCATCTGGGTTTCCGGTCCGGACGAAGAATGGGTTCCCGAAGACTACAAGGTCCGCGCCGACAACGGCAAAGTCTACAACCGCATGACCACGGTCATGGGTCTGTGGACCTGCGCCGACGGCGTCGGCGCCTCCGGCCACAAGTTCTCCTCCGGCTCCCACGCCGAGGGCCGCATGGCCGGCAAGCAGATGGTGCGCTGGTGCGTCGACCACAAGGACTACAAGCCGGCCATCAAAGAGACCGCCGACGAGCTGAAGAAGGAAATCTACCGTCCTTGGTACAACTTCGAGAACGGCAAGGCGCTGTCGACCGACCCGGTCGTCAACCCGAGCTTCATCTCCCCGAAGAACTTCATGATGCGCCTGATCAAGTGCTCGGACGAGTACGGCGGAGGCGTGGGTACCTACTACACGACCTCGCAGACCCTGCTCGACACCGGTTTCAAGCTCTTGCAGATGCTTGAAGAGGACAGCCTGAAGCTGGCCGCCCGCGACCTGCACGAACTGATGCGCTGCTGGGAGCAGTACCACCGCCTGTGGACCGTTCGCCTGCACATGAGCCACATCATGTTCCGCGAAGAGTCCCGGTACCCCGGCTTCTACTACCGCGGCGACTTCCTTGGTCTGGACGACACCAAGTGGAAGTGCTTCGTCAACTCGAAGTACGACCCCAAGACCAAGGAGTTCAAGCTCTTCAAGAAGCCCTACTACCAGATCATTCCGGACTAGACCGGAGACGACGGCAAACGGCCGCGGGCGCAAGCCCGCGGCCGTTTTCTTAAACCACGGCCTCATCCCGGGCGGCGAGGAGTCTTCGCCGTCCGGGATAAGGCCGTTTGCACGCGCGATGCGGCAGACGCCCCATTGCGTTCCCGCAAGACCTGGCGCGGGAACGCAAGCGAGGCGGCCCGGGCGAGAACCGGCCGCTCGATTTTTTTCCGGCACGGGTCCAAAGGACCGCGACGCGGACGGACAATACCGAGTCCGCGCCGGCACGGGCCAAAAGCATGGAGGACGCGATGGCGAATAACAGTATCTTGGTTGTCGGAGGGGGCTTTAGCGGCATCACCTCCGCCTTGGAGGCCGCCGAGGTCGGCTACGAGGTCTTCATTGTCGAGAAAAACCCCTACCTGGGCGGCCGGGTGGCCCAGCTCAACCAATACTTCCCGAAACTCTGCCCGCCCTCCTGCGGCCTGGAGATCCAGTTCCAGCGCATCCGCAACAATCCCAAGGTGAACTATTTCACCCAGGCCGAAGTCACCCGCGTCACCGGCGCCCCCGGCGACTACGAGGTCACGGTCAAGCTCAGCCCGCGCCACGTCAATGAAAAATGCACCGCCTGCGGCGCCTGCGCCGAAGCGGCCACGACCGAACTGCCCTGCGAATTCGACCTGGGCCTGGGCATGCGCAAAGCCGCCTACCGCCCGAACATCTTCGCCTTCCCCATGCGCTACGTCCTGACCAAGGAGGCCTGCGGCAAGGACGAACTGGCCAAGATCAAGGCCTCCTGCGTCTACGGCGCCATCGATCTGGACGACGCCCCCCGCGAGATCAAATTGAACGTGGGCGCGGTCGTCTGGGCCACCGGCTGGAAGCCCTACGACATGCAGCGCCTGGAAAACCTGGGCGCGGGCAAGATCGGCAACGTGATCTCCAACATGCAGATGGAGCGCCTGGCCGCGCCCAACGGTCCGACCGGCGGCAAGATATTGCGGCCGAGCGACGCGGCCGAGCCCAAGCGCGTCGCCTTTGTCCAGTGCGCCGGCAGCCGCGACGAAAACCACCTGAACTTCTGCTCCTATATCTGCTGCATGGCCTCGCTCAAGCAGGCCACGTACATCCGCGAGCGCTACCCCAAGGCCCAGGTCACCATCTACTACATCGACCTGCGCACCCCGGGCCGCTACGACAACTTCATGAAAAAGGTGACCGCCGACGAGAATCTCCACCTGGTCAAGGGCAAGGTGGCGGCCATCGTCGAGCACGCGGCCACGGGCGACGCGGTGGTCACGGTCGAGAACGCCGTGACCGGCATCAAAAGCGACGAGCGTTTCGACCTGGTCGTCCTGGCCACCGGCATGCAGCCGAGCCTTGCGGGCGCAACGGTCGCGGGGCTTCACATCGACGAGGACGGCTTCGTGACCAGCGCGCCCGGGACCGGCATGGTCGCCTCGGGGTGCGCGAAGCTTCCCCTGGATGTCATGAAATCCGCCCAGACTGCCACGGCGGCTGCGCTCAAGGCGATCCAAACGGTGGCAGGGAGGTAAGCTCACATGGCAGAGAAAATAGGCGTTTACATCTGCGGCGGATGCGACATCGCGGCCGCCGTCAACATCGAGGGGATCGCCGCCTCGGTGAAAAACAAATACGGCGGCAATTGCCCGGTCATCAAGACCGACGCCGTCCTGTGCTCGCCCGAATCCGTGGCGCGGATCAAGGCCGACGTCAAGGAGAACGCCCTTGACGCCGTGTGCCTGTGCGCCTGTTCGCCGCGCGTCAAATGGGACGTGTTCGCCTTCGACGTCCTGACCGAACGGGTCAATATCCGCGAATTCTGCGTCTGGAGTTTCGACAAACAGACCAGCGCCCCGGACGCGGCCAAGGGCATCGACAATCTGACCATCATGGCCCAGGAATACACCTTGATGGGCGTGGTCAAGCTGACCAAGTCCAGCGTCCCCGACCCCGAGACGCTCACGACCAACAAGACCATTCTCGTGCTCGGCGGCGGCTTCACCGGCCTGACCGCAGCCCTGGAAGCCGCAGCCGTGGGCCACGAGGTGGTGCTGGTCGAGCGCAAGGCCGAACTCGGCGGGCGCGCGCTTGGCATGTACAAGAGCATTCCGCTTGCGCCGCCCTACACCGAGACCCAGGACACCGGCATCGACAAGCTCGTGGCCGCGGTGCGGGGCAACGCCAAGATCAAGGCGCTGACCTCAAGCGAACTCAAGTCGCTTGGCGGCGCGCCCGGCCTGTACACGGCCCAGATCGAGACCGGCGGGGCCGCGCACGACTACGCCATTGGCGCGGTGATCGTGGCCACCGGCTGGGAGCCCCAGGCCGCCGAATTCCTCGCCCCCATGGGCTACGGCTCGATCAGGAACGTGGTCACCGCCGCCGAATTCGAGGCCATGGCCAAGAAAGGCGCCATTGCCCGGCCCTCGGACGGGAAGATGCCCGCGAGCGTGGCCTTCGTGCTCGACGTCGGCATGTGCCTGGCCACTCCGGAAGCGCCGCGCGAAGACGCCTGCGCCAACCCGGCCGAGCCCGCCGAAGGCGCCGAGGCCGGTCCGGCGCCGTACCCCAACACAGAATCCTGCAAACACCTCGCCTATTCCTCGGAACTGACCAGCCTGGTGGCGCTCAAGCAAGCCGGCTACCTGCGCGAGAAAAACGAAAACGGCCTGGCCATGATCGTCTACGACCACATGATGGTCCCGGGGCTCAACGAGCGCTACTACAAGGCCGCCCAGGACGACCCGGGCGTCATGCTGACCAAGGGGACGGTCGCCGGGCTGACCGAAACGGCGAACGGCCAGATCGTGGTCAACTGCCGCGACAGCCTGCTTGGCGAGAACATCGAACTGCTCTGCGACATGGTGGTCCTGCCCACGGGCATGGTGCCGACCACGGCGCATGAGCCCACGGTCAACCTGGTCTACCGCCAGGGACCGCAGTTCCCGGATCTGGGCCTGTTCGACGGGTTCGCCGACTCCAACTACATCTGCTTTCCCTACGAAACCCGCCGCACCGGAGTCTACGCCGCCGGCTGCGTGCATCAGCCCATGACCATGGCCCAGGCCGCCGACGACGCCGCCGGCGCGGCGCTCAAGGCAGTCCAGTGCATCAGCTCGATCAACCGGGGCGTGGCCGTGCATCCGCGCTCGGGCGACAAGTCGTATCCGGTCTTCAACTTCGTGCGCTGCACCCAGTGCAAGCGCTGCACCGAGGAATGCCCGTTCGGCGCGCTCGACGACGACGAAAAGGGCACGCCCAAACCCAATCCGACGCGCTGCCGCCGCTGCGGCACCTGCATGGGCGCCTGCCCCGAGCGCGTCATCAGCTTCGACAACTACAACGTCGACCAGATCGGCACCATGATCCGCGAAATGGGCGTGCCGGCCAAGATCGAAGAGGGCGGCCCGCGCGTGCTCATCCTGGCCTGCGAAAACGACGCCTATCCGGCGCTCGACATGGCCGCCTTCCGCAAGACCGCTTGGAGCCCCTACGTGCGCTTCATCCCGGTGCGCTGCCTGGGCTCGGTCAACGCCATCTGGGTCGCCGACGCCATGAGCAAGGGCATCGACGGCGTGATGCTGCTCGGCTGCAAATACGGCGACGATTACCAGTGCCACTTCGTCAAGGGCTCGGAATTGTGCAACCGCCGCAAGGAAAACATCGCCGAGTCGCTCAAGCGCCTGGGCGTGGAACCCGAGCGCGTGGACCAGTACCAGGTGTCCATCGACGAATACGACCGGATTCCGGCCTTGATCGAAAGCTTCATGGACATGATCAAGGAAAAGGGTCCGAACCCCTTCAAGGGGTATTAAGTCGGACGCTAACCGCAAACCTGGTTCCGGCTGGTCCACCGGCTGGTCTGGAAGAGGAGGCATACATGGCTGAACCTGTCAGGATACAACCCGATCTGAAGTTCGTCAAAGAGCTTCAGGACGTAGGCGGGGAGTCGCTCAAGAAGTGCTACCAATGCGCGACTTGCAGCGTGGCCTGCCCGCTCTCCCCGGCGGAGAATCCCTATCCGCGCAAGGAGATGCTCTGGGCGCAATGGGGCCTGAAGGACAGACTGCTCAACGACATCGACGTCTGGCTGTGCCACAACTGCGGCACCTGCTCTGACCTGTGCCCGCGCGGCGCCAAACCCGGCGACCTGCTCGGCGCGTTGCGCAACATGGTCTACCGCAAACTGGTCGCCCCGACCGTGATCGGCGAATGGATGAGCTCGTCCAAACACCTGCCCAAGCTCATCGCCATCCCGGCGCTCTTGTACCTGTTCATCTGGTGGCTCTCCACCGGGCTGACCATCCCCGAAGGCCCGATCGAATACGGCAAGCTCTTCCCCGGCGACTTCACCATCGACCCGATCTTCGGCGCGGTGTTCCTGTTCGTCTGCGCCTGCTTCGCCGGCGGCGTGCTCAAACTCGTCAAGTCCTTCCAGGACCTGCCGCAGACCTTCGCCGTGGGCGTCAAGGCGCCGCCCAAACCCACGCTCGTCGCCTGCCTGATCGACGTGGTCAAGGACGAGATCGCCACCCACGCCAAGTTCAACCAGTGCGGCAAGGACAATTCCGAACGCTTCACCGGCCACCTGACCCTGTTCTACGGATTCGCAGCCCTGGCCATCGTCACCAGCGTGGTGGCCGTGGCCCACTGGGGCGGCAAGATTCTGCCCTTCCTGACCCCGATGGGACACACCCCGATGCACCTGACCAACCCGGTCAAGATCCTGGCCAACGTGGGCGCGGTCCTGCTCCTGACCGGCCTGATCTACCTGACCAGGCGGCGCATGAACGCCGACCCCGCCAAGTCGGCCTCCAACTACTACGACTGGTACCTGCTCGGCGTGATCTGGGCCGTGGCCCTGACCGGCGCGTTCAGCGAACTGCTGCGCCTGGCCGGCATCCCCACCCTGGCCTACCCGGTCTACTACCTGCACCTGGTGGCGGTCTTCATGCTCTTTGCTTACCTGCCCTGGTCCAAACTGGGGCATTTGGTATACAGAACAACGGCCCTGGTCTACGCCCGGTACTCCGGGCGGTTGCCCCTTGCCCACCCGGAAGAAAAGACGTTCAGCGTCTAGCCGCCCCAAAGGAGGATCACATGTCCGAAGCGCGTAAAGTTTTCCCCATGAACACCTTTGTCTCCTATCTCAAAGGCGTCGATGCCGAAGGCCAGAAAAAAGGCGTCGTGGAACTGGTCGGCTACATGACCAACAAAGTCATCGACGAAGAATTCGCCCCCTTCGCCGCCGCCCTGGCCAAGGCCTGGATCTACGAACAGCATCCGGAACTGGCCTCGCTCTCCGCCGGCGCCGTGGCCGGCAAGGCCGACAACGTCTCCGTGCCGGTCCTGCCCGACGCCGCCCTGGGACAGGTCAACGCCATCTTCGACAAACTCGCCGAATACAAGGCCGCCATCAATTGCAAGACCGAAAAGCTCGCCAAGGTCGAAGCCGAACTGGCTGAAAAGACCGCGATCTTAAAAGACGTCGAAACCCGCATGAAGGCCGCCGAAGCCAAAGCGAAAATGCTCGAAGCCTCGGCCAAGGACGAAGGCGAAAAAGTCATGGTCGCCTCCCAGGCCAAGGTCGAGGAATATATCGGCAAGGTCGCCGACCTGCTCAAAATGATCGAAGACGTGAAGAAACACGGCGTGGTCACCGTGGCCTCCGGCGGCGCCCCCGCCGCTGGCGGAGCAGCCCCGCTCGCCGACGGCCCGACCGACTCCGGCCCGACCGACTCCTTCGGCTTCGGCTCCGACGCCTTCAACAAGAGCGACTGGTAAGCCAACCCGCCATAGCAACGCCAAACGGCGCTTGCGCACCCGCGCAAGCGCCGTTTTTTGTGGGAAACCAGGGGCGCTGCCCCTGGACCCCGCCGGGGGCGATGATCGCCCCCGGACCCCCACGTCAGGGGGTGCGGGCGTTTCCCCCTACGAGGGGGTCCGGGGGGCATCATGCCCCCCGGCGGGGATCCAAGGGGCGGAGCCCCTTGGCCCCCGGAGGGTCCGCCAGGCGCAGCGCCAGCTCGATGGCCATTGTCAGGCTTTCGGTGGAGGCGGTGTCCTGGCCGGTCAAGTCGTAGGCCGTGCCGTGGTCGACGGAGGTGCGGATGAAGGGCAGCCCTAAGGTCACGTTGACGGATTTGTTGAAGTGCAGGAGTTTGAGCGG
The DNA here is from genome assembly GCA_015233395.1 of Desulfovibrionaceae bacterium. Taxonomy (GTDB): domain Bacteria; phylum Desulfobacterota; class Desulfovibrionia; order Desulfovibrionales; family Desulfovibrionaceae; genus JADFXV01. The sequence continues at coordinate 19,438 of JADFXV010000018.1, forward strand.
TCCCAGGCCCTGGTCGTGGTACATGGCCAGCACGGCGGAGAATTCGCCCGCTGCGGCGCGGGAAAAGACGGTGTCGGCGGGCAGCGGGCCGACTGCCGAGATGCCCAGGCGATTGGCCTCGGCTGCGGCCGGGGCGATGGCGCGGATTTCCTCGTCGCCGATCGAGCCCGATTCCCCGGCGTGGGGATTGAGGCCGCACACGGCGATGGGTTTGCCGGCCAGGTTCAGCGTGCGCAGGAAATCCCAGGTGAGTCTCAGTTTGTCCAGCACGCGATCGAAGGTGACGAGGCCGGGCACGTCGGCGAGTCTGGGGTGGGTGGTGACCAGACTCACGCGCAGGATGTCGCCGCACAGGTGCATGCACACGGCGTCCGGGGGCAGGCCGCTGCGCACGGCCAGAAATTCGGTGTGTCCGGGGAACGGGTAGCCGGCCTCGCGCAGCATGTGTTTGTTCAGCGGGCAGGTGACCAGGGCGCTCGCCTGGCCTCCGAGCAGGGCGGGCATGGCGGCGTCGAGGCTGAGCGCGGCCGCGCGGCCGCCTTCCGGGCGCGGCGTTCCCGGGCGCGGGCCGAAATCGGCAAGTCCCGGCGGGGTGAAGTGGTATGTTCCGCCCGGAGCGTCCGCCATCTCGTCCAGGGACTGGATGCGGGTATAAAAGGGTTTTTGGCCGCGCCGCGCGAGATGGGCGGCAAGCGCGGACTCGGGGCCGATCATGACCAGCCGTGTCCGGCCGGCGTCCAGGACCGGCAGGGCGCGGCACAAAAGTTCCGGTCCGACGCCGTCCGGGTCGCCCATGGCGACCAGAATCAGGGGCAGGCAATTGTTTGAGTTGTTCGGTATCATCTAGGCCAAATACCCGAGTCGCCTTTGTGGGCCAAGCGCGGGGTGCCGCCGCGGCGTCGTTTCCAGCCGGAACTTTGTTTGAAAAACCAAAAGCGGAACCACTATTTTTCCCCAAGTGGGCTGCCGCCCCCGGCCCCGGCCATGAATCGGGGCTTTGCCTCGGCCCCCCCGTCATGGGGGTCCGGGGGCGATTATCGCCCCCGGTGGGGATTCCAAAGGGGCAAAGCCCCTTTGGCCGCCGGAGGCTCTTTCTAAACCACCATCACTCCGGCTTGAAGGCCACGGCCGCCAGCGGCGGCAGGGTCAGTTCCAGGTAGTGGGGCCAGCCGCCGAGGTGCGAGGTTTTGGCCATCGCGCCGCCGGCGTTGCCTTTGTCCGAGCCGCCGTACAGGTTGGCGTCGGAGTTGAAGATTTCTTTCCACCAGCCCGGTTCGCGGCAGCCGATGCAGTACTTTTCGCGCACCACCGGGGTGAAGTTGAACACCCACAGGATCTGCGAGCCGTCCTGGGCCTTGCGCAGGAAGCTGAACACCGAGGACTGGTAGTCCGAGAGATCGACCCATTCGAAGCCGGTCCATTCGTTGTCCTGGGCGTAGAGCGGCGGCTCTTCCTTGAGCAGGCGGTTTAAGTCCTTGAGCAGCCTCGAAACGCCCTGGTGGTTGGGGTAGTCGAGCAGGGCCCAGTCGAGTTGTTCACGGCTGTTCCATTCGCGCCACTGCCCGAATTCGCAGCCCATGAACAGCAGTTTTTTGCCCGGATGCGCCCACATGTAGGACAGAAGCAAACGCAGGTTGGCGAACATCTGCCACATGTCGCCGGGCATCTTGGAGATGAGCGAGCGTTTGCCGTGGGTGACTTCGTCGTGCGACAGCGGCAGGATGAAGTTTTCGTGGAAAGCGTAGAGCATGGAGAAGGTCAGCCGGTTGTGGTGCCACTGCCGGTGGATCGGTTCCTGGGCGATGTAGCTTAGGGTGTCGTGCATCCAGCCCATGTTCCATTTGAAGGTGAAGCCCAGGCCGCCGGTATAGACCGGCCGTGACACGCCGGTCCAGGAGGTGGATTCTTCGGCGATCATGGCCGCGCCGGGGAAATTGTCGTGCACCGTCACGTTCAGGTCGCGCATGAATTCGATGGCCTCGATGTTTTCCTTGCCGCCGTAGCGGTTGGGTATCCATTCCCCTTCCTTGCGGGAATAATCGAGGTAGATCATGCTGGCTACGGCGTCGATGCGCAGGCCGTCGATGTGGAATTCCTTCAGCCAATACAGGGCGTTGGAGAACAGAAAATTGCGCACCTCGTTTCTGGCGTAATTGAAGACGAAGGTGCCCCAGTCCGGATGTTCGCCCTGGCGCGGGTCTTCGTGTTCGTAGAGCGCGGTGCCGTCGAAGCGTCCCAGGCCCCAGTCGTCTTTCGGAAAATGGGCCGGCACCCAGTCCAGGATCACGCCCAGGCCGGCCTGGTGGCAGCGGTCGATCAGGTATTTGAGGTCCTCGGGGCTTCCGTAGCGCGAGGTCGGGGCGAAGAAATGGCCGACCTGGTAGCCCCAGGACTCGTCCAGCGGATGTTCGGCCAGAGGCATGAATTCGAGATGGGTGAAGCCCAGGTCCAGGGCGTAGGGTATGAGCTCTTCGGCCATGTCCCGGTAGGACAGAAACGACCCGTACTCCGGCCCCTTCCAGCGCCAGGAGCCGGCGTGGACTTCGTAGACGCTCATGGTTTTGTTCAGGGGCGGGCCGCCGGCCGCGCGCCGCTGCATCCAGGCGTCGTCTTGCCACTGGTAGCCGTCCAGTCGCCAGGTCACGGCCGCGATGCCCGGCCGCATCTCGGTGCAAAAGGCCATGGGGTCGGTCTTGGTCAGGGTGTAGCCGTCCTGGCGGGTCACGGCGAATTTGTAAAAGTCGCCCTGGGATACGCCCGGCACGAAACCGGACCAGATCCCCGCGTCGCTGGAGAAAAGCGGATTGGCCTGCTGGTCCCAGCCGTTGAAGTCGCCGGTCACGGCCACCCGGGAGGCGTTGGGCGCCCAGACCGCGAAGCGGTAGCCGGCCTGGTCGCCGCGCGTCTCCGGATGCGCCCCGAGGATGCGGTAGAGATCGTTGTGCCGGCCCTGGCCGATCAGATACAGATCGAAGGAGGGGATGTGGACGGGCAGCGTCGCGTGGCTCATGGTGTCGGGGTCCTTTTTTACCGAATAAAGGCTTTGCTCAGACCGGCAGGCCCAGTTCGCGGTAGGCTTTGCAATACTCAACGGCGGAGCGTTCCCAGGAGAAGTCGGCCAGCATGGCGCGCCGGCGCACTCCCTCGAAGATCTGGGGTTTGGTGTCGAAGACCTCCAGGGCTTGATAGATGGAGTCGTGCAACAGCCCGGCGTCGGCGTCTGGAAAGGTGAAGCCGGTGCAGGTGGGCAGCGGGTAGGGGATGATCGTGTCGCACAGGCCGCCCACGGCCGTGACCACCGGCGGCGTGCCGAAGCGCAGGGCGTAGATCTGGGTCAGGCCGCACGGTTCGTAGCGCGAGGGCATCAGGAAAATGTCGCAGGCCGCCTGGATGCGGTGGGCCAAATCTTCGGTGTAGCCGACCAGGACGGCCAGTTGCCCTTTATACGCCTCGGCCAGCTCGGTGAGCTCGGCTTCGAATTCCGCGCCGCCCTCGCCCAGGACCACCATGCCCACGTGCTGTTCGCCAAGCAGCCGCGGCAGCATCTCGATGACCAGATCGATGCCCTTCTGCTCGCGCAGCCGGCCGACGAAACCGAGCAACGGGCGCTTGAGCAAGGATTTCTTCAGTCCCAGCTCCCGGATCAGATTGGCCTTGCAGACCGCCTTGCCGGACATGTCCTCGACCGAGTAGGGCAGCGGCAGGTATTTGTCGCTGCCCGGGTCCCAGACCGAATAATCCGCGCCGTTCAAAATGCCGCGCAGGCTGCCGCTTCGCTTGGCCAGGATGCCCTCCAGGCCGCAGCCGAACTCGGGGGTGACGATCTCCCGGGCGTAGGTCGGGCTGACCGTGGTGATCAGATCGGCATAGGCGATCCCGGCCTTGAGCAGGTTGAAATCGCCGTAGAACTCCACCCCGTCCATATGCCAGGCCTCGGGCGGCAGCCCCGATTCCAAAAACAGGCGGGAGGCGAAACGGCCCTGGAAAGCCAAATTGTGGATGGTCAGGACGCTGACCGTGTCCCGCCAGAACGGATCGTCGCGGCGGGCGAAATGCAGGTAGGCCGGAATCAGGCCCGTCTGCCAGTCGTGGCAGTGGAGCAGGGCCGGCGGGCCGTCCATGAGATGAATGAACGACATCGCCGCCCGGCAGAAAAAGTTGAAGCGCTCGCAGTTGTCGAAATAATCGCCCGTATGGGTGTTGTAATACGTGCGGCGGTCGAAGTACTCTCCGCGCTGGATGAAATAGACCGGCAGGCCGTGGTAGTCGGCCACGTAAATCTCGGCCGTGACCGGCGGCCAGGGAAAACCCACCGGACAATTGGAATGGATCAGGCGCAAAGGATAGGCGGTCGTGGACAGCCGGCCGTAAAACGGCGTGATCACGGCCACGTCCAGGCCTTGCTTCTTGAGCGCCAGCGGCAATGCGCCAAGCACGTCGCCAAGACCGCCGGTCTTGGAAAAAGGATAGATCTCGGAAGCGAGAAAGATGACCTGGTGGCGAAACGGCATCGATCCGTGCTCCAACGCTCTCAGGACGAGACCGGGTTGAGCCGGCGAAACCGGCTGAGGTAATCGTGCAAGATCGCGGCGTGATCGAAAGCCAATGGACTGGGCCAGGCGCCAAGGGGAAACACCGCCGCCCGGGCCGCGTCGTCCCCGGCCGACAGGTTTTCCGGGTCCAAGGCCTGGGCGGTGTAAACCACGCTGATGGTGTGCAGCCGCGCGTCGCGCCGGGGATCGGAATACACCCCGAGCACGCCCGTCAGCTCGACCGAAAGCCCTGTTTCCTCCCTGGCCTCGCGCACCGCCGCCGCTTCAACCGGCTCGCCGTAGTCCACGAAACCGCCGGGCAAAGCCCAGCCGTACGGCTCGTTCGCACGCTCGATCAACACCACCCCCCGCCCGGCGATGTGGATCAAAATGTCCACCGTGGGCACGGGGTTTGTGTAGTGCACGACCGGTGCGCCGCAGGCGGGACAAGGTTTGATAAGCTCCATAATCGCTACCAGGGGTACGCGAAATGAGAATGGCTGACAAGGTGCTTTTCGTCCACCACGGCGCGCTCGGCGACTTCCTGCTCGCCTGGCCGGCCCTGTGGGCCGTGGCCAGGTGGGTGAGAGGCGGGATGGAGCTGGCTGGAGAGGATGGAGAGGAGAGGGATGAGAGGGAGATGGAGAAGAGGAGAGGAATCGGGGGGAAAACCCCTTTTGTGAACAAAGGGACCACTGTCCCACGGGGTTTTCCCCCCGAACCCCCCTTTCCCCAAAAAACTTTTATGGGGGGGGAGGGGGCAGGCGATAGAATGGACGGGGATAGGGGGGGCGGAGATAGAAAGGACGATGGGCGGCCGGGTGCGCCCGGGCGGCAGAAAGCCTGCCTGTGGTTCGTGGGGGAAAAACAGCGCTCGGCGTGGACCGAACCGCTCGGGGCGCGCTTTCGGGAGCCGGATGCGGCCCGCGCGATCGACGGGTTGTTCGGCGCGCGCGCCTGGCCGGAAAGCCTGGAAAAAACGCTCGTGATCTGGCCGGGGCTTGAGAAAAGACCGCCCGTGCCGGAACACGAAAACCTCTGGTTCCTGCCGGGCTGCGTCCCGGGCGAGCGGGTCTCGCCCAGGCGCAGATACTTGGATGAACTGGCGAAGCGGGGGGTTCCGGTCCACGGCGATTACGCCGGGGCCTTCAGGGAACTCTTCGCCGCTCGCCGGGAGCCGGACAAAACGGTCCTGCTTTTTCCCGGGACCGGCCATCCGCGCAAGGCCTGGCCCCTGGTCAAATATCTTGAACTGGCCGTGCGCCTGGCTGCAAGGGGGTTTCGGCCGATATGCGTCCTTGGGCCGGTGGAAACGCAGCAGGGTCTGCGCGCTCCCGCGGACTGCGCGCGGCCGCAAAGCCTAGCCGAACTCACGGCCCTGCTTTTGCGCGCGGCCGCCGTCGTCGGCGGCGACACCGGGCCTTTGCATCTGGCCGCGATGCTGGGCGCGCCAACGTTATCCCTCTTCGGACCGACCGATCCGGCCGTCTGGGCCCCACTCGGGGCGCGGGTATTGGCCGCCAAAGACGCTTGCGCCCCCTGCGCCGCCCTGGCCCCGGCCATCGGCTGCGCTCACGGCCGCTGCCTGGCGGAACTCACGGTCGACGCGGTTTGGACGGCCTTGGCCGCAATGCTTGGCGATTGAAATAAAAAACCGGCTTTCCGGGGGCCTGAAGCCCGAAAAGCCGATTTTCGCAAATGCAGGAAAGTTGATTTTAAGAAGAGCAAGAGCCGGGCCAACTCTGGAGTTATCCCCAATATTTCGTGTAATAGACTGAAAATAAAAGAGATATTTCCAGTTTCCCGGAGCCTTCGCGTCTTGGTTTCAGCCTGCGGACGTTTAAGAAATTATACCCGGTTTTGGCTGTCGGCCCAGGCAGGGGACCGGCGGACTAAATTTTTGTACTCCCGGGCGCGATCACCCGGAACCCGGCCGCTTCGAGCGCGTCCACGGACACCGCGCCCGGCCGCAAGAGAATCAGCTCCCGGTTGCCCCGGACCACGGCCACGGTCGAGGCCCGCTCTCCGGCCGGGGCCTCGCCGAGATCGAGGACCGCGTCCACCGGCAGGTCCGCAGCGAGTTCGCAGGCCAGCCGGGCCGCCTGCCTGCCGCTGATGTTGGCGCTGGTGGCGGTGATGGGCATGTCGGCGGCCAGGCACAGTTCCCGGGCCACGGCGTGGCCCGGCAGCCTCACCGAGGTCAGTCCCCGGCCATCTTTGGCCTGGGACGGGACATCCGGACCGGCGGGCAAAACCAGGGACAGGGGACCGGGCCAAAATACGGTCATCAGTTCGCTTAAATCCGCGAAATGCGGGCCGGCGGCGAAATCCGGGTGCAGGATCTTGGCCAGCTGGTCCAGGTCGCCCAGGATCAGGGGCAGCGGCTTGGCTGCGGGCCGGTTCTTGATGGCCGAGACCCTGGCCATGGCCGAGGCATGGTTCAGCCCGGCGCCCAGGGCGTAAAAAGTTTCGGTGGGATAGGCCAGCACGCCGCCGTCGCGGATGATCCGGGCGGCGTCGGCCAGGTTGATGCGGCGCGGCGTTTTGCCTTGGGGCGTGCTCATTGCTGCTTCCTTCGTTGCCAAATGCGGACAAATTCTTTACGAAAATGCGTGAAAAGGCAACCATGCGCGGCATAGCGCCTGGCGCCGCGATCATCCCGGGTTGCCGGGGACACATCCTTCCCGGAGGGCCGAGCGTGCCCGGTTTCGACGTCGACGACCCGCTGGCTTTTCCCGACTGGCCGGAAGACCTCCCGGAGCGATTGCGCCGCCGCTTTCCGCTCTGGGCGCTCGGCAGCGAGACGCCCTGGTTCCAGTTGGGCTTTCTCGACGCCTGCCTGGCGCTGTCTCGCGAAGACCCCCTCATGGCCCGCCTGGCCGCGTCGCTTGGCTGGTGGATGTTCCAGGAGCGTCCGCTGTGCGCCAAGCTCGCCGCCCGGTTGCCCGGGCTGATTCAGGCCGGGGCCGGGGTCGCGCCCCAGGTCAAGGCCGTGGCCGCCATGGCCGCCGCGTCCCCGCCGCCGGACCAGGCCGAACTCTACGCCCATATCGACGCCCTCGGCGACAGCGCCATGCTCGAAGACTTCCTGCGCGCCGTCCTGCCTGTCCCGGGCCTGGGGCCGATCTGGCTCGGCCGGGCGTTTGAGCTGATCCTGCGCCTGCCGGACGCGGACAAGGGCCGCGCCCTGATTGCTTCCTGCGCCCTGGGAGCCGGGCAGGAGGCCCTGCGCGAGCGTCTGGCCGCGCAGTTCGCCTTTCACCGGCTGGGCGACCAGGCCGCGAGCCGGGCGGCCGCGCGTCTGAGCGCAACGATTTTCGCGCCCTACGGGCGGCTGCTCGACGCCATGCTCGCCTTGCGGCGCGGCGAGGGCGAGACGGCGGCCGCCGCGCTTGCGCCCTTATGGCGCGCCATGCCTTGGAACGTCAATATCGCCTGTTTGCTGTCCGGCTTGCTGTCCGGCATGCTCTCTGGGGCCGACGGCGCCCAGGCCGCCCGTTCGGCCGAGCGGGCGCTCGCCGCCGGGGACACCGCCGTGCTCGCCTACACCTGGAACAAGGCCGAACTCATCGGCCGCACCCTGGAGTCGCTCGCGGCTTGCGCGCTCGGCGGCTGCCCGGTGTTCGTGCTCGACAACGGCTCGGCCGACGCCACCCCGGAAACGCTCGCCGCCGCGCACGGTCTGTTCGCGCCCGGGCAACTCACCGTGGTCTCCCTGCCGGTCAATATCGGCGCGCCCGGGGCGCGCAACTGGCTTTTGTCCCTGCCCGAAGTGGCGGCCAAGCGCTACGCCGCCTTCATCGACGACGACGTGATTTTGCCCGGCGACTGGCTCGCCTGCCTGCGCGGCGCGGCGGCCGCGTATCCGCGCGCCGGGGCCGTGGGCTGCCGCATCGTCGACGCTGTCGCGCCCGGGGCGCTGCAATCGGCCGATTTCAACATCCTGACTCCGGACATGGGCGAGAGCGTCCTGGCCGAGGTTCCCGAGCGCATCTTCATGTGCAACAACTGCGCGGGGCTGCCGGACCCGGGCCTTTTTTCCTACACCAGGACCTGCCTGTCGGTTTCGGGCTGCTGCCATCTGATCAACCTTTCGGCGGTGCGCGCGGCCGGTCCCTTCGACGTGGCCTTCGCCCCGACCCAGTTCGACGACCTGGAGCGCGACCTGCGTTCCTGGCTGGCCGGATTCCCAAGCGTTTTTTGCGGCCGGCTGAGCGTGTGCCACGTGCAGAATTCCAGCCTGCGCCAGGCGTCCGGCCCGGCCCAGGTGGCCCACATCAGCGGCAACAAGATCAAGCTGGAAGCGAAGTTTTCCGCGAGCCAGGCGGCCGCGCTGGTGGCGCAAAATCACGAGACGTTGTGGGAGGAATTTACGGCCGCCTGCCGGATCGCCGCCGCGGACGCCGGGCGGCGCTGAGAAAACAAACGATTCCGCCGCCTGCTGGAACCAAGTTTATTTGGATGGGGTTCAAAGGGCGAAGCCCTTTGGCCGCCGGAGGTTTTAAAAACGTCTCTCCATGCCTGACCCCATCACTGCAGCGGGCTGGTCGGGTCGGCCACCGCCTGGGCCACCGGGTTGATCAAAAGCCCCACGCCGGGGATGTCGACGTGCACCTCGTCGCCGGGAGCAAGCGGCGAGACGCCGGGCGGGGTGCCGGTCAGGATCACGTCGCCGGGCAGCAGGGTCATGACCTTGCTGATGAAGCTCACCAGTTCGAACGGCGAAAAAATCATGTCCGAGGTGTTGCCGTCCTGGCGCGTCTGGCCGTTGATCACGGCCTTGACCTGGAGACTGGACGGGTCGTCGACCTGGGTTTCGATCCAGGGCCCAAGCGGGCAGAAGGTGTCAAACCCTTTGGCCCGGCCGAACTGCTTGTCCTTGACCTGCAGATCCCTGGCGGTCACGTCGTTGGCGCAGCAGTACCCGAAAATGTGGGCGGCTGCGTCGGCGATTTCGATGTTGCGGCCGGCCTTGCCGATGACCAGCGCCAGTTCGGCCTCGTAGTCCACGCGCTTGGACTGCGCCGGCATGACGATGGTCTGGCCCGGGCCGATGATCGAGGACGGCGGCTTGAAGAAGATGACCGGCTCCTCGGGAATGGGCAGGCCGACTTCCTCGGCGTGCGCCCGGTAGTTGACCGCGGAGCAGATGATCTTGCTCGGCTGGGCCGGCGGCAGGACCATGACCTCGGCCAGGGCGATGGGCGATTCGAACCCCAGGCTGCGGTCCAGGCACAAAACTTCCTTGCCCGTCAAGGTGGCGTAGAACAGTTTGCCCTCGTATCTGACCCGAACGACGCGCATCGCGTCCCCCTTTTTTTGCGTCTGGCCGCGTTATAAGGTGATGACCAGCGGCACGACCACCGGGTCGCGCTCCAGGATTTTGCGGAAAAACCGGCGCAGCGAGGAGCGGATGCGCTCCTTGAGTTTGTCCGGGTTTCCCGGAGGGATGTTCTCGAAAATGTCCAGGACGATGCACTTGGCGTCCTCCAGCACATGGCTGTACTGCTGCTCGAAGACAAAGCCCTTGGAGATGATGTTCGGGCCGAGCGAAATTTCGCCTGTCTTTTCCTCGATGACCATAAGCACGATGACCAGCCCGTCGCCGGCGAGCAACTGCCGCTCCTTGAGCACGCTCTGGCCGACGTCGCCCACGCCCTTGCCGTCGACGTAGATGAATTCCACCGGCACCGGATCTTCCAGCCGGATCACTCCGTCGCTGAAGGTGATGGGATTGCCGTCTTCGAGGATCATGGCGCGCTCGGAAGCGACGCCGCATTCCCGGGCCAGCTGGCAATGCTTGACCAGATGCCGGTATTCGCCGTGGATCGGAATGAAAAATTTTGGTTTCACGGTTTCGATCATGATGCGCAGCTCCGCGCGGTGGGCGTGGCCCGAGGCGTGGATGGCCTGGACCTGCTCGTAGAGCACCTCGGCCCCGAGCTTGTAGAGCTTGTTGATGACCTTGGTGATGGCGCGCACGTTGCCGGGAATGAACCGCGAACTCATGACCACCAGGTCGCCCGGATGCACGCGCAATTGGCGGTGCTCGCCGTTGGCCAGGCGGGTGAGCGCCGAGAGCGGTTCGCCCTGGGAGCCGGTGAGCAGGAGCACCGCCTTGGAGTGCTTGAGCCCGGCGATGTCCTCGATGCGGCATTCGGTCTCGGGCGGGATGTTGATGAAGCCCAGATCGCGGGCGATCTCGATGTTGGCGTACAGGCTCTTGCCGCTGACCGCCACTTTGCGGCCGTTTTCGTGGGCCAGATCGTAGACTTCCTGCATGCGCTGGATATGGCTGGAAAAAAGCGTCAGCAGGATGCGTCCCGGGGCGTTTTTGAAAATGGCGCTCAGGCTTTCCTTGATTTCGCGTTCGGTCAGGGCGAACCCCTCGCGCTCGGCGTTGGTCGAGTCGCTCATGAGCAGCATGACGCCGGGCTCGCAAAACCGGGAGATGGCCGCAAGATCGGTGGAATGGCCGTCCAGGGGATTGCGGTCGATCTTGAAGTCTCCGCTGTGCACGAAACGGCCCGCCGGGGTCTCGATGCCCAGGCCGTAGCTCTGGATGACCGAATGGCAGACCGGAAAAAAGGTGAAGGCGAACGGGCCGATCTCGATGCGCTCGTTGTCGGACACCGGACGCACGTCCACATGGGCGGTCAGGTTGTGCTCTTCGAGCTTCTTGCCGCACAGCCCGAGGGTGAAGCGCGAGCCGTAGACCGGCACGTCGACGTACGGCAAAAGCCAGGGCAAGGCGCCGATGTGGTCCTCGTGGCCGTGGGTCAAAATGATGGCCTTGAGTTTGTCCTTGTTGGCCAGGATGAAATCGAACCGGGGAATGACGATGTCCACGCCGAAGAGGTAGTCTTCGGGAAACATCAGGCCGCAGTCGATGACCACCATGGTGTCGCCGCAGGTCAGGGCCATGCAGTTGACGCCGATTTCGCCAAGCCCTCCGAGCGGGGTGATGGTGACGGGAAGGCCGGTTGAACTCATACGGTATGCTCCAGATAGGCGCGCTGCATCGTTTCGAAAAGATCGCGGCGGAAGGCGTCGCGGTCTTTGAGCGTGTAGCGCGCGAGAGGGTCGAAAGGTTGCAAGGCGGTGACGGTGACCTGCGCCTTGTGCGGGGTAAGCGACCCCTTGGGCAAAACGGCGTACGAACCGCTCACGATAATCGGAGCCACGGGCAGTCCGGATTTGAGCGCCATGATCATGCCGCCGCTTTTGAACTCGGCCAGGCTCGACGGATCGAGACTGCGCGTGCCCTCGGGAAAAATCAGCACGCCGATGCCGCGCCTGGCGGCGGCGACCGCGTCGTCGATGCTCTGCATGGCCGCGCGCCGATTCTCCCGGTTGATGGAAATGTGCCCGACCCGGCGCAAGGCGGCTCCGAAAACCGGGATCCGGAAAAGCTCCCGCTTGGCCACGAACCGGATGTTGTACCGGGCAAGCGCGACGAACAAAATCAAAATGTCGAAATGGCTCTGGTGGTTGGCCAAAAAGGCGTAATTGGCGTCCGGATCGAGCGCGGATATATCGGCCTTGACCTTCACTCCGGCCAGCCACAAGGCCGCCCTGGCCCAGAAAACCTCCAGCCGGTGCGAAACGATGCTGTTTTCGCCCACCCCGGCCAAAAGCCAACAGATCGAACTGGCCAGGACGGTCCAAGGAATAAAAAACAGGCCAAAAAGAAACCGGCGCGGCATAGGACTCCACCAAGGCGATAATAAACAAATAATCCTACGTCGAATCCGCCCTTTCCGCAACCGCGTTACGGCAGGCCAGCGCCGCCCGGGAGACCGTTTTGAACGGGGGACGGGTGGAAGCGTCGCGGGGGGATCAGGAATGAAATTCTCCCCTGACCCGGTTCACAAACGCACCGGGCCGGGAGCGGCGTTTCGCATAGCGAAACGCCGCTCCCGGCCCGGTTGAAGTTTTTGAAGAGAGAACCAGGGGGCAACTTTTTTCAAAAAGTCGCCCCCTGGTTCTCTCTTATCCCTTGCCTCCGGCGCCCGCGTTGCGTTTGGCTTGGGGGACGCCGTTGTTCTTTTTGAGATTGGCGGCCGAGTGGGCGATATTTTTATGCGCTTTGACGGTGGTGGTTTTGGTCGGCATCGCGCGTTCGACGATATCGGGTCTGGGGCTGAGCGATTTGAGTTCGTCGTAGGGGGCGGGCGCGGGCGGGAGCGGTTTGGGGGCGGCTTTGGCCGGATCTTCGACTCCGGCCACGGCGCTGGAGTTGCCCGGCATGTGCAGGACGCCGTGGCTTGAGATCACGTCCACGCCCTTGATGCACAGCAGCACGAACAGCGCGCCGAACAGGGTGAGTTTGAGATTGAAGTAACGCATGTCCTTATCCGGATGGGGCCGTTTCGGGTTTCAGGCAATTCCGCATCTGAGGTTTCGGACCGTCGCCGCACCCGTTACATGAGGAATTCAAGAAGATCAAGCAAAAAATATCGTCTATCGCAAAAAAAATATCCGGGAGCGAAAAATATATTCTTGGACTCGTCCCCAGAGTGAGAGGGGCCATGCGGGTCGCGCGGCCGCATGGCCGAAAATTTCGCGCCTTTGGCGATCGATCGCCGGCTGCGGATTGTTCGCTAGAAACAGTCCGGAGGGGCCGGGCGTCAGACAAGGAGGGTTTGCGCCCCGGGCGAGGCGGGCTCGGCGGCCGGCGCGGCCCGGCGCGGTTTGCCGAATTGCAGCGCGTGCAGGCGGGCGAATTCGCCGCCTTTGTTCATGAGTTCGTCGAAGGAGCCGACTTCGGCGATGCGCTGGTCTTTGATGAGCACGATCTGGTCGGCGCGCTGCATCATGGACAGGCGGTGGGCGATGACGAAGGTCGTGCGTCCGGTCATCAGGCGGTCGAGGCCTTCCATGATGAGCGATTCGGTTTCCGCGTCCAGCGCCGAGGTCGGTTCGTCCAGGATCAGCAGGGGGGCGTCCTTGATCAGCGCCCGGGCGATGGAGATGCGTTGGCGCTGGCCGCCGGAGAGGTTGGCCCCCTTTTCGCCCAGGACCGTGTCGTAGCCGGCCGGCAGGGCGGCGATGAAGTCGTGGGCGTTGGCCAGTTTGGCGGCGCTTTCGACTTCCTCCCGGGTGGCGCCGGATTTTCCGTAGGCGATGTTGTCGGCCACGGAAATGGGGAAGAGCTGGGTTTCCTGGAGCACCACGGCGGACTGGCGGCGCAGGCTTTTGAGCGTCAGCGTTTTCAAGTCCTGGCCGTCGATGACGATGCGGCCTTGCTGCGGATCGTAGAAGCGCAGCAGCAGGCTGATCAGCGAGGTTTTGCCCGCGCCGGTCTGGCCGACGATGGCGGTCATGGCGCCGCCGGGGCAGACCAGGTTCACGTCCCTGAGCACCTCTTTGCCCGCGTCGTAGGCGAAGCTCACGTTTTCAAAGCGCACCTCGCCGGTCTTCACGGCCAGGGGCGCGGCGTCCGGGGCCTCCTTGACCTCCTGGTGGGTTTCGAGGATTTCGAGCACCCGTTTGGCCTTGGACAGCGAGCCCCGGATGTCGGCCACGGTGTTGGAGAGGTTGTTGACCGGGGTGTAGAGCGAGGCCAGGTACGAGATGAAGACCAGCAGTTCGCCGGTGGTCAGCGCGCCCGAGAGCACCTGGGTGACGCCCTCGTAGATCACCAGGGCCGTGCCCAGGGCGGTGAGTCCGCCCACCAGCCAGCCGTACGCGGTCTGCAGCGAATAGAGATAGAGTTTGCGGTCGAAGGAGAGCTGGCTCTCGGCCAAAAAGCGTTTTCTCTCCTCGTCCTCGCGGGCGAAGGCCTGGATCAGCGGGATCGAGGAGAAGATGCGTTCGGCCGTGGAATAGACCTGCGATTCCCGCGTGCTCGTTTCGTAGGACAGGTTGCCGATGCTTTTGCTGACCTTGGCGATGGTCAGAAACAAAAGCGGCACCACGCCCATGGCGTAGATGGTGAGGGTCGTATTGACCTTGAGCAGGACCGCGAGCATGCCGGCGAGCAGGACCGAGCTGGTCAGGGTGGTGAAGACGCCGTTCATGAGCAGGGTTTGCACGGCGTAGGTGTCGCCCATGAGCCGGTAGAGCAGGTCGCCGGTCGGGCGCTGCTGGTGGAAGAGCAGCGACTGGCGCTGGATGTGCTCGAAGAGTTCCCGGCGGAAATCCTGGACCATGTTCTGGCCGATGCGGATGGTCATGTAGTTGTTGAGCAGCTGCACGAAGCCGACGCCCAGATGGGCGAACAGCAGCAGGCCCACGGCGATGAGCAGTTGTGCGCTCACGGCCAGGGTTTGGTAATCGATTTGGCGGCCCATGATCTCAAGCGGGGCCTTGCCGATGACTTGGTCCACGGCCAGTTTCAGCGGCCAGGGCTTGAACAGCTCAAGACCGCTGGCCACGGCCACCAGCGCCAGGCACAACAGGAAGGCGCCCCGGTAGGGGCGCAGGTAGCCGGCCAGCCGCCAGAATACTTTCATGGGTTACTGCAGGGTCCTGGCGGTTTTCGGCTCGTCGTCGCCAAGATCGATGGCCGCGCCGAAGACCGGTTCGCTCGCGTTTCCGGCCATGGCCCCGGGATCGACCGGAATGGCCGTCTCGACCAGTCCGGCCGGTTCGGCCGGTTCGACCGGTTCGACCGGTTCGACCGGGGCGACTGGGCCGGCCTGGATTTCCGGGGCCGGTTCGCCAAGCGAGGAGCCCGGCTTGCAGGCGATCATGTGGTTGGCCAGCAGGGTGGCCAGGGAGGCGGCCTGGAAATGGTCGCGCGCGACCAGGAGCAGGGCGGCCAGCGGCGCGAGCCCGGCCACGGCCAGGCCGAGCAGGCCCGCGGCGGCGTAGGCCGCTCCGGCCAAGGCGGCGGACGAGACAAGCAGAAACAGCGCCGAGGAGGTGGGCAAGATGACCCCGGCCAGGCGCACGAAGCGCCGTGAGCCGCCGTGGTTCTCGACCGTCAGGCGCAAGCGCATCTTGGCCCACAGGCCGGGCTGGGCCTGGATGTCCCAGGGCGCGGCGCCGGACTCGGAAAAGCCGGAGTCGATCTTCTGCGAGACGCCGAGCGAACCGAGCAGGGCCATGGTGTGGTCGATGACGTCTTCGCGCTCCAGGCCCTGGGTGTTCCAGAAGTAGCGGTGGAAGGTGAAGCCGTGGGTGAGGAGCATGGCGGCCTCGGAGGCCTTGTTCCACAGCCTGCGCGGCAGGCTTGCGGTTTCGCGCGGCAGGCCCATGCCGGTCTTGCGCTGGCTGCGGAATTTGCGCCAGGCGGTCAGGCGCAGGGCGAGCAGGGTGCGGTAGCGGGTCTGGCCGCGCAAGACCGGCTGGGACAGGGTGAGCAGGGCGATGATCAGGCGCGAACGCCAGTTGTCGTAGGCGCGCGGCAGCCTTGCCTTGCTGGCCATGTGGCCGACGAAGGCGAGGCTGGTCAGGGCCATGAAGGCGGCCGGCAGCGCGGCCAGCGGATAGAGCACGGTCAAAAATCCAAGCGCCAGCGTGAGCATCATCCATTCGAAGCTCATGGGCAGGTAGGCGAGCAGGCTGCCCTTGGGCTCGTATAAGGTTTGGAACAAGCCCATGCCGAAGACGCCGTGGTAGATGACCGGGCGCGAGGTGAGCAGGGCGCCCGAGATGTCGCCGTAGATGCGACCGGCCCAGCGGGAATTGCCCAGCTGGTTGAAGCGGTCCGGATGCTTGGGCGTGAGCAGCGCCTCGGCGCGGCCGTAGCCCTTTTGCTGCTTGAGATAGGCCTTGATGGTGTTGCGGCGGTGGTGCCAGACCATCATGGCGGCGGAAAAACCGATCTCGTAGCCCTGGTTTTGCAGGCGCCAGCACAGATCCACGTCGTCGCCGGCGGCCCGGTACAGGGCGTCGAAGCCGCCGATCTCCATGAGCTTGTCCTTGCGGAAGGCCATGTTGCAGCCCGGGATGTGCTCGGCGATCTCGTCGGTCAAGAGGACGTGGGTGGGCGCGCCCGGGGACACGGCCACGCAGGCGGCGGTGCGGTTGTCTTCGGGGGGCGGCAGGTTGGGGCCGCCGACGCCGGCGAAGCGGCCGTCGGCAAAGGCCCAGGCCATGAAATGCAGCCAGTGCGGATCGACGTAGCAGTCGGAATCGGTGTAGGCGACGATCTCGCCCTGGGCGGCGTTCATGCCCACGTTGCGGGCCGCCGACAGCCCCAGGTTGGGCTGGTGGATGACGTGGATGAAGGGAAAGAGCGCGGCGTACCGGTCGGCGATCTCGCCGGTGGCGTCCGTGGAGCCGTCGTCCACGACGATGACCTCGAATTCCGGATAGGTCACCTTTTCAAATGATTTCAGACAGCTGTCCATGGTCGAGTCGGCGTTGTAGGCGCAGACCACCACCGAGATGAACGGCGGCTTGTGCGGCAGTCCCGGCAGGTCGTGGGCGTAGGCGTTGGACACGGCGTGGTAGGCGGCCTTGGGCACGCGCGCGGCGTCCACCAGGCCGAACGCCCAGTCGTCGATCAGATGCCCGCCGGTGTACCATTCGTCGGTCCAGGCGAAGACCACCGTGCCGGAAACGCCCAGCTCAAAGGCCGCCCGGACCTGCCAGTCCAAGGTGTTGGCCTGGGCCTCCTGGCCGTGGCGGATGGAGTCCATGCCGAATTCGGACAAGACCAGCGGCATCTCGCCGGCCACGTTCTGCAGGCGTTTGACGTACGCCCGGAAGGATTTTTCCTCGTGCAGGTAGACGTTGAAGGACAAAAAATCCAGAAAGGGGAGCTTTAAGTACTCGGTCGAGGGATAGTTGGCGTAGGTGACCAGCGCGGTCGGGTCTTCGGCGCGCACGATTTCGGTCAAAACCTTGAGGAATTTTTCGATGTGGCTCGCGCCGCTCCAGCGCACGATGTGCGAGGGGATCTCGTTGCCGATCAGGTAGGCGAGCACGGCCGGGTGGCCCTTGCAGGCCGTGACCGCGTCGCGCACGGCGTCCTTGACCGACTCCTTGACCTCCCACTGGTCGAGAAAGCACAGATGCTGCGGCCAGGGAATGCCGATCATGACGTGCACGCCGCTTTTCGCGGCCAGGTCCAGAAGCCACGGCGGCGGGACGTAGTACACGCGGATGGTGTTGACGCCCATGGCCCGCATCATGTCGAAATCCTTGGCGGCCATCTCCGGTTCGGGCAGCGGTTCGCCGAGCGAGTTGGCCGGGAACGGACCGTAGGTCACACCCTTCATAAAGAACTTGTCGTCGCCCAGATACAGGAAACGGCCGTGGGCCCGGGGCCTTTCGACGATTTGCCGGTCGGTGACGGCTTGATCCAAGCGGAACATGGGGGCGTCTCCTTCTTATCCGCGCGAAGCGGCGACCATGGGCCCGGCGCGCGGCCTTTCTCGTATTGCTTCTCTCCGGCCGCCGCACCTTGGCGCGAACGGTGTAAAGCAATAACCGAGCCAGTATTTACCGCCTAATATCATTGGCTATTTTTTTGTCAAAGCCCATTTCGGTTACGATAAATGCAATGCCGGTTACGAAAATTGCCCTTTGCCGGGCCGACCGGTCCCAGCCGCGACGCGTTCAGGGAATGGTATTTGCACAGACCATGTTCAAGGCGCAGCTCATGGCGAGGAACGCGCAAGACGCTATCCGCAACAAAGGACGGACCGTGAAATCGATCGTATTTACCGCCGCATTGGTCTGTTGGGCCGCCCTGGCGCAGGCCCAGGGCATCGATGACGCAACCGCGATCCATCAGTGCAAAATCAAGGGCTTTCATCCCGGCATGTCCCGTCACGACAAGGTCCGCCTGCTCGGTGACCGCTACGGCGACGCGGCTCTGGCCAAGGACGCCTGCTACCGGTCCGAAGCGGAGTTCGCGCAACTCTACAACCTGGACGCGGGCGAGGCGAAGTCCCTATACGCCCCGGAATGCCGGGCCGAGGCCGTCGAACTGGTTCTGGAGCGGGCCGAGGTGCAGCGCGTCTTCGGCGAGGCCGCAAAGGACCCCGGAGAATTCGCGCGGGAGCTGGCCTTCGCCTTCGGCGTCTATTTCCAGTTCGACGCGCAGGCCGGTTCGTACGAATACGCGAACGCCAAGGACAAGTGCGCCCTGACCGTGGACAAGGACTTGCGCCTGATCCTGTCTCGTCCAGCGGCGCTGGGGAAGGAACAGGGCAAGAAATAAAGGGATTCCAAAGGGCGAAGCCCTTTGGAATCCGGAGGCTATTCTCTTACTCGGCGTCGTCCGCCGTGACGAACCGCGGCCAAAGCGCCGCGAGCTTGCGGTCGAAGCTGACGAAGCGCCGCGCGCCGTGGAGTTGGGCCTGTTCGGCGAGAAGCAGGTCGGGGAAATGTCCGCTGGAGCGATACTTCAAAAGCGCGCGTTGCACGGCCTCGCGGTCCTGGATTTCAAAGGCGGACGTTTCCAGCAAATAATTCAGAAAACGGACGATGCCCGCGCGATCGAATTCGTAGGTGGAGGCAAGCACCCAAACGGCTTCGAGCGTCACTCCGGTCAGAATGAGGATGGCCTCGCCGCTCTCGTTTGCGAGTTCGACAATGCTGTTGGCTCTGGCGGACTGCGCCGGGTCGTCCTGGACCGCCAAACGGATCAAGACGTTCGTATCCAGGGCGATCATTTCTCAAGCCCGGCCATCCCGGCCGCAAGTCTCTCCCGGTCAATCGCCGCATCCATTTCTTCCAGAGACACAGTCCCCTTGCGGCCGCGCGGCACGTCCTTGAGGCAGCCGATGAATTCCGAAAGCGGCCGGTTGCGGGTGGTGATGAGCGCCTTGCCGCCTTCCAGAATCACGAACCCGACCGAGTCCGAAGGCTTAAGCCCCATGCTCTCGCGGACTTCCTTGGGGATGGTGACCTGGCCCTTGGAGGTGATCTTGCTGGTGAGGGTGTGCATGGGGTTTCTCCATGTTGGTATTACTAAAGGAGGAAAGTAATACTACACATGGAAAAGTCAAGAAGAATGGTCCGAGTGAGGAGTGGGATTCCAAAGGGCGAAGCCCTTGGCCGCCGGCAGCTTTGATTACTCGGGACTGAGGACCTGCTCCCCAGTCAGCCCGAACCGCCGCTGTCTGGCGGCATACTCCGCCAAGGCTTTATCCAGCTCGTCCGGGGAAAAATCGGGCCAGGGGACGGGGGTGAAGTAGAGCTCGGAATAGGCGGCCTGGTAGAGCAGGTAGTTGCTCAGGCGGATCTCGCCGCTGGTGCGGATGATGAAGTCCGGGTCGGGCTGGCCGGCCGTGTACAGGAAATCCGAAAAGCGCTCCTCGTCGATCTCGTCGGGCTTGATCCCCTGGCGGATCATCTCCCGGGCGGCGCGCACGATCTCGGAGCGGCCGGAATAATTGAGCGCCAGATTCAAAATCATGCCGCTGCAATGCGCGGTCTTCTTGGCGACATGGCTTAGAACCTTGCGCACGGCGAAAGGCAGATCCGAGGCCTCGCCCAAAATCCGCAGCTGGATCGACTGGTCGAGCAGGCTTTTGAGCTCCTGCCCGAGGAAACGGATCAAAAGGTCGAACAGGAAGCTGATCTCGTCCTTGGGCCGGCCCCAGTTTTCCTTGGAAAAGGTGTACAGCGTCAGATGGCCGATGCCGAGCTCGCGGCAACGGGTGACGATGGCCTTGGCCGCCTCGGTGCCGGCCCGGTGACCCTCGCCGCGAGCCAGGCCCCTGGCCTTGGCCCAGCGGCCGTTGCCGTCCATGATGACGGCCACGTGCCGGGGAAGGTGCTGCGAATCGTTGGCGTCCAGGACTAAATCTCCATGATTTCCTTGTCCTTGGCCGCTAAGACTTTGTCCGTCTTGGCCACGTACTCGTCGGTCAGCTTCTGGACGTCGGCCTCCAGGCGCTGCTGGTCGTCCTCGGAAATCTTCTTGTCGCTTTTCTGCTTCTTGAAGGCCTCGTTGGCGTCGCGCCGGATGTTGCGCAAGGCCACCTTGGACTCCTCGGCGTACTTCTTGGCCACCTTGACCAGATCCTTGCGGCGGTCCTCGGTCAGCGGCGGAATGACGATGCGGATGATCTTGCCGTCGTTGACCGGATTAAGCCCCAGATCCGACTTTTGAATGGCCTTCTCGATCAGGGAAAAAGCGGCCCGGTCCCACGGCTGGATGGTGATGGTCCGGCTGTCGGGCGTGGACACCGAGGCGATCTGGGCGATCGGCGTGGGCGTGCCGTAATAGTCGACCTTGACCCCGTCGAGCAGCGTCGACGAGGCCCGGCCGGTGCGCAACCTGGTGAATTCCTTGTCCAGATTGGCCAGCGCCTTGTCCATGCGGTCTTTGTATTCTTTGAGTTCCTCGCGCATGATCTTCGTCCTCCGGATGTGAGGTGATACGGCTCTACCGCCCAACCGCCCTCTCGGTCAACCGGCCAACCGGCCAACCGGTCAGCCGCGAACGATGGAACCGACGTTTTGACCGGTCACGGCCAAACGCAAATTGCCCGGCTCGAACATGTTGAAGACGATGATGGGCATGGCGTTGTCCATGGCCAGGGTGACGGCCGTGGAATCCATGACCCGAAGCTGCTTCTCCAGCACGTCCATGTAACTCAGTTCCTTGAACATCACCGCGTCCGCGTGCGCGACCGGGTCCTTGTCGTACACCCCGGACACCTTGGTGGCCTTGAGGATCGCCTGGCAACGAAGCTCCATGGCCCTCAGCGCCGCCGCCGTGTCGGTCGTGAAATACGGGTTGCCCGTGCCGGCGGCGCAAATCACCACCCGGCCCTTGTCCAGATGCCTGAGCGCCCTGCGGCGGATGTACGGCTCGCACACCTGCTGCATGGGAATGGCGCTCATCACCCGGGTGGCCAAACCCTGCTTCTCCAGGGCGTCCTGCACCGCGAGCGCGTTGATCACCGTGGCCAGCATGCCCATGTAATCGGCCGAGGCGCGATCCATGCCCTGGGCCGACGAAGACAAACCGCGAAAAATATTGCCGCCGCCGATGACCAAGGCCACCTGCAAACCCATGGCCGCGGCGTTTACGATCTCGCGGCAAAAAGCGCCGGTGGTCTCCGGATCGAGACCGGTCTTGCGCTCCCCGGCCAAAGCCTCGCCGCTGAGCTTCAAAAGTACCCGCGAATACCGCAATTTGTCCATAGGAAGTCTCCTTGACAGAGGGACGACCAGGGGGCTTTGCCCCCTGGACCCCCACCGGGGGCGATGATCGCCCCCGGACCCCCGCGTCAGGGGACACGGCCGCGCCCCTGACGCGGGGGTCCGGGGGGCATCATGCCCCCCGGCGGGGTCCAGGGGCGGAGCCCCTGGTCGGGGTTCGGGGCGCGGCCCCGTGGGTTTTAGGCCAAAAAAAACGGGCCGTGCGGCCCGTTTTGGTTTGCGATTTAGGCCCCTTCGCCCAGGGCCAGGCGGGTGAACCGTCCGATTTGGATATTTTCGCCGAGCACCGCGATCAGTTCGGTGAGCAGGTCTTGGATGGACAGTTTGTCGTCGCGGATGAAGCCTTGTTCGAGCAGGCAGACTTCTTTCTGGTATTTCTTGACGCGTCCGTCGACGATTTTATCGACGATGGCGGCCGGCTTGCCTTCGGCCAGGGTCTGATTTTTGTAGATTTCGCGTTCCTTTTCCAGGATATCGGCAGGGATCTGGTCGGCGCTGACGCACAGGGGGTTGGCGGCGGCGATCTGCATGGCCACGTTCTTGGCGAATTCCTTGAACTTGTCGGAGCGGGCCACGAAGTCGGTTTCGCACATGATTTCGACCATCACGCCGATTTTGCCGTTGGAGTGGATATAGGAGCCGATCAGTCCCTCGGAGGTGGCGCGGCCGGCTTTTTTCGCGGCTTTGGCCATGCCTTTTTCGCGCATCCAGGAGATGGCTTTGTCGGTGTCGCCTCCGCAGGCTTCGAGCGCTTTTTTGCAATCCATCATGCCCGCGCCGGTTTTGTCGCGCAGGTCTTTGACGAGAGTGGCGGAAATCTGGGTCATTGGGCTACACCTCCGAAGTTTCTTCGCCAGCGGTTTCGTCGGCGGCGGCGGGTTCGGGCTTTTCTTCCTGCTCGGGCTCGGGCTCGGCCTTAGCCTTTTGGATTTCGGCGCGTTCGTCCTTGCGCGAGGCCGAGCCTTCCAGGCAGGCCTCGGCGATCGAGCCGACGAAGAGCTTGATGGCCCGGATGGCGTCGTCGTTGCCCGGGATGATGTAGTCGATGATGTCCGGGTCGCAGTTGGTGTCCACCACGGCCACGACCGGGATGCCGAGCTTGCGGCATTCCTGGACCGCGATTTCCTCGCGCTTGGGGTCGATGATGAAGGCGGCGGCGGGCAGGCCGTCCATGTCCTTGATGCCGCCGAGGGCCATGTTGAGCTTGCCGACTTCGCGGCTCATCATCAGGATTTCTTTCTTGGGAAAGCGGTTGATCGAGCCGTCCTCGAACATGCGTTCCAGGGTCTTGAGCCGCTCGATGCTCTTTTTGATGGTGTTGAAGTTGGTCAGCATGCCGCCCATCCAGCGGTGGGTGACGCAAGGCTGTCCGGCGCGCTCGGCCTCTTTCTTGACCGAGTCCTGGGCCTGGCGCTTGGTGCCGACGAAGATGATCTTGCCGCCGGCGGCCACGGTCTCGACGATGAAGTTGTGGGCTTTCTGGTAGAGTTTGACCGTCTGCTGCAAGTCGATGATGTGGATGCCGTTGCGGGCCCCGAAGATGTAAGGGCGCATTTTGGGGTTCCAGCGGCGGGTCTGGTGACCGAAATGCACGCCGGTCTCCAGCATCTGTTTCATGGTGACGTAAGGCATAGACTCTCCTTGGGTTGGCCTCCGCCCCGCCGGGCCGCTTACGCGGACCCAAGGTCTGGGGGCGTGTGGATTTGGGAAACAGGGATAACTAAACCAATCGCCCGTGGAGGGCAAGTGTTTTTTGGGGAGGAGGGGGGGCCGCTTTCAAGCCCGATCGCGTCAGCCTTTTGAAGGGCAAAACCTGGGAGCTTCGCGCACAATCCATTCGCCGCCAGGCCAGACCCGCAATACGGCTCAAATTATGCGGGATTCCAAAGGGCACGGCCCTTTGGCCGCCGGAGGCGTTAAAAATCCCACTATTTCGCCAGCCCCTCCGGGCCACGGTTCATTCGGCTTTGGTCCAGGTTGCGTCCGGGTCGTAGGCGGTCATGGCTTTGGCCGCGGCTTCGGTTTTTTTGCCCAGGTTTTTCTGGCGCACCTCGCCGTCCTGGTTCACGACAAAGGTCATGATGCCGGTGTCGCCGAATTTTTCGGGATAGGCGACGCAGGCGAAGCCCAGGACCATTTCGCCGCCGGCGAGGTAGTCGTAGCTTCCGCCTGGCGCGTGTTTGCCCTGGCGGGTGAGGATTTTGAAATAGTAGCCGTTGAAGGCGACCGGCTTGACGCCTTGCGCCAGGCATTCCTCCTTGGCCGCCCGGGCGAGCTTCGGCCCGCCCGGACTGTCCTGCGCGCCCTCCGGGGCCGGCCAATAGAGGCCGTTTTTCTTGTCCTTGGCGCTGAAGAACCGGCAGGCGAATTGCCGCGCGCCTCCGTCCTTGGGGTGCGTGGACGCGTATTCCCGCTGCGCGGCGACAAAGGCTTTCAGAGTCTCGATCGTCAGCAGCTCGTTGCCGCCGATGCGGCGATTGAAGATCTCCCGTATTCCCGCCTGGGTGTCGAAACGCCAGGTCTGGCCTTGCTGCACAAGCGGCGCCGGGAACGTCCAGTTGTCCTCGCCCACGGTCAGCATGGCGCGCCCCGGCCGCGACAGGTCGAGCGTTTGTTTGGCGTCGTACGCCTTCAGAAAGGCCTCGACGTCGGCGCGATCTTCCTCTTGCGCGCGTGGAGTCAGGCGCGTGTCTCCCAGAATTGCTATCAATTCCGAGTGGTTGTCGCTGCGCAAGGTTGCCGCCAGGGCCTCGACCGCCGCTTGGGGCGTGTCGAAGGTCTTTTGCCGGAGCGTGGCCGCTCCGGCCGTTTCGGCGCTAACGCCGGTCAAAAGAGCCAGGCAGGCCAGGCACGCCGGGAGCAACCGGCCGGACGTGGAGCGCGAGGCGAGTGAGGCGATAAAACCGTGCATGATATCCTCCCAACGGGCCAAGGGGCCCGGATTACCGGTGATGTCCGCCGCCGCCTACGCCGCCGCCATGCTCGAACGACCGGCCGCCTGCGCCGCCGCCATGGCCTAACGAAGGCCCGCCGAAACCGCCGCCATGGCCGGGCGGGGAAGCGCCGCTGGCCGCGCCGCGCCTGCTGGCGCTGGATGAAAAAGCGCCGCCGTGGCTGCTTCCGGCAAAGGGCGAGAAAGACGGCCCGGAGCGCGCGCGACCAGGCGAACCGGGAGGTGAACCTGGGGCCGAACCGGCGGCCGGCCGGGGGG
>JADFXV010000019.1 GCA_015233395.1 Desulfovibrionaceae bacterium
GGCAACGCCGGGAATCTTCTTGCGCTCGTTCATGACCGCCTCCATCGTTGAAGATGGAGATAAATTAACATAAATTACAGCAAGTTGAAAGACAAATTATGCTGTTTTGCCGTGCAGGGGTCTCGAATGTGTATTGTGCGGATCATGAACAGCGCGGAGCTCCTTGAAGTGCTCAAAGAGGCCGGATTCGAGGTGGTGAGCATTCGTGGCAGCCACCACAAACTGCGCCATCCGGACGGTCGCACAACCGTCGTTCCGCACCCCAAGAAGGACTTGGGGGTTGGCCTGGTCAACAAGATTTTGAAAAAGGACACACATCTGAAATAGGAGGGGCGGCATGTATTTTCCGGCTGCAATTTTCATTGAGAGTGGCAAGGCCTATGGAGTCACGCTCCCGGACATTCCTGGCTGCAACACCGCTGGCGACACGCTCGAAGAGGCCATGGGCAACATCCAGGACGCCGTTGAATTGATTCTGGAAGATGCGACCGAGAAACCTGTCGCGTCGAGCCTTGAGGCGTACAAGGACGACCCGGTTTATCACGACGCCGTTTGGGCTCTCGCCAAAATAGACTTGGGGTTTATGGACTTAAGGACGGTCCGCGTGAACATCACGATGCCGGCGGGAACGCTGGAGGAGATTGATCGAACAGCAAAGGGGCGCGGATTGTCGCGGTCCGCATTCTTGGTGCGCGCGGCAAGGCATGAAATGGCGACGTAAGGTGTAATTGCTCCCGGCCTTGACGATGCGCGTCGCCGTGTCCGGCCCCACCGCCGCCTCATAAGCCTTCCCCGTGGCGTCCTCCCGTGCGTTCGACAAAATCCCCGGGGCAGGCCCGGTCTGCCCCGGTCAACTCCCTTCCAGCTTCACGCTCTGGCGCACGCTAAGCCCGAGCTTGTCCATCTTGGCCAGCAGGTTGGGTCTGGAGATGCCGAGCAGCTTGGCCGCCCGGCTGCGGTTGCCGCCGCAGATGGTCAGGGCCTCGGCCACGATCAGGCCGTCGAAGCGGTCGGTGAGCCGGTGGAACACGCCGGTCGTGTCCTCGGCCAAAAGCGCCTGGCGGACGTATTCGCGCACCGCGTCTTCCACGGCCTGGACGTTGCCGATTGCTCCCCCGGCCGCGCCCCCGGTTTGGGCGCCGGCCAGGGCCCGGCCGATCTGGTCCGCGCCGATGGGTACGCCCCGGCCGAAAATCAGCGCCTTTTGCACCACGTTGGCCAGCTCGCGGACATTGCCTGGCCAGGCGTATTCCCCAAGCAGGCGTAGGCCCGAATCCAGCAGGCCCGGGCTTGGGACCCCCAGTTCGCGGGCGTGGCGAGCCAGAAAATGCTCGGCCAGAATCGGGATGTCCCCCGCGCGCTCGCGAAGCGGCGGCAGATTGATGGTCACGACCTTGAGCCGGTAAAACAGGTCCTCGCGGAATGTCCCGCCGGCGATGGCCGTTTCCAGATCGCGGTTGGTGGCCGCCAGGATGCGCGCGTCGACCGGCAGCGGCTTGCCGCCGCCCAGGCGTTCGATGCTTTTTTCCTCCAGGAGCCTGAGCATCTTGGCCTGGATGGAAAGCGGCATGTCGCCGATTTCGTCCAAAAAAATCGTCCCCCCGGCGGCCAGTTCGATGCGCCCGGCCCGGCGCGCGCCGGCTCCGGTGAAGGCCCCTTTCTCGTGGCCGAACAGTTCGCTCTCAAGCAGCGTCTCCGGAATGGCCACGCAGTTGATGACCAGAAACGGCTTGGCGCTGCGCCGCGAATAGGCGTGGACGGCCCTGGCCACCAGTTCCTTGCCCGTGCCGGATTCGCCCCGGATGAGCACGGTGGCGGAGGTTCCCGCCACCCGGCCGATCATCTTGTAGACCTCCTGCATGGCCTGGCTTTGGCCGACCAGCGCCCCGGGGACCGCATGTTCCGCTTCGCTTTGCGGGGCCGCTCCGGCCCGGCCGGCCGCCAGGGCCTGCTCGATCAGGCGCAGCATGTGGGGAATCTCGAAGGGCTTGAGGACGTAGTCGAACGCCCCCTGGTTCACCGCCTCGATGGCCGTTTCCGTGGCCCCGTAAGCGGTCATGATGATCACCGGCAGGCCGGGGGCGAGAACGCGCAGCCGCTTGAGGATCTCGATGCCCGAGGCTCCGGGCATGCGCACGTCCATGACCGCCAGTTCGGGAACCCGTTCGGCGACGCGCGCAAGCGCCTCCTCGCCCGAGGCCGCGTCCGTCACTTCGTGGCCCTCCTGGCGGAGCAGCCGGGCGAAACTTTGGCGCAGCCCGGCCTCGTCGTCCACGATCAGAATTCTTGCCATCTGGCCCCTCCCTGGGCGTCCTTGTCGAAAGGCAGGGTGATGGTGAAGCGCGCGCCCCCGCCCTTGGCCTGGGTCAGACTCAGATTGCCCCCGTGCTCCTCGACGATGCGCCGGGCGATGGACAGGCCAAGCCCGGTCCCCTCCTCCTTGGCGGAATAAAACGGCAAAAATACTGTCTCGCGCAGATCCTCGGCGACGCCGCCGCCGGAGTCGTCCACCCGGATGACCGCCACCCGGCCAAGCGGCTCGATGAAACCGCTCTCCTCCTGGATGCTGATCCGCCCGCCGCCGGGCATGGCCTCGATGGCGTTGACCACGAGATTGACCAGCACTTCCTTGATCTGTTCCGGATCGATCAGGATGCCGGCCAGCCGCTCCTGGCGGCTGATTTCCACTTCGATGCGGGCCGCCTCCAGACGGTGGGAGAGCAGGAGCAGGGCCTGGTCGACCGCGTCCGAGGGACTCGCCCGCTGCTTTTTGAGCTTGGGCGGCCGGGAAAACTCCAGAAAATTCTGGATGATGGTGTCGAGGTTGCGGATTTCCTCGGAGATGACGGTGAAGTCCTCTTCCTGCAGGCCGTTGAGAGCCAGGGAGCGTTGCAGCGAGAACAGCCGCATCTTGACCGAGGTCAGCGGGTTGCGGATGGAATGGGCCACGCCCGCGGCCATCTTGCCGACCAGGGCCATCTTTTCGGTCTGGATCAGGTGCTCCTGGCTTTTTTTCAGCTTGATCCTGGCCTGGCCGACGTGCTCAACCAGGTACTGGATGCGATCATGCAAGGCTGCGACTTCATTGGGGAACAGGCCCTTGCCGTCTTCGCCGTCAAGCGCCATGCGCCGGATCGGCCCGAGCACCTGGCGGCTCAGGACGATCGCCAGGAACACGGCCAGCGCCAAAACCACCGGCATCAGCGTCAGCGCCACCGCGCTCATCATGCGCACCTGGTCGAGACTGGCTCGTTCGGCGTCCTCCACGTCGCGCTGGTGCATGGAGCGGTATTCGCCGCACTGGTCCAGGATGGCGTCGTACTGGGACCGGGCTTCGATGTGCAGCTTGCGGCCCACCTCCCGCTCGCCCGACTGATAGAGTTCGATGACGTTGTCCCTGGACTGGACGTAGCGCAGGTAGTTCGATTCGATGCGCGACAGGATGCGCGAGGCCTCAAGCGAGGTGGAGCGGGCCTTGGCCTCGATGATGTCGTGCTCGAACTTCTCTTGATTCTTGGCCAGCAGGTCCAGCCATTTGGGGTCGCCGTCGAGGAAAAAGGCGGTGACGAAACCCTTTTGGGAAGCAAACGATATTTCCAGTTCCGAGGCCACGCTCACGGCCGCAAGGCCCTTGTCGATCATGGCCCCGAACAGCGTCTCCATCCTGGCGGCGTACCACAGGGTGATCGCCCCGCCGCAGAGCGTGGCCAGGGTCAGCGTTGCGAGCAAAAAGTAAATGCGAAACCGCAAACTCAAGATGCGACGCATGGCGCCCCCCCCGCGTGGACTTTGGCCGCTCTCGCCAAGCCCCGCAACGTACCGGCGAAACAAGAAATATGCAACGCGCCCGGACGCGCGCCCGCAACGCATCGATTCCGCGCGCCCCCGGTGTCCCGGTTCCCCCGGCTCCCCCGGTTGACCGCACACCCCGGCGGCGATAAAAAAGGCTCAAGGGGCGAACCATGGAAAAACATCTCCTGGTCACGATCAGCGACGATCCGCGCATGTTTTACGGGCTGAACTTCCTGACGCGATTTTTCACCGCCAAGGACACCCTGCGCCTGACCCTGCTGCATATCGCCGCCGGGGCCGCCGCCGTCTGGCCCGAGGAAATGAACTACGAAAGCATCGCCCGCCGCGACGGCCGCGCCAGGGACATCGAGGAAAAAGGCCGCGCGGCCCTTGAGGCGGCCGAAAAAATGCTCCTCGCGGGCGGCTTCGACAAAAGCCGGCTGCACACAAAACTCGTCTTTGGCGGTTTTTCCAGGAATAAAATCATCCTGCACGAAGGCGAAGCCGGCCTGTACGACGCCGTGGTCCTGGGCCAACGCGGCTACGACACGCTGCGCGACCTGCTCGACCACAGCCTGTCCCTCGACCTGCTGCGCGGCGCCTTCCCCTTCCCGCTATGGATCTGCCGCCTGCCCAAGTTCGGACGCAAAAACGTCCTTGTCGCCGTGGACGGCTCCGAACCCTCCCTGCGCATCGCCGACCACGCCGGTTTCATCCTGTCGCGGGGACCGGGCCACGACATCGTCCTTTTTCACGTCGCCGGCCCCAAATCGGCCGCGCCCGGACCGGAATTCTTCGACGAATGCCGCGAACTGATCGCCAAGGCGGGTTTTCCCTTTGACCGCATCCGGACCAAGACCGTTGTCGCCGCCGGCGTCCCGGCGGCCATCCTGGCCGAAGCCGAGTCGGGCAGGTACGCCGCCGTGGCCCTCGGGCGCACCGGAATCGGCAAAAGCGGGGACAAAGACAAGGGCGCGGCCCCAAAAGCCTTCTTCGGCGCGGTCTCAAACGACATCTTCCACAACCTCGCCGGAGCGGTGATGTGGGTGAGCCGGTAAGGCGGAGAAGAGAATCAGGGGGAAAACCCCTTTCCCCAAAAAACTTTCACCGGGCAGCGCCCGGGAAATATTGTTTCGGGAACACTGTCAGGGCAACCCCTCATATTCAAAGAAGAAAATTTTTAGAAGAAAGGGGTTCCCCCCGGTTGGCTTTATCGCTCGTCGAACAGATCCACCCGGCGCTGGTGGCGGCCGCCTTCGAATTCGGTGGCCAGGAAGGTGTCGGCGATGCTCGTGGCGTGCCCGGCGCCGGTGATGCGTTCGCCCAGGCACAAGACATTGGCGTCGTTGTGCTCCCGGCTTTTGAGGGCGTGGAATTCGCTGGTGCACAGGGCGGCGCGGATGCCGCGCACCCGGTTGGCGGCCATGGACATGCCGATCCCGGAGCCGCAGATGAGGATGCCCGGGCAGCCCCGCGCCAAAACCTCGTCGCAGACCTTGAAGGCGTAAACCGGATAATCGCAACTGGCGCCCGAGTCCGTGCCCAGGTCCACGATTTCATATCCCTTGGCGCTCAGATGCGCGGCCAGGATTTTTTTGAGTTCCACGCCGCCGTGGTCCGCGCCGATAACGATGGTGGCCATAACACAACTCCCGGTTGGTCTAAGCGGTGGACGGCCGCCGCCGCATCGGCGGTTGCGCCAAAGACGAAACCGCTGTTTTCTTTCCGGGGGGCCGCGTCCCTTCACCCCGCCGGAAAAATATCGGAAACGGGTTCCAAGGGGGCTTGCCCCCTTGGCCGCCGGAGGCTTTCTTCACCACCCCGGTCTTCCCGCCGGGGCCTTCCCCTCGGGCTACTCCCGCCCGCCGGAGACGTCCGGCCGTTTGAAGCCGGTCATGCGGTCCAGGGCATAGGTGTCGGTGTACTCGGGCAGGGGCAGCTCCAGCGCGCTTTGGGGCCAGGGTTCGCCGCGCAGCTCGAATTTTTTGATGCGCAGGACGCCTTTGACGCCGCCCGCGCTGGTGACGACGATCGTTTGCGGCAGTTCGCGGCCGCCGCTGTCTTGGTAGTCGGAGAATTCCACGCGCCAGGGTTCGGCGCCCTTGCCGGCAAGCGCCACCGGCCGGCCGGCCGGGTCCAGCGTGAGCGAGGACAGTCTCGGATCGCCTTTGAGCGCGTACTCCAGGCCGCCGGGCTTGGCCTTGACCGATTGATACTGCCCGGAAACGAGCTCGCTGAAGTGGCCGCAGATCACGGCCCCCAGTTCGCGCAGCGACAGCGGCAGCGGCACGCCGAGCACGGCGGCGCCCTTGCGGGTGTCGGGATGGGTGTAGGCGGCGTTGGACATGGGATAGTAGGCCAGCCAGCCGGAGGCGTCTTCGCGCCACATGGAAAAGATCTGGCCCATGCCGGTTGCGAAATCCAGGCGCAGGGGGCCGTCCGGTTCTCCCCAGAGTTTGAGCAGCGCCCGGTGGCTGTGGCCCGGCGCGGAGAAATTCAGGCTGGTCTGGACCGAGAACGGTTTGGCCGGGGCGCCGGTCTGGGCGCGAAATTGCGTCCAGGCCGCTCGGGCCTCGTTTTCGGTTCCGGTCGGGGTCTTGGCGGCGCAGCCGCAAAGGATGAACATCGCGGCCAGGGCGAGCGCGGCCAGGCGTGGCCGGAGGGTGATCGCGGCGCTGTCCGTCATAGCGAGTTGAGCTTGTCCTTGTATTTGGCGGCGCCCGTCGTATCGAGTTCCATGGCCTTGCGGTAGCCCTTGGCCGCCTCGCGCTTGTCGCCCATGGCCCTGGCGATGTCGCCGTAATGGTCCCAGATGGTCGGATCGGGCGGCCCCAGGGTCGCGGCCTTGCGTATTTCCTCCCAGGCCTTGTCCTTTTTGCCCATCTTGAAATAGACCCAGGCCAGGGAATCGATGTAGAAACTGTTGTTGGGATTTTGCTTGAGGGCGCTTTGCACCAGGGTCAGCGCCCGGTCCAGGCTCCGGCCCTCTTCGGCCAGCGTGTAGCCCAGGAAATTCTGGGCGTCGGCGTTGTCCTTGTCCAGGGCCAGGGTTTTTTCCATGGCCTCAAGCGCCTGCCCGCGCCTGCCCGCCCGCTCCAGGGCCACGCCCAGGCGGTAGAGGATCTCGGCTTCGTCCGGCCATTTGGCGGCGGCCTGCGTAAGCACGTCCACCGCCTTGGCCGGGTCGCCTTGCTGGTCGCGGACGGCCGCTTCCAGCAGCCAGAAGTCGACCTTGTCCGGATAGCGCTGCTTGCCTTGCGCGACCAGGTCCAGGGCCTCGTCGGGCCGGTTCATCTCCAGGGCGACCTGGGCGCGGAAGCTCAGGGCCTTATCGTAGCTCGGATGGGTGTCCGGGACCATTTCCAGGTAGCGTTTGGCCTTGGCCAGGTCGTGGTCGCCGCCGTAGGCCAGGATGGCCAGGTAGAAGGCCGCGTCGGGCGTGACGTCCCCCGATTTTTCCAGCGGCGTCAAAAGGGTCTTGGCCGCGTCGAAGAAGCCTTCTTCCATGAACACGGAGGCCGCCCCCAAAGCGAAGAGGTCGTCCTTGGGCGCCTGCTTGAGCACGGCCAGGGCCTTGGCGGGATTATTGAGCTTTAAGTCCAGCCGGATCAGGCGCAGCCAGATCTCGCGGTTTTGTTCGCCCTGTTCGATGATGCGCTTGTAGGTCTCTTCGGCCGCGACGTAATCCTTTTCGACCTCGTAGAGATAGGCCAATTCCGCCCAGGCGGCCAGCAGGTCCGGATCTTCCTTGAGCGCGGCCTTGAGCGCCTCGATGGCTTTTTTGTTCTTGCCCTGGCCGGAATACACCCGCGACTGGTAGTATAAAAGCTGCGGCGTGAGCTGGTTTTTCGGGACCGCATTCAAGATGTCCAGCGCTTCGTCGTAGCGCTTGGCCTCGATCAGCACGCCCGCGAGCTCCTGGCGGCCGGCCGGATCGTTCGGGTTGGCCGCGGCGAACTCGCGCAGCACCTTGACGGCTTCGTCGCTTTGCTTCTGGGACAGGTAGGAATAGGCCAGATAAAAGCTCAGGCGTTGGTCGGCCGGATACTTGCGGATGCCCTCGCCCAGCACTTCCCTGGCCTTGGCCGGGTTGCCGCGGTTCCAGTAGCCGTTGGCCAGATCGAGATAAATTTCGGGCTCGGGCCGCAGTTCGAGGAGCTTTTCCAGGACCGGCAGGGCCGCGTCGGTGTTCCCGGACCGCAGGAGATCCTGGTAGATCAGGAAATAATAGTCCGCCTGGGATTCGCGCGGCAAGTCCCTGGCCGCGAAGTCGAGGCCCTTTTGCTTGCCGGCGCAGGCGCCGGCGAACACCGTAAGGACGATCGCCGCGGCCGCGAACACTCTGGTCAACGCGTGTTTATTCATCTGCTCGTATCCAGTCCGGGGAGAAGTCGGCGATTTTGTCGGTGAGGCGCTCCCTGAGCTTGTCCAAAAGGCGCGCCTCGATCTGCCGTACGCGTTCCCGGGTTATTCCGTATTTGTCGCCGATCTCGCGCAGGGTCGCCGGCGAGTCGGATAACAGCCTTTTTTCCAGGAGTTCGAGTTCCTTGTCGTTGAGCTCCGGGATAATGCCCTGGATATGCTTCTCAAGATGCGAGACGATCTCGTTTTGGGCCAGCATGTCCTCGATGCCCGGCCCGAGGGCCGGAATGAAATCCAGACGGGTCACCCCGGAATCCTCGCCCATGGTCATGTCCAGCGACAAGTCGGCGCCGGAGAGCCGCTGGTCCATCTCCAGCACGTCGGCCTCGCTGACATTGAGGCTTTCGGAGAGGTTGCGCGTCGAAGGGTCGTACCCTTGCGCGGTCAGGCGCTGGCGCTCCTTGTTCAGATTGTAGAACAGCTTGCGCTGGGCCTGGGTGGTGCCTATCTTGACCATCCTCCAGTTGTCCATGATGTACTTGAGGATGTACGCCTTGATCCAGTAGGCGGCGTAATAGGAAAACTTGATGCCCTTTTCCGGATCGAATTTCTGCACCGCCCGCATCAGCCCTACGTTGCCTTCCTGGATCAGGTCCAGGACATTTTGCATCCAGCGCCGCTGGAAGTCCATGGCGATCCTGACCACCAGCCGCAGGTGCGAGGACACCAGCCTGAAGGCGGCCCGGTCGTCCTTGTTTTCCCGGACAAGGCGGGCCAGTTCGAACTCTTCCTCCGGAACCAGCATGGGGAACCGGCTGATCTCGCGGATATAAAGCTGCAACGGATCGTAGGGCGCAAGCTGGCGCGACCCGGCGGGCACGGCCGGCAACCGGAACGCGCCCGGCTCGATCGGCTCGATCGGCTCCTCGGTCTCGTCCTGCTCGGAGGCGTCGAGAGAATCCTCGGGTTCGAGAAGTTCCGGCTCATCGCCCGGCATGGCCTCGCCTGCCAATTCGGCCCGTTCGTCCAATTCGGCGGGCTTGCGCGGCCCCCTGGGGGCTTTGGGTTTCTTGGGGGCTTCACCGCCCACGGTCGCATGCTTCACGTCGGTCCGCTCCGGCGCGGCCCCGCCTTAATGGCGGGAACAGCCGCAAATACTGACTATAGAGTTTTTGTTTGTCCTTTTCAATGATTTTCAGTATTGCATCCAATTTTACACACCCCCCTTTTCGGAGACCTTGTGCAACGATTCCGCGACGCGCTTGAAAGCGACGAAATTCTTCTCTTCGACGGCGCCATGGGCACCCTGCTCCAGGCTCGGGGCCTGCCGCCCGGTCAAACGCCCGAGGAATACGGCGCCGCCCACCCCGAGGCGATCAAAGACTTCACCCGCCAATACCTCGCGGCCGGAGCCCGGGTGGTCACCACCAACACCTTCGGGGCGACCCGCTACAAACTGCCCAAGGCCGAACCCGCGCGCGAATTCAACCGGCGCATGGCGACACTCGCCCGCGCGGCCGCGGGAGACGCAGCCTTCGTCGCCGGCAGCGTCGGCCCGACCGGCCGCTTCGCCGCGCCGCTTGGCGACGTGAGCCTGAGGGAACTCGCCGGCGCCTTCCGGGAACAGATCGAAGGCCTGGCCGAAGGCGGCGCGGACCTGATCGTCGCCGAAACCCATTTCGACCTGGCCGAGGCCAGGGCCGTGGTCCTGGCCGCGCGCGAGGCCGCTCCGGGATTGCCCGTGGCCGTGTCCATGACGTTTGAGTCCGCCACCAGCCTGACCGGCACGCCGCCGGAGGTCTTTTTCGAAACCATGGCCAACATGGGCGTGGACCTGATCGGAGTCAACTGCGGCACGGGCCCGGCCGAGATGGAGGCCGTGGTGCGCGCCTGGCTGCCGGTCGCCGGACTGCCCTTTCTGGTCAAACCCAACGCCGGCATCCCGGTCCTGCAAGACGGCCGCACCGTCTTCCCCATGGGGCCGGACGCCTTCGCCGAGGCCGCGAGCGCCTTCGCCGCTCTCGGCGCCAAGGCCGTCAGCGGCTGCTGCGGCACCACCCCGGCGCATATCGAGGCCTTGGCCGGACGCCTGCGCGGCAAAACCTGGCAACGCCCGGCCGGAGACGCGCGCCCGAGAATCGTGCTCACCTCGCGCGCGCGCGCCGTGCCCATCGGCCCGGATTTCCCGGCCGTGCTCATCGGCGAGCGCATCAACCCGACCGGCAAAAAAGCCCTGACCGCCGCGCTGCAGGCCGGAAACCCCGCCGAGGCGCTGCGCCTGGCCGAGGAACAAATCCACATGGGCGCGCGCGTGCTGGACGTGAACGTGGGCGCGCCCATGGTCGACGAAACCGCGCTTCTGCCCGACATCGCCATGCGCGTGGCCGCCCGCTTCGAAACCCCACTGTGCCTGGATTCGGCCGACGCCGCCGCCATCGAGCAAGCCCTGTGGGTCTACCCCGGCTCGCCGCTGGTCAATTCCGTCAGCGGCGAACCCGGCCGCATGGAAACGCTCGGCCCCCTGTGCGCCCGCTTCGGCGCGCCGTTCATCCTTTTGCCCCTGCGCGGCAAGACCCTGCCGGAATCGGCCGCCGACCGCATCAAAGCCATCGAAGCCCTGCTCGTAAAAGCCGAGTCGCTCGGTATTCCACGACGCCTGATCATGGCCGACGTCCTGGCCCTGACCGTGTCCTCGCGGCCCGAGGCCGCGCGCCAATGCCTTGAAACCATCCGACATTGCCGCGAAAAATGGGGCCTGCCGACCGTGCTCGGCCTGTCCAACATCTCCTTTGGCCTGCCGGCCAGAGATCTGCTCAACGCCGGCTTCCTGTCCATGTGCCTCTGCGCGGGCCTGGCCGCCCATATCTCCAACCCGGGCTCGGCGCGCCTGCGCGAGGCCCAGGCCGCGGGCCTGGTCCTGACCGGCCGCGATCCCCAGGCGCGCGCCTTCATCGACGGCTACGCAGCCTGGAAACCGGGCGACGCCGGTTCGGCCGGTTCGGCCGCGTCCATGGGAGTTCCCGGTTCGGCCGGTTCCCCAATTACCGCCGAGGCCGCCACCCTGTTTAACGCCGTGGTGCTCGGCCGCGCCGAACGCCTGCCCGCCCTGCTGGACGCGGCGCTCTCCTCAGGCAAAACCGCCCGCGAAATCCTCGATGCCGAACTCATCCCGGCGATCATGGACGTCGGGGCCAAATACGAACGCCGGGAATACTTCCTGCCCCAACTGCTCCAAAGCGCCGAAACCATGCAGGCCGGCTTTGAACGGCTAAAACCCCTGCTGGCCGCCTCGGAAACGGAAAACGCGGGCCCCACGGCGGTCATGGCCACCGTGGAAGGCGATATCCACGATATCGGCAAAAACATCGTCTGCCTCATACTGCGCAACCACGGCTTCACCGTCGTCGACCTGGGCAAAGACGTTCCGGCCGCCGCCATCGTCGAAACCGCCAGGCGCGAAAACGCCGCCCTGATCGGCCTGTCGGCCCTGATGACCACCACCATGGTGCGCATGGCCGACACCGTCAAACTCGCGGCCGCACAATGCCCGAACACGAAAATCATTGTCGGCGGCGCCGTGGTCAGCGAAGCCTTCGCCAACTCCATCGGCGCCCACGGCTGCGCAAGCGACGCCGTGGCCGCAGCGCGACTGGCCACGGAGTTGACAAAAAAATAAGATGCCTCCTGCGGCCAGGGGGCGTTGCCCCCTGGACCCCCACCGGGGGGGATGATCCCCCCGGACCCCCTCGACGGGGGGCCGGACAGACAAAAGGCGAATATCATTTATTTATTGGATAACTACTAAAGTTTTTTGGGGGAAGGGGGGCTCGGGGGAAACCCCCTTTTGTTCACAAAAGGGGGTTTCCCCCCGATTCCTCCCTCTGCTCTCCCCAAAAGGATTTCATTATGTCCGATTACAAAAAGACTCTCCAGCTCCCTCAGACTTCCTTTCCGATGAAGGCCAAT
Source organism: Desulfovibrionaceae bacterium (assembly GCA_015233395.1). Lineage (GTDB taxonomy): Bacteria > Desulfobacterota > Desulfovibrionia > Desulfovibrionales > Desulfovibrionaceae > JADFXV01. Next base: position 12,121 of record JADFXV010000019.1, read on the forward strand.
CTCCGGCAGAAGGAGCCCGAGCTGCTTGCGTTCTGGGAGGAGCTCGGCGCCTACCGTCTGATGGTCGAGGCGAGCGCGGGCCGGCCCCGGTACGTTTTGCACGACGGGCCGCCGTACGCCAACGGCAACCTGCACATGGGGCACGCGCTCAACAAGATTCTCAAGGACGTGATCGTCAAGCGCCGCAACATGACCGGTTTTTGCGCCCCGTACGCGCCGGGTTGGGACTGCCACGGCCTGCCCATCGAGCTTAAGGTCGAGCAGATGCTGGGGGGCAAGAAAGAGGGGATGCCGGTTTTGACCGTGCGCCGTTTGTGCCGCGAGTACGCCGCCAAGTTCGTGGACATCCAGCGCAAGGAGTTCAAGCGTCTTGGGGTGTTCGGCGACTGGGACAAGCCGTACCTGACCATGGACCCGGCCTACGAGGCGGCCACGGCCGGGGAGCTGGCCAAGTTCGCGGCTGCGGGGTCGCTCACGCGCGGCAAAAAGCCGATCCACTGGTGCATCTCGTGCAAGACCGCCCTGGCCGAGGCCGAGGTGGAGTACGCCGACCACGTCTCGGACTCGGTGTACGTGAAATTTCCACTCGCCGATCCAAAGCTCAAGGACGTTTTTCCCCTGGCCGATCCGGCGCGCACCTACGCGATCATCTGGACGACCACGCCCTGGACCCTGCCCGCCAACATGGCCGTGGCCGCGCATCCGGAGTACGATTACGCGCTGGTCAAGGCCGGAGGGGATTTTTTCGTCGTCGCCAAGGAGCTTTTCGACAGCCTGTACGGCAGGTTCGTCGCGGCCATGGGCCTGACCGAGGACACAATGGGAGACGCGGTGATCGAGGTCATGGCCGAGGTCAAGGGCGCGGCGCTCGAAGGCCTTATCGCCCGCCATCCCTTGTACGACCGGGCCTCGCCGGTCGTGCTCGCCGACTACGTGACGCTCGAGGCGGGCACGGGGCTGGTGCACACCGCCCCGGGCCACGGCCGCGAGGACTACGAGACCGGCCTGCGCTACGGCCTGGACGTGTATTCGCCGCTGGACGACTGCGGCCGTTATCTGGACGTGGTCGGCCATTTCGCCGGCCTGGACGTGTTCGAAGCCAACCCCCGGGTCGTGGCCAAGCTCGAAGAGCGCGGCATGCTGCTCGCCAAAGGCAAAATCGGCCATTCCTATCCGCATTGCTGGCGCTGCAAGAAGCCGGTGATTTTCCGGGCCACCACGCAGTGGTTCATCGCCATGGAGGCGAACGGCCTGCGCGCGAAGGCCCTGGCCGCGATCGAGTCCGACGTGTCCTGGATTCCCGCCTGGGGCCGCGAGCGCATCCACAACATGGTCGCGGGCCGCCCGGACTGGTGCATCTCGCGCCAGCGCATGTGGGGCGTGCCGATCGTCGCGCTTTTGTGCGAGGGCTGCGGCGAGGCCTACAACGACTCCGCCTGGATGGCGGCGATCGCCGGCAAATTCGCGGCCCATCCCACCGGCTGCGACTGGTGGTTCGAGGCCGCGCTTGAGGACGTCGTCCCGGCCGGGTTGACCTGCCCGCATTGCGGCGCATCCAAGTGGACCAAGGAAGACGATATTTTGGACGTCTGGTTCGACTCGGGCACGAGTTACGCCGCCGTGTGCGAGCAGCGCGCCGAACTCGCCTATCCGGCCGACATGTATCTGGAGGGTTCGGACCAGCACCGGGGCTGGTTCCACAGTTCGCTGCTCGCCTCGGTCGGCGCGCGAGGGATCGCCCCGTACAGGGAAGTGCTCACGCACGGCTACGTGGTCGACGGCGAGGGCCGCAAGATGAGCAAGTCCGTGGGCAACGTCGTGGCCCCGGGCGAGATCATCGGGAAATACGGCGCGGAGATCCTGCGGCTGTGGGTTTCCGCCGTGAACTACCAGGACGACATCCGCATCTCCGAAGAGATTTTGTCGCGCCTGGTCGAGGCGTACCGGCGCATCCGCAACACCTGCCGGTTCATTCTGGGCAACCTCGCCGACTTCGATCCGGAGCAGGACGCCGTCGCGCCGGAAAACATGCTGCCGCTGGACCGCTTTGCCGTGGAGCTGGCCGGCCGCACCCGTTCAAGCGTCGAGCGGGCCTATGCCGGCTACGAATTCCACCGGGTCTACCACGGCCTGTACAATCTGTGCGTGACCGACCTGTCGGCTTTTTATCTCGATATCTTAAAGGACCGTTTGTACGTCTCGGGCAAGCAGAGCCTGGAGCGCCGCTCCGGCCAGACCGCCTTGTGGCTGATCCTGCGCATGATGGTTTTCGACATGGCCCCGGTGATGTCGTTCACCGCCGAGGAGGTCTTCGCCAGCCTGACGCCCGCGCAGCGCGGGCCGGGGAAGACGGTCTTCACCATGGCGCCGGTCGCGCGGGAGAAGCTGCCGCGTTTGACGGACGCGGAAACCGCCGCCTGGGACCTGCTTTCGCGCATGCGCGCCGAAGCGGCCAAGGCGGCCGAACCCTTGCGCAAAGCCGGGACCATCGGGCACTCGCTGGACACGCAATTGACGTTTTACGCCAGGCCCGGCCTGCTTGGCGAGGTCTTGGCCCTGCCCGACCTCGACATGCGCGAGGTGTTCATCGTCTCCAAGGCGAGCGTCGATGCGCTTGAGAATGCTCCGGCGGACGCTCACGACGCGAGCGAGACGGTCGAGGGCCTCAAAATCCGCGTGGCCCAGGCCCCGGGCGCGAAATGCGCGCGCTGCTGGACGTATTCCGAGGAACTGGGAACGCTGGCCGAGCACCCTGAGATCTGCCCGAGGTGTTCGAAGGTGGTGGGCTAGGCTGGCGTCTCGCGGAAATCGAGAAATAAAAAAGGGGCCGGGGCTTTCATCCCGGCCCCCTATCGCCGCGACACGTGGAGAAAGCGGCGTCCCCGGTCCTACCGCCCCTCCTTGCACTCGAAGAGAAAATTATTGCAGTTGGACACGCAGATGTAGCGATGCTCGCCTTCGCGCACCCGGTTGCAATCGTTGATGCAGGCGCCCCAGGAGGCGGTGCATTCCGTATCCCGGGTCCTGCGGTCGCCTCTGAACTCGGACCTACGGCGTTCTTCGCGTTCGCGTTCGCGTTCCTCCCGTTCGCGCTCCTCGCGGTCGCGTTCGCGCTCGCCTTCCCGGTATTGCCCCTCGCCGCCGTACTGGGCGTACGCCGGGGCGGCGATCGGTCCGGCCGTCAGGCCTGACGGCCGCGATAAGTATTGACAAGACAATGCGGATAGCGTGGACAGGCATGGAGCACCTCGTTCGTCAAAGTTTTGATCCAGCCTTAATTTGTACCCGGCCTTGATCGATTTGTCCACAATCAACTCGCAAATGACGCCAAATCGGCTTTGGGCAGCTCTCGCCCGGCCGGACAGAAAACCTCCGTGGTGTATATCTTGCATCATCAACATGGGAATCCATCCGAAACACCAGATCATTTTTTGGAGGCCGCGTATGAGCATTTCCGATCTGACCAGCGTCCAGGCCACGACCCAGGGACTTGATCCCGGTCTGGGCGAAACCCCGCTCCAGCCCGTCGAGGGCGTCCTGGCTCAGGGCCGGGAGCAGACCCAGACGCTGGCTTCCCAGGTCGGCCAGGGCATGAGCCGGCTGCAGCAGCTCGCCGCCGGCGCCCCGGCCGCGTTTCAGACCGTGGCCGCAACCATCGCCGGCCAACTGACCGATGCCGCCAAGAACGCCCGGGATCCCCGGCAGACCGCCTTTCTCGAACACCTTGCGAAAAAATTCCTCGACGCGTCCCAAAGCGGCGACATGTCCTATCTCCAATTCAACGAGGACCATCCCCAGCCTTTCGGAACCAATGCCTCCGCCTTCGGCAAGTACAACGACCTGCACGATTCGGGGCTCTTTAGCCTGGTCGGCGGGATCGTCGCCAAGGCTTTGCCGGGCGCGGGCGGCGCGGCGGCCGACGTCTTTACGGCCACGGATTTCACCTTCGCCAACCCGGCCGCCGGGGGCTAAGCGCCCCGGGTCATCTCCAAAAAGAAAGGCTTACGCTTGCGGCGTAAGCCTTTCTTTTCACCGGGGCCGGGCCTCGCCCGGTCCTGAGGTCGCCCGGACCGCCGCTCAAAACGGGCAGAACCGGTAGTCCTTGTTGCCCTTGGAAAAATCGTTCTCGCTTAGGCCCGCGTTGAGCTTCACGTCCTGGTAGCTGTACTGTTCCTGCATGACCTCTCGCTCGTCGTAACAGGTCACCCCGACGGGCAGCAGATATTCCTTGTCCACATGAAAAATCGCGTGCGAGGTGTAATACCAGCGGCCGTCCTTGGGAGCGAAGCGCAGTTCGATGGTCGTGGCCGGGCGGCCGTTGAAAATCTCCTCGTCCATGCGCACGATCTCGATCTCGCCCTTGTCGAGGGCGACCGGGATGTCCCGGCGCATCATCTCGATGATGAACCCGAAGCCCAGGTCGGTGATCGGGTGGCGATTGCGGTCCATGAGCGCGGAGTCGGTGGGGTTGAACGTCCAGGTCACCAGGCCGAGCAAGCCGTCGCACCGGGCCAGGACCTTGTTGTTGTACTCGCCGTTCACGTAGAGCGCTTCCTTGGCCGGACCGTCGAGCCATTTCATGTAGACTTTCATCGGCTTCTGGAACTTGACCATGATCCGCTCTTCCGGAAGCGGTTTGTCGCGCCAGCGCTCCTTTTTCTGAAACACGGCGGTGTAATCCTGAATGCGGGCGTAGCTCGCCTCCATCTGCCCGAGCAGGGCGAGCAATTTTTCGTCCTGGCCGGCCATGGCGGGCGCGATAAAAAACATTGCGGAAAAAAACGCGGCCGCAGCAAGCGCGGCGGCGAAGCGCAAGCGGGCCGGAGCCCGGCGGGCAGGAGTGACGCGGCGAATGCCTTTGCCAGAGTCGATGGGGGCGCGACGGGACGATGCGGACAAGATGGCGAAACTCCTGACAGGGGGCAAACCCGGCGGCTCCATGAGCCCGGGCAATCTGTCTACTATAACGACGCGCCCGCAAAGGTCAATGCGCGGGGGCCGATATCCGGCAGCGCTTTGCGGGGACTTGGCGTCCACGGCTTCGCGGCCGCGCCTCCTATTGCCTGGAGCAAAAAGTATCTTACTTTTTGCTCCAGGCGGCGCACTCCGCTTGGCCCCGCCCAAAGCGGGGCCATACTTATAAATGGGAGCACGAAAATGAAGACATTTTCTGCTCCCATTAATAATACTCGGCCAAGCCGGCTACAATGCGATACAATTGCTGCTTTTGCTCCGCTGAAGACGATTTGACAAAATCAAGGAGCCTGTTTTCGATTTCTTCGGGGCTGGGCGGAGCTTTTTCCAACCGGAAAAGCTCGGACAAGGATATTCCCAGCGCCTCGGCCAAGCGGTGGAGGCTTTCGAGGGTGGGATTGCCCCGCCCCCTTTCGATTTCGCCCAGATGCTTCAACGACAAACCGGCCCGTTCGGCAAGCTGCAACTGCGTCGCCTTGCGGCATTTTCTCAATACCGCCAGTCTCTTTCCCAACAATTTCGCGATATTATCCATCTCAATCCCCTGATTATGGATACGTTCTCTCCGGGCAGGGGCGAACCAGATAAATATCCTATTTTCGTTTGACTATAGGTACTATATGTGGCATATTATTGGCGGCGTTCGGGTTCTTTTCAAAAAAAGACCGGTCGCGATGGCGCCGGCGCGCGAAGGGGTCCGACGCCGGGACAAGGCGTACTCCCTGGCGCCCCCCGGCCGCCTCGAACGGCTGCGGGGAAGGAAACGATGAATCGCGTCGCGATTTTCGCCCAGGGTATATTTGACTTTTTATCTCGCCGGGACTATTATTTCTTATTTTCCGGTTGAGGGTTTGGAAACGCGGAATGGGAACGGGAATTCGCCGTTCGCGACACGGCCGCGCGGCATACGTCCCGGAAACGCACCGCGAGAGCTTTGCGCTCCAGGCGTCAAGACAACGGCCGATTCTCGCCACGCCAATGGCCGGTCCGCAGTGGAGGTTTCATGCCCTGTTCCGGGCAAACCCCGAAACCGGACTCCGCCGGAGTCCCCGGTATCGGCGCAAGCGGATTGCCGCGCTGGACGATATACCCGGTCGCCGTGTCGGTCACTCTGGCCACGCTTTGGCTGCGGCTGGCCCTTGAACAGCATTTCACCCCGCATGCGCTGACAACCCTGTCTGTCCTGCCGGTCATCGTCAGCGCCTACTTGGGCGGGTGGTGGCCCGGGATCGTTTCCACCGTCGTCGCCGCCCTTGGGGTCGATTATTTATTCCTCCCCCCCTTGGGCAGCTTCCAAATTGCCCATCCCCCCGATGCGGTCGATTTGGGCGTGCTGGCCGGCGCCGGCGCGCTCGTCAGCGCCCTGTGCGAAAAACTGCACCGCCACGCCGCCGCCCTGCGCAGCGGTCAAGAGGCCTTGCGCAAAAGCGAAGAGCGCGTCAGGGCATTGGTGGAAAACGCCGGAGACGCCATCTATCTGGTCGACGCGACCGGCCGTTTCCTGGATGTGAACCGCGAGGCCGAACGCCAGACGGAATTTTCCCGCGAGCAACTCCTGCGCATGGGCGTGGCCGATCTCGACTGCAACTACACGAACGAATCGTTCGCCGCTTTCGGCGAGACCATGGCCAATGGCGCAAAAGTCTTGTTCGAGACCGCGCATCGCCGCAAAAACGGGGACTCTTTCCCGGTGGAACTGAAAGTGGTTCGCCTGGAGGGGGACGCCGGACCGGTATTTCTGGGCATCGCCCGCGACATCGCCGAACGCAAGCGCTCCGAGGAACTCCACGCCCAGATCGAAAGCACCATCCGGCACAACCTCCGGATTCCGGCGGGCAACGCCGTCCAGGTGGCCAGGCTGCTGCGCGCGGGCGCCAACCTTGCGGACGAGGATCGCCGCCTTCTCGATCTTTTCGAACAGTCGGGCCAGCATATGCTCGACACCCTGGACATGTACCTGGTCCTGTACAAGATCGAAGCAGGGTTGCATCAGGGCGAGCCGGAAACCTTCGACTGCCTTCCCGTCGTCACGGAAATGATCGAGACTCTGACGAAGAAGGTCCGGTTCGCGAGCGTCCGCCTGGAAGTCCTGATAAACGGCCGCCCCCCCGGGCCGGATTCCCGCTGTCTCTGCCGGGGTGAGCCCAAACTGCTGCGCATGGCCCTGCAAAACCTGTTGGTCAACGCCCTGGAGGCCTCGCCGCCCGACGCGGAAGTCGTCGTGGAATTGTCGTCGGCTTCGGATACGGGCTGCCGCATTGAGATCAAAAATCAGGGCGTGGTCGCGCGGGAAATCCGGGGCGGATTTTTCGACAAGTACGTGACCCGGGGCAAGAAAAACGGAACCGGTCTCGGCGCCTATTCGGCCAAGAAGATCATCGAGGCCCAGGGCGGCGGCATCGCCATGCGCACCTCGGACCAGGACAACGAAACCGTGGTGACGGTGTGGATGCCCCGGCAGCCGGCCTAGCAGCCCGTTGAAAAAGGGGCTGCTGCGCGCCAGGACGGCATTTTTCAACAGACCGCTAGGCGGCGCTCACGATCAGCACCGTCAGCCCGAGCAAGAGGCAGTAAATCGCGAACGGCAGCATGGCGCTCACTTCGTGTTTGCGAAACCAGCGCATCAGCGCCCAGACGCTCGCGAAGGCGGCGACCCCGGCGGCCGCGCCGCCGATCAGCGAGGTGGCGAACAGCCCGGTCATGTCGGCGCGGGCCAGTTTGGGAATCTCAAGGACGGCGGCCCCGACGATCACCGGCGTGGCCAGGAGCATGGAGAATTTGGCCGCGGCCTCGTGCTTGAGTCCCATCCACAATCCGGCCACGATGCTCGCCCCGGAACGCGAAAACCCGGGAACCAGCGCCAGGGACTGGAAAACTCCCACCAGCAGCGCCTGGGTGTAGCTCAAATCCGTCAACTCCTTGGCGCCGCCCTTGCGGATGCGCTCGCCCCAATAGAGCAGGGCCGCGTTGCAGATCAAAAAAATCGCCGCGCTGGTCACGTTGCTGAACAGATGGCGCAGCTGCTTCTCGAACAAAAGCCCGGCCAGCCCGGCCGGAATCGTGCCCACGACGATCAGCAGCAGGGTCTTTTTTTCCTTTCCCCGCAGCAGATGCCGGGCGATGTTCAGCCAGTCGTCCCTGAAGAAAAGGAGCAAGGCCACGGCCGTGCCCAGGTGGAGCATGACCATGAAGGGCAAAAAATGCTCCTTGAGAAAGGCGGGATCGAGATTCCAGCGCAATAAGAACGGGGTGAGCACGCCGTGGGCCACGCTGCTCACCGGGAAAAGTTCGGTCAGCCCCTGGATGAGGGCGAAAATCAGGGCTTGGAATATGCTCATGGAGGCTCCGTTGGTTGGGTTGCCCATGCCACCCGATCGCGGTCGCGGTCAAGGCGGCGGCCATAAAAAAACCGCCGGAAGCGTCGCTTCCGGCGGTTTTCCCGGCTTCGGACCGAGACTAGGGCGCGCCCTGCATTTTGACGTTTCTGAACATCACCGTCATGTTGTCCTGAATTTCGATCCGGCAGCCGGATTCGGCATTTTCGTACCGGTAGCCCTGGGTGAAATCCTTCTGCCCGCCGGTGGAATAAAACTGCTTCATGGTCAGACCGGCCGTCTCGCCGAATTCCTTGGCGAAAGCGGTCGCGGACAAGAGCTTGCGTCCGTAGATCTTTTCCACTTCGCTGCGGGAAAAAGCCATCTCGATGACGGGCCTTGAGCAGGCCGTGTCGTAATCCGCGGCCGCCTGCTGGGCGCTCACCCTCCCCTCGCGGCTGTTGATGAATTTTTGCTTGGTCTCGCAAGCGTACCGGAGCGGATCGTTAAAGTCGTTGAGCCGCAATTTGACGTTGAGCTTGTCGTAATCGGCGCGCGGCATGCCCAGATAAAAATCGCCGATCTTGCATTCGTTCGATTGGGCGTAAGCGCCGGTCGAACTCAGGCACAAGAGCGCGGCGACGATGAAGGCTGTTTTCATGGTCACTCCCTGTCAATTGAGATTGCACTGAAGACGCCCCGATGGCGTCAAAGGTTACGGGCGTGGCCGGCGGGCCGGAAATTCGGGCTTGCCCTCATTTTCCGGAACAAAGCCGCACGACCTCGAGGGCGATGGCCGGAAGCGGCAGGACCCGGTCCACGCCGCCGAGCTTGATGGCCTCGTTCGGCATCCCGAAAACCACGCAGGTGGCCTCGTCCTGGGCGATGGTGTAGGCCCCGGCGTCCTGCATTTCCTTCATGCCGGCCGCGCCGTCGTCGCCCATGCCGGTCATGATTACGCCCACGGCGTTTTTCCCGGCGTAGCGCGCGGCCGAACGGAAAAGCACGTCCACGCTCGGACGATGGCGGCGCACCAGCGGCCCGTCCTTGACCTCGACGTGGTAGCGCGCGCCGCTGCGCTTGAGCAGCATGTGCTTGTTGCCCGGGGCGATCAGCGCCTGGCCGCGCAGCATGGTGTCGTTGTCCGCGGCTTCCTTGACGGTGATGCGGCAGATCGTGTTGAGCCTTTGCGCGAACGCGGCCGTAAATTTCTCCGGCATGTGCTGCACGATGGCCACGGCCGGGCAGTCCTGGGGCAAGGCTTCGAGAAATTCGCGCAAGGCCTCGGTCCCGCCGGTCGACGCGCCGACGATGACCACCTTTTCCGTAGTCTGGAGCATGGCCTTGGAAGCCGGGGCGGCCGCAATGACCGCGTCCGCCGACAATTTGGGCGAGACCTTCATCGGCGCGCCCCGCGTGGGCCGCAGCTTGGCCCGGGCGGCCGCCTTGACCGAATCGCAGATGCGGATGCGCGATTCTTCGAGAAACTGCTTGGCGCCGAGCTTGGGCTTGGTGATGATGTCCACCGCGCCGTATTCCAGCGCGCGCAGGGTGGTCTCCGAACCCTGGTCGGTGAGCGTGGAGCAGATGACCACGGGCAGGGGATGCTGGGCCATGATTTTCTTGAGAAAGGTCAGCCCGTCCATGCGCGGCATTTCCACGTCGAGCGTAATGACGTCGGGCGCCACCTCTTCGAAAATCTTGGCGGCGGCGAAAGGATCCCCGGCCGCGCCCACGACCTCGATCTCGGGGTCCGAGGACAGGATGTCGGTCAGGGTCTGGCGCACGAGCGCCGAGTCGTCGACCACGATCACCTTGATTTTGGCTCCGGCCATGTCTCTCCCGTATTTGTCGCTGTTCGCCCCCTTTCCTAGATAAAACCGCCTTAAATCGCCAGCGTTATTCACGGGAAGGAAAAATTTCCGCATTTTCGCGCTCCCGGCGATATCCCGTCCGCCAGGCCTTGCCGGCGCCCGCGTCTGTTGACGGAGTTTTTTTGCGACCCTATACAGCCCTTGCGGCCGTCGCCGAGCACGGCCTGATCGCGTCCCCCAAGGAGTTTCCCATGCGGATTTTAGTGGTCGGTTCCGGCGGCCGGGAGCACGCCCTGGCCTGGCGTCTGCGCCAAGGCGGCGCGGCAAACGAAATCTTCGCCGCGCCCGGCAACGGCGGCACGGCCATGGAGGGCGTCAACTGCGCCGTGAGCGACTCCGACGTCGGAGGTCTGGTGCATCTGGCCCGGGACAAGCGCATCGACCTGGTGGCCGCCGGTCCCGAACTGCCGCTGGTCGAAGGGCTGACCGAGGCCCTGGCCAGGGAGGGCATACCCTGCTTCGGCCCGGACGCCTTTGCGGCCAGGCTTGAAGGCAGCAAGGCCTTCGCCAAGAACCTCATGCGCGAAACCGGCGTTCCCACGGCCGATTTCGCGGTCTTCACCGACTACGCCAAGGCCCGGGAGCATGTCCTGGCCCGCGACGAACCCATGGTGGTCAAGGCCGACGGCCTGGCCGCGGGCAAGGGCGTGGTCGTGGCCCGGACCCGGGGCGAGGCCCTGGCCGCGCTCGAAGACATGATGGTCAAAAAAATCTACGGCCCGGCCGGGGACGCCGTGATCGTCGAAGACGCCCTGAGCGGCGAAGAAGCCTCGTTTCTGGCCTTCTGCGACGGCCAGACCATTGTCCCGCTGCCCGCCTGCCAGGACCACAAGCCCGTGGGCGAGGGCGACGCCGGCCCGAACACCGGCGGCATGGGCGCGTACTGCCCGGCCCCGGTGCTGCCCGAATCCGAATACGGCCGCATGGCCGAGCTCGCCATCCGCCCGATCGTCGCCAGCCTCGCGGCCAAGGGCCACCCGTTCAAGGGCGTGCTCTACGCCGGACTGATGATGACCAAGGACGGGCCGTACGTCCTGGAATACAACGTGCGCTTCGGCGACCCGGAGTGCCAGCCGCTGCTCATGCGCCTGCAAGGCGACCTGGCCGAGATCATGCTCGCCTGCGTTCAAGGCCGCCTGGACGCGACTCGCGTCGGCTGGAAACCGGAAACCGCCATCTGCGTGGTCATGGCCGCCAAGGGCTATCCGGGAAACTACCCCAAAGGCATGGAGATCTTCGGACTGGACGCGGCGGAAAAACTCGACGGAGTCAAAGTCTTCCAAGCCGGAACCAGACTCGCCGGCGGCAGGATCGTCAGCTCCGGCGGCCGCATCCTGGGCGTCACCGCGCTCGGCATGGGACTTGCCGCAGCCAAAAGCCGCGCCTACGCCGCCATCGAAAAAATCAGCTACGACAACGCCTACTATCGTCGCGACATCGGCGACAAGGGACTTGTCAGGGAGGGCAAATGAGCCAGGTCGCCATTTTCATGGGCTCGATCTCGGACGAGGACAAAATGAAGCCCTGCGCCGAGGTGCTCGCTTCGCTGCACATCGGCTTCACCTTCACCGTCACCTCGGCCCACCGCTCGCCGGAACGCACGGAAAAACTGGTCGCGGATCTGGAGAAACAAGGCTGCCGGGTGTTCATCTGCGCCGCCGGCATGGCCGCCCACCTGGCCGGCGCCGTGGCCGCCCGGACCCGCAAACCGGTCATCGGCGTGCCCATCGACGCTTCGCCCTTGCACGGCATGGACGCCCTGCTCTCCACCGTGCAGATGCCCCCGGGATTCCCGGTGGCCACCATGGCCCTGGACAAGGCCGGAGCCCGGAACGCCGCCTGGCTCGCCGCCCAAATCCTGGCCCTGAGCGACCCGGACCTCGACGCCCGCCTGGCCAAGGCCCGCGAAGACGCCGCCGCCGCCGTGGACAAAGCCGCCAGGGATTTGCAAGCGCGGCTTGAAAAGAAAGAGTAAGAGAATCGGGGGAAAACCCCTTTCCTCAAAAAACTTCATTTCGGCAGTGGGCCGGGTTTCGCTTCGCGAAACCCGGCCCACTGCCGAAAATGTTTTTGAAGGGAATGGCGGTCGTGGTGAAACGTATCGAGTGGGAACCCCGCCCCCTGACGTGGGGGTCCGGGGGCGATCATCGCCCCCGGCGGGGTCTGGGGCGGAGCCCCAGCGGGATCCGGGGCGGCGCCCCCGGCGGGGTCCGGGGCGGTGCCCCGGGTTCATTTGTCCGGCAGCGCCGCGAGCGCTCGTTGGGCGAGCATGAGTCCGCGCTGGAGCAGCCAGACCACGGCGATGGTCCAGGCGGCCGTCGCCGCCGCGCCGGTGAGTTCGATGCCGGCCAGGGTTACGCCTCCGGCCACGAACATGTCGTTGACCAGGAGCGACGGTTGCGCAAGCGCGACCAGGCCGGTCGCGGCGGCTCCGAGCGCTCCGCCAAGCCCGAGCGCCAGGACGCGGCGGGCCGCATTCGTCAAATCGAGCGCGGCGGCGAGACCGGCAAGGACCATCCGGACCAGGCTTCCGGCCAGCGCGCCGATGAGCGGGACCGCCCACCAGGGGGCTGCGGCCAGGGCGCTTGAGAGCGCCGCCACCCCGGCGGCCAGGCCGAGGGCCTCGTGTTCTCCCAGGTTTTCGCGCCACGCCGCCAGGGCCGGCCCCCCCGCGCGCAACAGGCTTGCAAGCCAGGACAATCCGGCTTTGGCTCCGTTCTCGGCGGCGACCGAGGCGGCCTTGGCCCCCAGAGCGCCGCACAAGCCGCCGAGAACCAGCGCGACCAGGGCGCCGAAAAAATATCCTCCGCTAGCCCGGGTCGCGAGCGCTGCGGCCAAAAGCCAGCAGCACAGCGCGATCCGCCAGCCCGGTCCGCCGCCTTCCGGAAACGCGGGCGGCGCGTTCGACCCCGGCATTCCCGGTTGCGGCGTTTTTGGCTGCGGCGCGCCGGACGGCGCGTCTCCGCCGAGCAGTCCGGCCAGGGCGGCGGCCGCGCCGCAAACGAGCGCGCAAACGCCTCCGGCGGCGTCGAAAAAGCCCCGCGTCGCGAGCCAGCCCGCGCCCGGCGGTCCGAGCCAGCGGGAGCCGATTGTCCAATGGCCGGCGACGGGAAAGATCAGGGCGCAGACGACCGCGCACATCAGGGCGTTGCCGGCCCGGGTCAGGCGCTCGCCGTTGACGGCGTAGAACATCCAGAACGGGACCAGGGCCAGCCCCAGGTGGTAGAGGAAAAACGAGGCCGCGCCCAAGCCCGGGGCTTCGCCAGCTCCCCCTGCTCCCGGGAGTCCGGCCTGGGCGGCGGGGTGGCTCGCGCCCGGGGGCAGGCCGAGAACTGCGCCCGCGTCGGCGCCGAAAAGCAGCCAGGAGCCGATCAAGAAATAGGCCGCCGCGCCGCAGGCCGCGCACACGGTCATGTCCCGAAAGACCCTCGCCCCGGATTTGCCTTGCCGCGCGGCGACGGCGAGCGCCGCGCCGGCGGGCAGGACCAGGCACAAAAGAGCGGCCGCCAGGGCGAGAGCGAAACCGCCTTGCGGCGCGGCCGGGCCGGTCATGAACTTTTTTTCCACACTTGCATTGCCGCTCCATTGGACCTATAGGCGGCCTCGACCGCCGCGCGACCCAACCCCAACAAAGTGACGCATCATGGCCTTATCCGTCGGAATCGTGGGCCTGCCCAACGTCGGCAAATCCACCCTGTTCAACGCCCTGACCCGGGCGCAAAACGCCCAGGCCGCCAACTACCCGTTTTGCACCATCGAGCCCAACAAGGCCGTGGTCCCGGTGCCGGACGCGCGGCTTGACGCCCTGGCCGCGCTGGTCAAGCCTCAGAAGATCGTGCCCGCCACGGTCGATTTTTACGATATCGCCGGTCTCGTCAAGGGCGCAAGCCAGGGCGAGGGCCTGGGCAATAAATTTCTGGCCCATATCCGCGAAACCGGCGTGATTTTGCACGTCGTGCGCTGCTTCGACGATCCGGACGTGGTGCATGTGGACGGCAGCGTGGACCCGGTGCGCGACGCCCAGATCATCGAGGCCGAACTGCTCATCGCCGACTCCCAGACCGTGGAGTCGCGCATCGAGCGCCTGCGCAAGATGGCCAAATTCGACAAGGACGCGAGCGCCAGGCTCAAGGCCGGCGAGGCGCTGCTCGCCCATCTGCTGGCCGGCAAGCCTGCTTCGACGGTCCCCGGCTCGGCGGACGAAGGCCCGATGGCCGAACTCCTGGCCGAACTGCGCCCGCTGACCGCCAAAAAAATGATCTATTGCGCCAACGTGGACGAGGCGGGCCTGGCCTCCGGCAACGCTTACGTGACGGCTCTGCGAGGCCTGGCCGCGAGCGCCGGCGCCCAGGTGTTGACCGTCTCGGCCAAGGTGGAAGAGGAGCTCGGCGCGCTCGCCGACGACGAACGCGACGAATTTCTGACCTCCTACGGCGTCGCGGAAAGCGGCCTGGGCCAGGTGATCCGCGCCGGCTACGCGGCCCTGGGACTGATCAGCTACTTCACCGCCGGCCCAAAGGAAGTCAAGGCCTGGACCATCGAACAAGGCTGGAAGGCGCCCAAGGCCGCAAGCGTCATCCACACCGACTTCGAACGCGGCTTCATCCGCGCCGAGGTCATCGGCTACGCGGAGTACGTCCAGCACAAAACGGAAGCCAAATGCAAGGCCGCCGGCGTCATGCGCCTGGAAGGCAAGGACTACGTCGTGCGCGACGGCGACGTCATGCACTTTTTGTTCAATGTGTAAGAGGCAGAGGGAGTGGAAAGAGGAATCGGGGGAGGAACCTTTTGTGGACAAAAGGTTCCTCCCCCGAACCCCCTCCCCCAAAAAACTTTATCGGTTATAAATCAAGACGATATACGCTGATTTATCCATAACTCCGTAAAGTTTTGGGGGAAGGGGTTTGGGGAAAGGGTTTTCCCCCGATTCTTCTGTCATTGCATCACCGTTTGCCCGCGGTCAGCTTGATGATTTCCTCGAAATCGCTCAGCGGCTGCGCGCCCCGGATCGAGACGCCGTTGACCACGTACGACGGGGTGCCCTGGAAATCGAACTCCCGGGCCTCCTTGTCGTCGGCGAGCAGGCGCTCGGTCAGTTCCTTGCGCTTGATGTCGGCGGCCAGCCTTTGCGTGTCGGCCTTGGCCTCGGCGGCCATCCGCTTGAGCGCGTCTTCCTTGTTTTTAAAGATCTCTTCCTGACCGGCGAAGGCCAAATCATGGAATTTTCTGGCCTTGTCCCGGTTCTGCATCAGGATCGCCTCGTAATACAGGGCCGCCTGCTTCGAGGTCTCGCTGCTTGGCATATGCTTGTAGATCACCCGGACGCCGTCGGGATGGGCGGCGACGAGTTCGTCGATGATCCGCGCCCCTCGGGCGCAAAACGAACACAGAAAATCCGAATACTCGACCACGGTCGCCGGGGCGTCCGGCTTGCCCATGACGATCCGCGCCGGGTCGATGGCCGGCGTCAGGGGCCGGGCCAACTCGGCCGCGCGGCGCTTCACTTTTTCGTCTTCGCGCTTGGCCTTGATGCCCGAGTCCACGATGTCGAACAGCTCGACCTTGTGGTCGCGCAGGAAATCCAGGACGATGTCCGGATTGTCTTGGATCGTTTTCCGCAGTTCTTCCTTGCTGTCGGCGGCCGAAGCGGCGGCGGCGAGGGCCAGGGCGGCGGCGATGACGATGAGTCCGGCGAGCTTGCGCATAAGGGGTCCTTTTCAATTCGCTCCGGCGGCCAACGTCCGCCTGGCGTCTTCGGGGTTGATGCCGCGCGCGGCGGCGAACGTCTCCAGATTTTCCTCGGCGTCCGAACCACGCAGGTAGTGCGGCTCAAACGCCGTAAGGCTCCAGTCCGCCCTGGAGGCGGCGCGGATCAGCGCCTCCGGTCCGGGATTGTCGCAAAATTCCGGCAAAATCGACACCCCGGACGCCGCCTCGCCGAGCGCGGCGCTCAACACCGCGAGATTGCGCCGCAAACCGCTGCCCAGCACGGCCACCGGCCCGGCCGCCGCGAACGCGCCCAGCCGCCGGGCCGCTTCGCCCAGGCTGTAGCCCGCCACCGGGGCGAGCGCGCGCATCTCGGCCTCGCCTGGGGCGAACTCCCTGTAATACACCTCGCGCCGCCGGGAATGGGTCAATACCGCGACCGGGCGCCCGAGCAGCTTCGCCGGGCCGTCGGCCAGGATCTCGAGATAATCCATTGCGGCCATGGGCAAACCGGACCCCAGGGCGATCCCCAGGGCCGTGGCCAAAACGAGCCTGAGCCCGGTGAAGCCGCCCGGGCCGCGCACGCAGGCCACGCCGCCCAGATCCGCCGGGGCCAGGCGCAGCTGGCCGAGCATCGCCGCCACCGCCGGCGCCAGAAACTGCATGGCCCGGCCCGGAGCGACCCATTCCTGATGCGCCAAAAGCGCCCCGTCGAGGCAGACCGTGATCTGCAACCTGAATTCGGCGCCGTTGAAGAGCAAAAGCGGCTTACCGCTTGGCGTCACTGGTCATTTCCATGATGGTCCGGTGCATGTCGTTGTAAACCGCCAAAGCCATGATGCTCAGCAAGAGCGCCAAGCCGAACCGGGTGGTGATCTGCTGCCAGCGCATGTTCACCGGCCGGCGGCGCACGCCCTCCAGGATATAGAACAGGATGTGCCCGCCGTCGAGCACCGGGATCGGCAGCAGGTTCAAAAGCCCAAGGTTGACGCTCAAAAAGGCCGCCAGGCTGAGCACGTCGGCCGCGCCCTTGTCCACTTGCTGGCTGATCAGCTGCGCGATCATGATCGGGCCGCCGATGGTGTCCAGCGGCACCACGCCCACAATCAGCTTCCAGATGCCCTGGCCGGTCACGCGCACGACCTCCGCCGTCTTGTCCGCGCTCGCGCCCATGGCCTCGAAAGCGCTAAAGGGAATGACCACGATCTCGCCCGAAGGCGCCACCGCGATCATGGAGGTGGAGACGTCCTCGCCGAAAATGTTCTTGCGCGTCATGACCCGGGGCGTGACTTCAAGACGCACGGGCGCGCCCTCGCGCCGGATCGACATTGCAAGCGGACTGCCGCCGCTGGCCGCGATGGCGTCGCGCAGATCCTGCCAGGTCCGGGTGGGAACGCCGCCGATGGACTCGATCCGGTCGCCGGGCAAAAATCCCGCCGCCTCGGCCGGGCCGCCGGCCTGCACCTGGCCGACCACGGGCGAAAGTTCGTAGCGCCCCTGAAACAGGAACAAACCGAAAATGATCAGCCAGGCGATGAGAAAATTGAAGCTCGGACCGGCAGCCACCACCAAGGCCCGCTGCCAGGCCGGACGCAGGTCGAAACGATGCTCGGAGCGGAATCCCTCGGGAATCTCGTCGCCCGGGTCCTGGCCAACCAACTGCACGTAGCCGCCAAGCGGCACGGCCGACAGCCGGTATTCGGTCATGCCGCGCCGGAAACCGAGCAGCTTCGGACCGAAACCGAGCGAGAACGTCCTCACCCCGATCCTGAGCAGCCGGGCCAAAAGATAATGGCCGAGTTCGTGAATAAAAATCAGGCCGCCAAGCACGACGACGACCGTTACCATCTTTTCCGCCATGATCCCTCCGGCAGGCCCGCACTCGTATATCCGGAGCCACGCCGCGCGCCGCACTCCCGACAAGAGCCCAGGATAATTCTTTGGCCCGGGTTGTCAATCGCAACCGGACCCCAACGCCCCCCTTGACGGCCGCCCATAAAAACGCCAACCCCGGCGGAAGCGCCCCTACGCTGGGGCTCCGCCCCGGACCCCCTCGACAGGGGATTCGCCGGGGTTGACGGCGTCATGGTCGTTTAAGGCTTCTCTCTGAACTGATAAAGTTTTTTTGAGGAAAGGGGGTCTGGGGGAAAACCCCTTTTTGTTCACAAAAAGGGGTTTTCCCCCAGATTCCTCTTCTCTCTCCCAAAAGGATTCTTCTCATGTCGACCAAAAAAATGTGGGGCGGCCGGTTTGCGGGTGTGACCAGCGGCATTGTCGAGCGGTACACCGCTTCGGTCGATTTCGACTGGCGGCTGTATGCCGAGGACATTCGCGGTTCGATCGCGCACGCCCGGATGCTTGCCCGTCAGGGCGTCATTTCGGCCGAGGAGGCGAGCGCGATCGCCGGCGGCCTGGAGGCGATCGGGCGCGAGATCGAGCAGGGCGCGTTCGTCTGGCGTCCCGAGCTTGAGGACGTGCACATGAACATCGAGTCCCGTTTGTCCGAGCTGATCGGCGAGGCGGGCAAGAAGCTGCACACCGGCCGCAGCCGCAACGACCAGGTGGCGCTCGGGTTTCGCCTGTACGTGGCCGGGCGGCTTGAGGGCTGGCGGGCCGGCTTGAAGAGGCTGGCGGCGGCGTTTACGGCCCGGGCCGGGGAGAACGCACAGGCGCTTTTGCCCGGGTACACGCATATGCAGCCGGCCCAGCCGGTCAGTCTGGCGCATCACCTGTTGGCGTACGCCTGGATGTTCAAGCGCGATTTCGAGCGCATCGGCGACTGTCTTACGCGGGTGAAGGTGTCGCCGCTTGGCGCGGCGGCCCTGGCCGGGACGACCTATCCGCTCGATCCGGCGAGCGTGGCCGCGGAGGTCGGTTTTCCGGAGATTTTTAAAAACAGCCTGGACGCGGTGTCGGACCGCGATTTCGTGGTCGAGGCCTTGTCCTGCGGCGCGCTCGTCATGGCGCATTTGAGCCGGTTTTGCGAGGAGATCGCGCTTTGGGCCAATCCCAATTTCGGCTACCTGCGGCTGCCGGACGGTTTCGCCACCGGATCGAGCATCATGCCCCAGAAGAAGAATCCCGACGTGGCCGAGCTGATGCGCGGCAAGACCGGCCGGGTGTACGGGGCGCTGACCGCGCTTCTGACCACGATCAAGGGCCTGCCTTTGTCCTACAACCGCGATTTGCAGGAGGACAAGGAGCCGTTCATGGACGCCGAGGCGGCGGTGGCGGATTCGATCGAGATCATGGCCGCGATGGTCGCCGCGCTGACGTTTTTGCCCGAGCGGATGCGGCAGGCGTTGCGCGCGGGTTTTCTCAACGCCACGGAACTGGCCGATTACCTCGCGGCCAAGGGTTTGCCGTTTCGCGAGGCGCACCACGCGGCCGGTGCGGCCGTGGCCCTGGCCGAGAGCAAGGGCTGCGGGCTCGAAGACCTGGGCATCGAGGAACTTCGGGCGCTTTCGCCCCTGATTCAGGACGACGTCTACGCCGTGTTGTCGTATGAAGCCTGCGTGGCCCGGCGCACGACCCCGGGCGGGACGTCGCCGGAGTCGGTTATGGCGCAGATCGCGGAATTACAGGAGTGGACCGGCGCGTAGGGCGACCCGAAGGAAGGCCGGCGGCCGGGAAACCCGAGCGCGCGTACGAGGCGGCTCAAACATCGCTTGAATTTGCCTCCGACACCGGCTAGTGCTGGCCCGCCCGGTTTGGTTATCCGGCAGGCGCACCCCATGAAATCACTCTTCCCCTCCGCCCCCGGCTTTTGGGCCTATTGGCAAAGCCTGGTTTCCAGCTCGGCGGCGTACCAGATGCTGACCGTGGCCATCGGCTGGCAGGTCTATGCGGTATCCGGCAGCGTCATGAACCTGGGGCTGGTCGGCCTGGCCCAGTTCGCGCCCCAATTGTTGCTCACCCTGATCGTCGGCGACGCGGCCGACCGTTTCGACCGGCGGCGCATCGCCATGGTCTGCCAGGCGCTGATGTGCGCCGGGGCGGCGTGGCTTTCGCTGGTCAGCTTCCTCGGCTGGCCGAGCCTAACCGCCGTTTTCTCCTGCGCCGTGCTTTTCGGCGCGGCCAGGGCTTTTGAGATGCCGGTCGTGCAGGCGATGCTGCCCGGCCTGGTCGAAGCCCCGGACCTGCCCCGATCGCTGTCGCTTTCGGCCTCGGCCAGGCAGGCGGCGATGATCGCCGGACCGGCCTTGGGCGGGGCGCTCTATCTGCCCGGCGCCTTCGTGGCCTACGGCGCGTGCGCGCTCCTGTTCGCCCTGGCCCTGCTGCGCATGGTCAAAACGCCCACGGTGAAGCTCGTGGCCAAGCGCGAACCGTTTTCCATCAAGACGCTGTTTGGCGGCATCGCCTACGCCAAAAGCCAGCCGGTCATCCTCGGGGCTCTGTCGCTGGACCTGTTCGCGGTGCTGCTCGGCGGGGCCACGGCCCTGTTGCCGGTCTACGCCCGCGACATCCTGCACACCGGCCCGGCCGGCCTGGGCGTGCTGCGGGCCGCGCCGTCCGTGGGCGCGCTGCTCATGTCCCTGGTTCTGGCCCGCTACCCCCTGAAAAACCGGGTCGGCCGCAAGATGTTCGCGTCCGTGGCCGTGTTCGGCGCGGGCACGGTCGTCTTCGGCCTGTCTGAGTCCTTCGCCCTGTCCTTGGCGGCGCTCTTCACGCTCGGGGCCAGCGACATGATCAGCGTGGTCATCCGCCACACCTTAGTCCAGATCGACACCCCCGACGCCATGCGCGGCAGGCTCTCCGCCGTCAACGCGGTGTTCATCGGCACCTCCAATCAGCTCGGCGAATTCGAGTCCGGCCTGACCGCGGCCTGGTTCGGAACCGTGCCGGCCGTGGTGCTCGGCGGCGTCGGCACGCTTGTGGTGGTGGCTTTGTGGATGCGCCTGTTTCCGTCGCTGCGTGGCCGCGACCAGCTGGTCGCGGCCGGCCCGGCCACGACCCAGTCCGAATAAACCGGGCGGACTGGCCGTCTTTTCGCCAGCCGGCGCCTCGCCTGGGGAAAATCACCATTGCGCGGCGCCTGGAGTCCAAAAACCATACGCAAAACAGTCTCGAACCGGATCAATGCGCTCCGGCTTGACCGGCTTGACCTTGTCGCAATCGTCCGGCTGGTGGCTCACAATCTTGTAATCGCGGCCATCGGACCTGTACATATACTGGTGAAACTTATTATTATCGTATCTGATGTCACGAGGAAGCGTATCGATGAATTCCGGACTCAATCCATCGATCCAGAAATATGACGATTCTCCGTTATCTTTTATGAATCCTGAAAAAGATGTACTCTTAGGGTATCCTCCATATTTATTTTTAAATGCATCTAGCGCAACTGTAATATTTTCAAGATCGGCCAATCTCAAGCTCGCATAGGGAACATCGTGCATAAGCCCTTCTTTGGGCTTTAATATTCCGGATTCAATCGCATAGTTTTGTTTAATGGAAAGAATTATCGCCTGAAGCAGGAGATCATAGCCATAGTCATTGAAATGGCAGCAGGAATCTTTGTATACGTGTTGCGTGATATTTTTAAAAATAAACGTCAAATCAGCACTATTTTTTAAATTGCTATCACTCTTTAATCGCCTTCGTAAATATCCATATCCTTCTTTGGCAATGTCCGCGTAATTGGATTTAACGTCTATGGCTTGCGCCTTCTCGGCGTCGTCCATCGGCTTCGAATTCTCAACGTATTGATTGGGTTGGAGGAAGTGAAACAATTTTCCGCCTTGGCTTTCGATCAAATTATGCATCAAGACAATACAATTTGCCCAATGATTCGACGCTTCTTCAAAAAAGTCCTCTCTGGAATACGTCATGTGCGGACCCAGTGTCGCCATATTGTTGCTTGATGCGACAAAGCCGTTGTTCTTTGTACGATCGCCACTCGGCGCATTGGATTCCATCATGCGGTAGCCGTTGCGAATCATCGCCAGATCAAATTGATTGTCGATTATTCTCCAAAGACAGCCTATCGTCCTCGAAAACAAGAAATCCTCTGCAAGGGCAGCCAGTCTTTGCTTCGCTGCCTGGAAAATCGAATTTTTAACGTAGTACTTCATGAAACCGGAAGAGGGAATTTTTTCGACCAAATTCGGCCATCCTCGCGGGAAATAGGGGAAGGTGTCGAGCGGAATGTTGTCGGTCAGGGGCAGAACGATCTCATTGAATCCGTCAAGGGCGATCACGAGGTCGAATTTTGCCCCCATGGCGATGAGGTCATTCAGCAGCATGAGCTGTTGCGGCTGCTTATATCCTCCATTGGCCAGATTGAGAACGGATACTTTTTTCCCTTTATTGATGCCGAGAGCCTCGATTTTTTCCCCGAGCCGGTCCTGTGCATAGGAACTAAATTCCCAGGCGACGGAGCCGCCTACAATTGCGACGACAAATACATTATTGTAACTTTTGTGGAATATTTTATCATTCCCGGAAAACCCCCAACATTCAGGGCTGTATGCATCTTGGCAATCGACCTTTTTCTTTCTGAATTCATCGTCAAAAAGATACCCATAATACGGATGAATGAGTCGGGCGGCGCCAATCTCGGCACCGGGCGCGCCGCCTTTTTCACTCTTGTCCAAGATGTCATGTATTTTGTTCTTCAATGTTTCGGCATTGTACGATTCATGAAATATCAGTTTGTATGAAACAAGCGATATGCCTTCTATAAATAAATAAACGAATACGATGGATATGCTTGCGTAAATTATCTTCAATTTCATATGCAGCCCGCCTTGGAGTAAACAGCCGCCGGTTCAACTTGGCGGACTTTGCAGCCGGGAGACACGATCGTGACCATCGTTGGATTGGCGAATAAAGCGGGATTATCCGAAAATATTCAATAATGGCGGAAGCGTAGTGGAGTCGAACCACCCGGCGCCCTCTCGAACGCCCACTGGATTTGAAGTCCAGGCGCCACACCGGTGACGATACGCTTCCCTGTCGCCGTGGTATCTAGCAAGATTGACAACCCGGTTCAAGACATTACCTATCCTCCTTCAATCCGGCGGGGAATCGGCGCCGCGCCGCATGGACAGCCCGGCGCTCCCTGTGATACCGTTCAAGTTTGGGGCCGTTTTTCAGGCGGGCGGCCGCTTGAAATGCGCGGCGCCGCTCGGGGACTGCCGCCCATTGACCGCCGAGGGCTTCCCCAGCCCAAGGCATCTTGTCCCCCAGGAGGACACGCGACTTGAACAGTTTCACCAAAAACTTTCTCCTGTGGGCGGCCATATCCCTCGTGATGGTCGTCTTGTTCAATCTTTTCAACCAGCCGCCCGCGCCCCAGTCCAAGCTGTCCTACACCGACTTTCTGCAGAAAGTGGACGCCGCCCAGGTGGTTTCGGTCAAAATCCAGGGCCAGCGCATCAGCGGCGTGGGCGCCGACGACAAGCGCTTTCTGACCTACGCTCCGGAAGACCCCTCGCTGGTTGCGAACCTGATCGCCCACAAGGTCCAGATCATGGCCGAGCCGGAGGAGGAAAATCCCTGGTACATGAACCTGCTCGTATCCTGGTTCCCGATGCTTTTGCTCATCGGCGTGTGGATCTTCTTCATGCGCCAGATGCAGGGCGGCTCGGGCAAGGCCATGAGTTTCGGCCGCTCCCGGGCCAGGCTCGTGACCCAGGAGACCACCAAGGTGACTTTCGCCGACGTGGCCGGGGTGGACGAGGCCAAGGAAGAACTCTCGGAGATCGTCGATTTTTTGAGCGAACCCAAGAAATTCACCCGCCTGGGCGGACGCATTCCCAAGGGCGTGTTGCTCATCGGTTCGCCCGGCACGGGCAAGACCCTGCTCGCCCGGGCCGTGGCCGGCGAGGCCGGGGTGCCATTTTTCTCCATCTCGGGCTCGGATTTCGTTGAAATGTTCGTGGGCGTGGGCGCGGCCCGCGTGCGCGACCTCTTTGTCCAGGGCAAGAAAAACGCCCCCTGCCTGATATTTATCGACGAGATCGACGCCGTGGGCCGCCAGCGCGGCGCGGGCCTCGGCGGCGGACACGACGAACGCGAACAGACCTTAAACCAGCTTTTGGTCGAGATGGACGGATTCGAGTCCAACGAGGGCGTCATCCTCATCGCCGCCACCAACCGGCCGGACGTTCTCGACCCGGCCTTGCTGCGCCCCGGCCGTTTCGACCGCCAGGTGGTGGTGCCGTCGCCCGACATGCGCGGCCGCCAAAGGATTCTCGAAGTCCACACCAAGCGCACCCCGCTCGACGCGAGCGTCAATCTGGACGTCCTGGCCAGGGGCACGCCTGGTTTTTCCGGAGCGGACCTGGAGAATCTGGTCAACGAAGCCGCCCTGCAGGCGGCCAAGCTCGGCCGCGACAAGGTGGCCATGGCCGATTTCGAGTTCGCCAAGGACAAGGTGCTCATGGGCAAGGAGCGCCGCAGCATCATCATCTCCGACGAGGAGAAGAAGACCACCGCCTACCACGAGGCCGGCCACGCCCTGGTGGCCAAGAAACTGCCCGGCGCCGACCCGATCCACAAGGTTTCGATCATTCCGCGCGGCATGGCGCTCGGCGTGACCCAGCAGCTGCCCGTGGACGACCGGCACAACTACTCCAAGACCTTTTTGCAGAACAACCTGGCCGTGTTCATGGGCGGACGGGTGGCCGAGGAGATGGTCCTGGACCAGGTCACCACCGGCGCCGGAAACGACATCGAACGGGCCACCGCCTTGGCCCACAAGATGGTCTGCAAATGGGGCATGAGCGAGACCATGGGGCCGCTCTCCTTCGGCGAAAAGGACGAAGAAATCTTCCTTGGCCGCGAACTGGTCCACCACAAGAACTTCTCCGACGACACCTCGCGCCAGATCGACGCCGAGGTGCGCCGCATCGTGGAAGAGGCCCACGGCAAGGCTAAGGAAATCATCGGCTCGAACCTGGAGCATCTCGAAAAAATCGCCCAGGCGCTGCTTGAGCGCGAAACCATTTCCGGGGCCGATATCGACATCCTGCTTGCCGGAGGCGTCTTGCCCGACCTGGAAGAACCCGCCGCGCCCGCCGGTTCGGCCGCACCCACGACCGGCCCCCCCGGCGAGCCCGGCGAGCCAGTCGCGCCAGCCGCGTCTTCCCCAGAGACGCCGCCGGCCGGCCCGAAGACCCAACCCGCGACTCCCCCGGCAGATCCCGCGGCAACGCCCGAAAAAGGTCCCGGCGGCGACGGCGAGAATATCAGGTAAGCCGCTCGGGCAAGATCATCTCTTCCCGGCCGGGCGCGCGGGCCGCGAGGAAACAAGAACGGCGGGAGCGCACGGCGGAGCGCGCTTCATAAGCGACGGGAGCGGAAAATTTTCTTCATTTTCGCGCTCCCGGTTATCAGTCCGGCCCCGCGAAGAACGGGGCCGGGCGGCGTCCGCCGCCGGGAGCATGAAGTGAAAATCTTTATGCTCCCGGAATTATCGGCGCGCGGTCCGGGGCGTTTGGCCAGCGAGACCGCGCGCCCCGGAGGCGATTTTGTCTCACCAGGCTCGGGCGATCTGGACGGTGCGCGGCGGCGCGGCCCTCGACGGGGGCCGGCGCGGCCTGATCGCCGGCATCGTAAACGTCACCCCGGATTCCTTTTTCGACGGCGGCCGCTTCGCCGCGCCGCAAGACGCCGTGGCCCACGGACTGACGCTTTTGGCCGCGGGCGCGGACCTGCTCGACGTGGGCGGCCAGTCCACCCGCCCAGGCGCCGCGCCGGTTGGCGCGGACGAGGAAATCGCCCGCGCCGTCCCGGTGGTCGCGCAGCTCTCGCCGCGCGCCCCGGTTTCGATCGACACCTTCCAGGCCGCAGTCGCCGCGGCCGCGCTTGACGCCGGAGCCGTGATCGTCAACGACGTCTCGGCCTGCCGCTTCGATCCCACCCTGGCGGACGTGCTGGCCCAATACAAACCAGGATACGTGCTCATGCACAGCCAGGGCCGGCCGCAAACCATGCAGGCGGCCCCGCGCTACGACGACGTCGTGGGCGAAATCCTCGCATTTTTCGAAGAGCGCCTGGCCGCGCTGACGGCCGCCGGGCTGCCCGAGGAGCGCATCGTCCTTGATCCGGGCGTCGGCTTCGGCAAGACCCTGGCGCACAATCTGGCCATCATGCGCGGCGTCGAGCGCTTTTTCGTTCTTGGCCGGCCGCTGTGCCTCGGCGTGTCCAACAAGTCCTGGATCGGCGAGCTGTACGGCCCGGGCGCGGACCACCGCCCGGAGGCGACCCAGGCGGCCAGCGCCCTGCTCGCCGCCAAGGGGGTGGCCGTCCACCGGGTCCACGACGTCGCCGGCGCAGCCCGGGCGCTCACGCTGGCTTGGGCCATCGCCGGGGAGCGCCCATGATTTCCCTGGCGATGGTCCAGGTCTCCTGGCGCGACCTGCTGGACATGGCCCTGGTGGCCTACGTCTTTTACCGAGCGATCATGCTGGTCAAGGGCACCCGGGCCGTGGCCGTGATCCACGGCATGATCCTGGTGGCCGTGGTCTATTATCTGGCCGGCGAACTCGGCCTGTCCACCCTGTACTGGCTTTTGACCAACTTCATCGGTTCTTTTTTCCTGGTCATCATCGTGCTTTTCCAGACCGACATCCGCAAGGCGCTGGCCCGGATGGGCACGGGCGCCCTGTGGCGGGGGGCGCGCAAGGCCCACGCCGAGGAAACCGTCGAGGAACTGGTCGTCTCGGCCATGCGCCTGGCCAAGACCAAGACCGGGGCCTTGATCGTGCTGCAAAAACACATCCCGCTCGGCGACGTGATCGCCCGGGGCATGGAGCTTTCGGCCAAGGTCAGCCGCGAACTGCTGCTGACGGTCTTCAACACCTCCACCCCCCTGCACGACGGGGCGGTGGTGGTCCAGGGCGACAAGGTGGTGGCCGTGGCCTGCATTCTGCCGCTGTCCACCGCCGTGCGCGACGACCCCTCCATGGGCACCCGCCACCGGGCCGCCATCGGCGTCACCGAGGAAACCGACGCCGTGGCCGTGGTGGTGAGCGAGGAGCGCGGCCAGGTGTCCATCGCCTGCGGCGGCAAGCTCGAAGGGCCGCTGGGCGAGGACGCCTTGCGGCAGTCGTTGCTTGAGCTGTGGGGGCGCAGACTGTGAAGGCCAAACTCCCTTACGCCATGCTGGCCATCGGCCTGTCGGTCTTTTGCTGGTTTTTGGTCACCGGCCGCGAACGGGTGGAAACCTGGATCAAGGTCAGGGTGGAGACCAGCGGCACGCCCGATCGCCTGGACATCTCGGGCTTGGTCCCATCCATCGAGGCCAGGGTGCGCGGCCCCAGGGGCGCCATCCAAAACGCCGATCGCGGGCAGCTCAGCTATTCCCTCGATCTGCGCGCCGTCAAACCGGGCCTGAACGAACTGGTTTTTTCGCCGCGGGCCATCGCCCTGCCCCCGACACTGGAAGTCCTGGAACTGCGCCCGGCCCGGGTGGAAATCTCCGCCGAGCGGCGAGTCAGCCGCAAGTTCCCGGTCGAGGCCGTCTTCAGCGCGCCGGAAATCTCCGATTACAAACTAGTGGAAAAAAAGACCGAACCGGATATGGTCGAGGTCACCGGCCCGGAAGGCGCCCTGGCCGAACTGGGCAGCCTGCGCACAAGGCCGCTTACTTGGCCGGCCGACCCGTCGGCGCGCTTTGAAGCCCAGGTCAAGCTCGAACTGCCCGGCGGGCTGGAAGCCCAGCCCGCTTCCGTTCTGGCCACGGCCCAATTCGCCCCGGTGATGCGCGAGGTGGCGCTTGAGGCGCCGCTTATGGTCACGGGCCTCGCCAAAAACAAATTCGCGGTTTCTCCGGACCAGGTGCGCATCGTGCTTTCGGCGCCGGCCCCGCTCGTCCGCCAGGGAGGCCTGACGAACCGCGTCGAGGCCGTGCTCGCGGCCCCGGCCGGGATGGCCCGGGGAACATACGATCTGTCGT
Source organism: Desulfovibrionaceae bacterium (assembly GCA_015233395.1). GTDB lineage: Bacteria > Desulfobacterota > Desulfovibrionia > Desulfovibrionales > Desulfovibrionaceae > JADFXV01. Next base: position 39,894 of record JADFXV010000019.1, read on the forward strand.
ACAAAGTCAAAATGCCGCCCGGCTGCCGCCTGATCGAAGCCAAGCCGGAAAAGGCGAGAGTTACGGTGCGATGACGAGGATGTGGTGAAAAGCCCGCGGCGGCCAAAGGGGCAGGCCCCTTTGGAAATTCTGTCCTGAAGACTGACCGTTTGGTTGTGCGCGCGGGCCGGGCTAGTCCCTTGAAATATTGACTGAAGTCGAATGCGGAGAAATACTCTTATGCGCGAACGTTTTTTCGGAACCGACGGCCTGCGCGGCCGGGCCAACACCTTCCCCATGACCGCCGAGGTGGCCCTGCGCTTGGGCCTGGCCGCCGGACAGTATTTCCGCAACGGAGGCCTGCGCCACCGGGTGGTCATCGGCAAGGACACGAGGCTGTCCGGCTACATCTTCGAATACGCCCTGAGTTCGGGCTTTTGCGCCTCGGGCATGGACGTGTTTCTGGTCGGCCCCATGCCCACTCCGGCCATTTCCTTCCTCACGCGCAGCATGCGCGCCGACGTCGGGGTGGTCATTTCCGCCTCGCACAACCCGCACATGGACAACGGCATCAAATTCTTCGACCGCCACGGCTTTAAGCTGCCCGACAACGCCGAAGCCGAAATCGCCGCCCTGGTCTTGGAAGAATCGAGGCAATGGGAATATCCCGAACCGGAAAAGGTCGGCCGGGCGTTCAAGATCCAGGACAGCCCGGGCCGCTACAACGTCTACCTGAAAAATTCCATCCCCGCGGACATGAAACTCGACGGGCTGAAAATCGTCATGGATTGCGCCCACGGCGCGGCCTACCGCGTCGCCCCGCTGGTCTTCGAGGAGCTCGGGGCCAAGGTCATCAAAATCGGCAGCGACCCCGACGGCTTGAACATCAACCAGGGCTGCGGCTCGCTCTACCCAGAGGTGGCCGCGGAAATGGTGCGCGCCACCGGCGCGGACATCGGCATCGCGCTCGATGGCGACGCCGACCGGCTGATCGTGGTCGACGAGCGCGGCGTCATCCTCGACGGCGATCAGATCATGGCCCTGTGCGCCCACGACTTCATGAAACGCGGCATTCTGACCGGCAACACCCTGGTGGCCACGGTCATGAGCAACATGGCCTTGGAGGTGTTCATGCGCGAACGCGGCGGCAGGCTTTTGCGCACCCCGGTGGGCGACCGCTACGTGGTCGAGGCCATGCGCCGCGAGGGCGCCGCGCTCGGCGGCGAGCAGAGCGGCCACCTGATCTTTCTCAATTACGCCACCACCGGCGACGGCACCCTGGCCGCCCTGCAGATCATCCGCATCATGCTGGAGACGGGCAAGCCGCTCTCGGAACTCTCGGGACTGCTCCGCCCTTTCCCGCAAAAGCTGATCAACGTGCCGGTCAAGCGCAAACCGCCCTTCGCCGAGGTCGGCGCGATCACCACGGCGCTGCGCGAGGCCGAGGCCGCGCTCGGCGACTCGGGCCGGGTGCTGCTGCGCTATTCCGGCACCGAGCCCCTGGTCCGGGTCATGGTCGAAAGCCGCGATCCGGACGCGGTCGAGCGCCAGGCGGAAATCTTGGCCGACGTCGTGCGCCGGCGCCTGGGCGAGAATGCGCCCGACGCCTGAAAAAACGCCCCTCCCGGCGGCCCGGCCGGCGCCGGATAACAGCGCCGGATAACGGGCGAGCGAAAAAACCGGAACCGGGCATTTAGGGGTTTTCCCCGGCATTGTTTTTTGGTAGCCTCATATTTGCTTCAAAACGCCGCAAATCGAGTTCTCGGCCGCCTCACGCACCCAAAGGAGTGGGAGATGGACATCAAAAAAGTAGTCATTCCGGTCGCCGGCTGGGGAACCCGTTCCCTGCCCGCCACCAAGAACGTACCCAAGGAAATGCTGCCCATCTACAACAAACCGGTGGTTCAGTACGTGGTCGAAGAGGCCCAGGCCGCCGGGCTGACCGATGTGGTCCTGGTCACCAACCGCAACAAAACCATCATCGAGGACCATTTCGACTACAACCTGGCCCTTGAAGACGTCCTCACCCGCACCGGCAAGCTCGACATGCTCAAGACCGTGCGCGACGTGGCCGAGATGGTCAACATCATCACCGTGCGCCAGAAAAAACAGCTCGGCCTCGGCCACGCCGTGCTTTGCGCCCGCGAGGCGGTCAAGAACGACCCCTTCGCGGTCATGGTCGGCGACGACCTGATGTTCGGCATGGAGCCGGGCATCAAGCAGCTGCTCAACGTTGCCCATTCCGAACACATGCCCGTGGTCGGAGTCATGGAAGTGCCGGCCGACAAGGTCTCCTCCTACGGCATCATCTCGGGCGAAGAATTCGCCCCGGGTCTGTACCGGGTGCGCGACCTCATGGAAAAGCCCAAGGCCAGCGAAACCTCCTCGCGCCTGGCCATGGTCGGCCGCTACGTCCTGTACCCTGACATTTTCGACCACCTGGAAAACCTGGGGCCGGGCCAGGGCGGCGAGATCCAGCTCACCGACGCGCTCAAAGCGCTGACCAAGTCCAACCGCCTGCTGGCGGTGAAGATCAGGGGCCAACGCTACGACGCCGGCGACTGGGCCGAATACCTGGCGGCCAACATCTACTTCGCCCTGCACGACGAAGACCTGCGCTACCCCCTGGTGCAGAGGCTCAAGGAACTCCTGCCGATCAACTGAACCGGTTTCGGGGATCATCCGGGGGAAAACTTTTTTTTCAGCGCGGGGCGACGGCGACGCAAGACGAGAGGAAAAATGGAGACATTTTCGACTCTCGCCTTGCCCCGGTCCCCCTTTCCCCAAAAACGCGACAGTTTTTTGGAGGCGGGGGTTCGGGGGAGGAACCTTTTTTCTAAAAAA
>JADFXV010000001.1 GCA_015233395.1 Desulfovibrionaceae bacterium
TTCCCTGGAGTACGCCTTCTGAGACGATTCAGGCCGTGGCCCGGGCCGTACGGGACGAAGGCAAAGAGAGATCATGAACACGCCCGCCGGAGAGACCCTGCTCGTGAGCTGCGGCATCTTCCGAGAGGAGCTTGCCCGTCTCGGCCCGGCCGCGATGGGCCATGCGCGACCGGTATTCCTGGACTCCATGATGCACATGCGGCCTGGCAAGCTCGACGAGAGACTCCAGGGTCTGGCCAAGGATGAGGACCGGCGCTTGCTGCTGGTGTATGGCGACTGCTGCCCTCACATGGGCGAGCTGGCGGGAAGGCCGAACATCCGTAAGGTCAGGGGCGTCAACTGCTGTGATATCATCCTCGGCCATGACGCCTATCGGCAACTGAGGCGCGAGGGAGTGTTCTTCTTCATGCCCGAATGGACCAAGCGCTGGGAGGAGGTCTTCCGGATTGAACTCGGTCTGAAAGACCAGTCGCTGGCCAGGGAGTTCATGCACGAGATGCACAAACGGCTCATGTATCTGGACACGGGCTTGGTCGAGGCGCCACACAAGACCTTGGCGGACATTGGACTTTTCTTCGACATGCCAGTGGAGATTCAGCCCGTCGGGCTTGAACAACTCGAAACGGGCGTGCTCGATGGATTACGGAGGCTTGAACAGTATGACTGACAGGGGCCGTGAACACAAAGCGTTCGCCCTGCTCTTCGAAGACTTGGTGACGAACATCATGGCCCTGGCCGATTCGCCAGGGAAGTACACGGACTATCTTGCCCGCCAAGTCCGCGAACTCATCGCCGTGCGCACCGTGGTCATCATGGAGTGCAGGCACTTCACCGGCGAGCTACACCATAAGCTTCTCAACGCCCACCCGGAGCGACGGCGCGATATCGGGCTTGCCCCAGAGATTGAGCAACTCGCCGAACTCAGCCACGCCATGGACAAGGCCACCCTCATCACTCCCGACAGCGCCACCGGGGGAGAATCCTTGCGTTTGCTCGGTCTGGGCGCTTCCATTGTCGTGCCGCTCCAGTATGCCGGAAACCGTTTGGGCGTCATGTTCCTGCTGGATATCATGGATACGGAGAATGTCGAGGCGATCACAAGCAGTCTGGAAAAGCTCTCGCCAATCATGGCCCTTATATTGCGTAACGCCCACCTGTATCAGAACCTTGAGCAGGAGGTCGCCACCAGAACCCTGGAGTTGCGGGCCAACGAGGAGCGTTATCGAGCCATGTTCTCCTCCGTGAGTGACCCGGTCCTCGTGGCCGACAGAAACACTGGTATCCTGGTCGAGTGCAACGAGGCGGCGGAAATGTTTTTTGGGCGAACCAGGAAACAGTTGATTGGCCTGCCACAATGGGAATTGCACCCGAAAACTGCACCCAAGGTCAACGGCAAGACTGAGGATTTTCACGATGCTGTAGTTGCGCCTGGTAGGAGAAAAGATATCCCCCTCCTCGCCGCAGGTGGAAAAGTTCGGTTGGCAGAGATTCAAACAAAAACTTTCGACATGCAGGGTCATGAATTGATCCTGGGCGTGTTCCGCGATGTCACCGATCGCAACCGAACCGAGCAAATTCTACGGGAAAGCGAGGAAAAGTACCGGGCGCTGATCGAGACCACGGACACCGGCTTCGTCATTCTCGACCACCAGGGCCGGGTGCTGGAGGCGAACGAAGAGTATGTGCGACTTACCGGCTATCGGCGACTGGACGAGATTCTTGGCCGCCGCGTGGTCGATTGGACCGCGCCTCACGAAAAGGAAAAGAATGCGAAAGCCGTGGCGCGTTGCCTGAGAGATAGGAGCATCCGTAACCTGGAGATTGATTATCTTTGGCCGGACGGCCGGATTATATCGGTCGAACTCAACGCCACCGTGCAGGGCGAGGGCGAGGCGTTGCAAATCATCACCCTCTGCCGTGACATCACCAAGCGCAAGCAGGATGAAGAGGTCTTGCGCCGGACCGAGGCCTTGTTGAGGGCAATGCTGATAAACCTCCCCTTGGACTTCTGGGCCAGGAAACCGTCAGGAGAAATAATCCTCCAGAGTGATGTCAGCCGGAGCATCTGGGGCGACCTCACACGCCTGCATCAGGATACCGTTGTGCCTGGGAAGACTCTGAACAGTTGGCAGTCCAACAACGCCCGAGCCTTGGCAGGCGAGAAGGTGGATTCCGAGGCCGAGTATGTGCTGCCCAACGGTGAACAGGCATACTACCATGAAATTCTGGCCCCCATCCGTGACCATGAGGAGATTCTCGGGGTTATGGGCGTGAACGTGGATCTAACGGAACACCGCCGGCTGATGCGGGAGCTGTATGACTCCAAAGAGAAGGCTGTGGTAGCCAACCGCACCAAATCCGAATTCCTGGCCAACATGAGTCATGAAATTCGTACCCCCCTTAACGGCGTGCTGGGCATGCTCCAACTCTTGCAGACCACGAGGCCGACCGTGGAGCAAAAGGAGTACCTCCTGGCTGCGATACAATCTTCCAGGCGTCTTACCCGGCTTTTGGGCGACATTCTCGACCTGTCCAGGATCGAAGCGGGCAAGCTGGTTATCCAAGAAGTCGAGTTCGAGTTATTAAGTCATCGGCTGTCCGTCATGGAACTCTTTGAAGAGTCTGCCAAGAAAAAGGGCCTGGAACTGACTTTTGTCATTGATGAACGTTTGCCCGCAAAGTTGATCGGAGACGATGCCCGACTGAGGCAGATTCTTTTCAATCTGGTCGGCAACGCGGTCAAGTTTACTGAAAAGGGCCGGGTGCGCGTCGAGGCTTCCCCCCTGGCGCTCGTGGATGGGAAGAGCTTACGCGTACTGTTCACTATACAAGATACCGGGATCGGCATCCCCGAAGATCGGCTACAGGACATCTTCGAGCCTTTTGTGCAGGCGGAAGGAGCGTACACCAAAAGTTTCCAAGGGGCTGGACTGGGTCTTTCAATCGTTCGCAAGCTCGTGGGTCTCCTGGGCGGCGACATCGCCATCGACAGCACTGAGGGAGACGGCACGACCTTTTGCCTGTCGCTGCCTTTTAAGCTCCAAAGCAGCAGCCAAACAGCCGAACAGCCGGCCGGTGTCGCAAGCCCCGCCGTCTCGGAATGCTTGAGCGTGCTCTTCGCCGAAGACGACGAGGTGAACTTGATATCTGGCAAGCGGATGTTGGAGAAGTCCGGGTACTGCGTTACGACTGCCAGGGATGGCCAAGAGACGCTCAGGCTGCTTGCTGAACAATATTTCGACTTGATCCTCATGGACGTCCAGATGCCCGTCATGAACGGCGTGGAGGCCACCAAACGCATCCGTGCAGGTGAAGCCGGCGAGGCTAACAAATCGATCCCAATCATCGCCATGACCGCTTATGCCATGACTGGGGACAAGGAGAAATTCCTGGCTGCCGGAATGAACGACTACATCGCTAAACCGGTGGAGATGGAGGGGCTTCAAACATTGGTTGAAAGGGTTTTGACCGATAAGACGAGCTCATAACCCCTTGCCGCGCTGAGGATCCACCCGCTGACCATGTCCCCGGTATGTCACCCTCTTGCTATTTATTACGATTTTGAGAAAAATAAAAAAAGTCTTGAACCATGCACGAAAGAGTCGCCAAGATGACGGCCGACACAACCTCTTCTATTGCTCCCAATTCTGGCCTTCCCAAATGCCATATAGGGTTTCGCTGGCCGAGACGGGTATCGAGGCGATCGAAAAGATCAAGGCCGGGAACTATGATTTGGTGCTCATGGACGTGCGCATGCCGGATTTGGGCGGAATCGAGGCGGCCCAGGCCATCCGTCGCGGAGAGGTTGGCCAAGACAAGGTTGGAATCAAAATGATTGCGCTCACCGCCTATGCTCTCAAGGGCGACCGAGAACGCCGCCTCGCTGCTGGGATGGATGAATATCTGACCAAACCGCTAAAGTCTGAAGAACTTTACGGGATGCTACAAAATTTTAACGATGCGGAAAGTTGAGGATTAAACCGGCTCTGACTGGACTATCCATAACGTTAATGTTCGTGGGGGGGGCCGCAGGCCGATTAAAAAGTTGGCCGCCGCCCTAGCCCGGACAAGGCCATCGGTATCCGGATCGTCCCGCTTAAACATCGGCTGAATCCCCCTCTCGAAGAGGGGAGATGTGGACAAGGTGTGGACCAACGAAAAAGCGGTTTACATGTGTCGCGTAACCGCTGAATTTCTTGGCGCCCCCAAGGGGATTTGAACCCCTGTCACCGGCGCGGAAGGCCTGGCGCCATACAACGGAAAGCGTTTTGCGCCTGACCCCGCCATTAGCTATGAGTATTCATGAGTGTGCATGAGTTACAAACAAGTTTGCTACCCTCTCACCTGCTCGGGGCAATTATTTTTGGCCAAATCACGCGCATCAAAAGTTCATAACCTGCCGGGCCAGATTCGCTTGGACCACAAAAAAGTTCATTAAAATAAGGGTCATCAGCCTATTCCCTTCAAAAATAAATTGATTGAATCATCCAGATATTTAAATCTCCATCTTTGTTTTGGACGCTCGGTGACGTAATAGACTTTGATTGAATATATCTTATAGTATATTAACCGGACAAGATCGGACGTCGAGTCGAGAGTCTCTATAGATTTTTTGTTTACAGAATCTAAATTAATCGTAGCTAAAGAGTTACCGATTTTTTCCTTGGCTGGTTTTTTGCCATCAAAAACTACAGAAAGTGGTATAAATGACTTTTTTATAGTTTCGTAAACCGCAGTCTGGTATTCAGCACAAAGATTTCTCACCAAGTCATCAGCCTTTTCGTACTCTCTTCCAATTATTCCATAATATTTTAGAATCTCTAAATTGATCATCCTGTTGAATTTTAATTCTTCTCTTATCTGATCTACTATTGCAACATTTATAGTCTTGGATTCTTTAGACTTTATGTAGTAATCAAAACCATGTTCAAGAATTATTGCAGTGGCATTTTCAAAAAAATTTATCATTTTATTGCCCCCGCCATAATAAAGATGACATCGTCCCGGCAGCGTGGAACCAAAACATTCAAAAAACGACGGCTGAAAAACTTGCCGGAAATCGGTCTAGCCCGTCTCCCGTTGCCCAAACGCGCCCGGGATCCATAACGGCCTCTTTCCCTTCGGCGGCAGGATCTTCACTTCCATCCGGCGAAAAAATGCCGCGACAAGAGTCAGGCAAATGGCCCGGACTCTGCGCCATGTCAACAAAAAAAACCGAAAAAGTCCAACAAAAACAGACATAAAAAGTAGAAATCTTCAGAAAAATACTTGATTGCCTCCACTGATCCTGGCATAGCCGGATCAATACAAGCACTGGAGATTTAGCGTCATAATGAAGGCCTTCGGATACATCAAAGCCCCGGTGGATGGCCCGGAGTTCACCCGGCAAGAAAACATCATCCGGGTATTCTCCGTCTCAAACGGGATCGAGATCGTCTCGATTTTCCACGACGCGGGCGAATTGGGGACCAGCGAAGAGAACGAATGCAGTGGGTTCCAGGCAATGGTGCTCGCGATTCACGCCGACGGCGTCAGGACAATCGTCGTCGAAGGTCAGGAGAGGCTCGCCCGGAACAGGCAGATACTAGCATCCCTGCTCGTTTACCTCGGTTCAAAGGGAATCACCTTGATCGCCGCCGGGACGGGCAGGAATGTGACCGAAGCCGTCATGGCGGACCCTGCGGGGAAGACGCTGATTTTGATTCAGGGAGTCTTTGCCGGGCTGGAGAAGGACATGTTGGTGGCGAAGTTGCGCCGGGCCAGGGTGCGAACACGCGAAAAGAAAGGAAAGTGCGAGGGACGCAAGAGCTTGAGCGAAACGTCGCCTCAGACCGTGGACGCGATCCGGCAACTTCGACGCAAGGTGCCCGGTTGCAAACGCATGACCGACGCCCAAGTTGCCGATGAACTCAACGATAATGGTATGGTCACGGCCTCCGGGAAAAAATGGAATCGCTTTCACGTCCAGAACGTCCGCAAGGCTCTGCAAATATCCTAATGGGTCGCTTCTCAGCTTAGTCGAAAATCTATCCACGCTTCAAGCTGGTCGATCTCGATGCCAGTTCCACTTCCACCAGATTAAGCTCGGCCGGAAGACTATCGACGACCGGGGGCAAGGCCATAGGATCAACAAGAGGAAGGTAGGAGGGCAAACCAGCCTGTGCATGAAAAACGAAGAAAGGTCGGGGAGAAAATTGGCCGGGACTAAAAAGTGGGCGATCTGCTTTCTCTAATCATGTGGGGTATAGCGTGGGGTGCAATTCCCATAAAAAAAAGAGGTTAAGCCTTGCGGCCCAACCTCTTGATTTTGCTTGGCGTCCCCAAGGGGATTTGAACCCCTGTTACCGGCGTGAAAGGCCGATGTCCTGGACCAGGCTAGACGATGGGGACAAATTCAAATTGGCTGGGGGACTAGGATTCGAACCTAGGTTGATGGAGTCAGAGTCCATAGTCCTGCCGCTAGACGATCCCCCAGCGGACAAAAGCGAGTCCGCCCTCTAAATTGCCCGGCGGTCCTTGTCAAGAGGACGCCGGACATTGCTTGCTACACGGCCGCCAAACGCCGGGTGCGTTTCTTCAGTTTGTTGATTTTGCGGCGCAGGATCTCAACGTCGCCGCGCGAACCGCTCGCGGCAAGCTCGACTTTTTTCGCCCGCAATTCCTTGGCCTTGGCCTTGATGCTGCAAATTTGCGCCTTATAGGGCGAAACTTTTGGACCCTCGCCCGTAATGCCCAAGACTTCCTTGATTTTGGCGACCAGTTCGTCTTTGCCCATGGCCGAGGCGCCGGCGATCATCGGCATCTGATTGATGATTACGTCGCGAAGTTCCTTCGCGGTCATCTTGTCCAGAGGCTTTTTGAGCTCCACGGTGACTTCAATTTCATCACTCATTGTCCGTTCTCCTTCATTCGTATCCCGGGTGCGCTCTCCCCCCGCCTCTCAGCCGCCAGCGCGATGTACTTGGCGTAGCACCGTCCGAGCGGAGTGTCCGGCGGTAAATCGAGTCCGCCGACCCGTGGCAGCGGCGCAGGCCTACAGGGCTCACTGTCCGGCAAAGCCTGAGTTTCACCCAGGGAAGCTCGCCCGTGTATCAGTTCAAAGCGGACCTTGTCAAAGCATTGTTCGCCTAAAAATTCATTTGCCCGCGTAAGAATGTCCGTGCGGCCGAAACTGAGTTCCTGCATGGCCAAGGGATCTTCGACCCCGACCACGAGCACTCGGTCGCGCTCGCCCAAGGGCCGTCCCAGATCGAACGGCGCATCGGCGAAAAGCCGTGGCCACTCGCGCCACAGGGAGGCGATCCTGAGCTTGCGTGCGACCTTCGGCCTGGCCGCGAACCGGGCGAAGAGCTGTGCGAAGCTCCTCACCGGGCGCTCCGGGAGAAGGGGCCGCCTGCTTGCGAAGGCCGCGCCCCTGGGGTAGCATCGGACCGCAATAACGGCCGAATCGGCCGAAACCACATCAATTCAAGGCCGCTCGCCATGATCACCGTCCATCTCGAACCCGAAGGGCAAACGCTGACCTTCGATACGCTCAATACCGTCTTGCAGCTTCTTCATAAGGTCGGCAAGCGGCAATCGCAAGCGCTGGTCATCCGGGGCGGCGAACTATTGACCCAGGATCGCAAACTGCACCGGGGCGACGAAATCGTGGTGCGCGGCGTGACCTCGCGAGGATAAGCCGTGAAATGCCGCGTCTGCAAGCAAACCGCCGCCGTGGCCTTGCCCAGCCACCACACCGCCTTTTGCCCGGCATGCTTTGCGGCCTACTTCGCAAGGCAGGTCGAACGCGCCGTCCACAATCACAGACTCTTTACGCCGGAGGAACGGATCTTGGTCGCGGTCTCGGGCGGCAAGGATTCTTTGGCTCTGATCCATCAGCTCGCGGGCCAGGGCTACAATGTCACCGCCCTGCACCTTGATCTCGGCATCCCGAATTCTTCCGGTCCGGCCCGCGAGATCGTCGCCGCTTTTTGCGCCGCGCACGGTTTCACCCTGCGCGTGGTTGATCCCGCTGAAATGGGCCTGTCCGTCCCCGAGGTCAAGGCGGCGGTCAAACGGCCGATCTGCTCGGTGTGCGGCAAGATCAAACGCCACTATATGAATAAAATCGCCTATGAAGAAGGCTACGACGCCCTGGCCACCGGTCACAACCTCGACGACGAGGTGGCCCGGCTCTTCGCCAACACCCTTCGCTGGGACCGCGATTTTCTGGGTACGCAGGGGCCGCTCCTGCCGGCCCAAGGCAAATTCGCGCGCAAGGTCAAACCGTTGTGCCGTTTGAGCGAATTTGAGACCGCCGCGTACTGCTTCCTGCATGACCTGCGTCATGGCGCGACCGCCTGTCCCTACAGCAAGGGAGCCAGCTTCACCGGCCACAAAAAACTCTGGGAAGATTTGGAGCAGCGCAGTCCGGGCTCGAAAACGGCCTTTTACGAACACTTCCTGACCCACGGCAAAACCGCTTTTGCCCCCCTGGCGCACAAGGACCGGGAGCCGCTTCAAGATTGCCGCATCTGCGGCGCTCCTTCCAATCTGGAGACGTGCGGGGTCTGCCGCATCAGGGAGCAGGTCTTTGCGGTAAAAGAAAAGGCCGGGGCGGACCTGTGCGGGCAGGGGCGCGAAGCGAAAAATTCGCTTTAGCGGTCCGTTGAAAAACGGGCTGCCAAAGAGCCAGGGATGGCGCGCCGGATTGCGGGCAATAGTCTGTTAAGCGGCGGTCAGCTCGCGGCCGGCGCGGCCGGACTTGCCGGCGCGGCTCCGAGCGGGGCGCGGCGATCATGTACAACGGAATTGCCTGGCTTGGACTTGGCGAACTTCTTCACTTCGGCCACCCGGTGGCTCAATTCTTCAAATGTCACCGCAGCTTGAAAGTCGCAATCCAATATGCCGATGGAGGCGCTGATCAGCGCAAAGCACTGCTCCACGCCATCGCGGCTTTTGCCGCATATGTACCCTCGTTCCCGGTCTTCCTTGGTGTAGAGTTTGGGCACCTCTTCGGCGAAGGATTCGATGACCGCGGCGGCGATGGCGTCGGAAACATCCTTGGCCGAGATGACCACAAAGTCGTCCCCGCCAACGTGGCCGATGAAATCTTGTGGCGCTCCGTGGCTATTGACGGCGTCGCGCAACACCTGGGCGGTGAGCAGGATGACCTTGTCGCCCTGGTTGAAGCCGTACACATCGTTGTAGACCTTGAAATTGTCGAGATCGACATAGATCATGCTGGAAAAAACGCCGTCCTTGGCCCGGCGGTTGAACTCGCGCTCGATGGCCACGTTGCCGGGCAGACCGCTCAAGGGGTTTGAGCCCTTGGCCAACTCGACTTGGACCTTGGCCAGGCTGTCGAGCATCTTTTGCACCGAGACCGTGCCGATGAGCGCGCCGTCCCGGGTGACGATGATGTCGTCGTAAATTTTGGCCGCGCCCCGGTTCATGGCCAGCCGGGCAGCCTCCTCGATGGGCATGCCGAACTCGACGCACAGCGGATTGGCGTCCATGAGCTTGACCACCCGTTTCCTGTGGTACAGATCCACCCCAAATTTGGCGGAAAGCGCCTTGTCCAGACTGTAATTCATGAGCAATCCGGCCGGTTTGTCGCCCTCGACCACGACCACGCTGCTCATGGGCGGTTTGTCGGCCAGGAGCCGTTTGACATCACTGATCAACTTGTCGGACTCCATGACCAGACAGGGGGTCGTCAGGTCGCCAACCGGCGAGGAGCATTTCCATTCCCCTGCCGTGGCTTGGCTGAAACTGGCCTTGGGGGGGATGCGCACCGCATTGTCGGGCTTGGGATGGGCGGGCGCGCCCAGGTAGTAGCCTTGGCCGGCATGCACGCCCATGGACACCAGGGAGCTTAAGGCGAGTTCGGTTTCCACGCCCTCGGCGATGACTTTGGCGCCGGTTTTTTCGGCCATGAGCACCAACGTCTCGACCATCACCCGCTTGAAAGGGTTGGTCTCGACGTCGCGGACCAGGGAAATGTCGGCCTTGATGTAATCGGGACGGAAGCGGGCCAGAAACATCATGTTGGAATGCCCGGCGCCCACGTCGTCGATGGCCGTCAAGAAGCCGTGCGCGCGGTAGGCGTCGAGGCGTTCCGGCAGAGAGGCCAATTCGCCGGGTGAAAGTTTTTCGGAAAATTCGAGCACGACGTTGTGGGTTTCCAGATCGTAATCCTCCGCCAGCTTGGCGAATTCCCCGGGGTGGTAGTGCTGGTCGGCCAGGCAAGCCGGGCTGACATTGAGAAACAGCTTCTGGCGCGATTGTAATTTGCCCACTCCGGCCAGGGCCAGGCGCCACAGGCCGCGTTCGAGATCCAGGGCCTTGTCGGTCGAGCCGGTCAGTTCGAAAAGCCGCAGGGCGTCCAGGATGGGAATGCCCGACTGGCTGCGGGCAAAGGCTTCCCAGCCGAGAATCAGACCGGTGGCCAGATCGACCACCGGTTGATACACCACGCCGGTTAAGCCCTGGGAGAGCATGGCGTTGAATTCCGATTTCGAGGGATACACGGCCGCGTCGATTTTCTTCTGGGCCAAACGCTTGGCCTTGCATACGGCGGAAAACAGGGCCGTATTCGATTTGACGTCCTCCCCGCGCTCCAAACAAGCAAAGCCGGTCAATAGCTCCAGGCCCGCGCCGGTCACGAGATGCACCCGGCCGGAGACCGACCGGGAAACCGCGGCGCGGTACGCCAGATAGGGACAAAACAGCTCGTCCTGGTCCTGAGCCGTATGCTCGAACATCATCACGTAATCGCCGGGCGAGGCCTCTTGGATGAAGATAATCTTGCAAGCCGGGAAAAAAGTGTCGAAATGAGCCACGGCTTCGTCCAGGCATATTTCCAGGCACTGCATGCCGGCGTCCATGCCGATCCCGGCGAATTTGAGATGAAAATCGGCGAGTTGCAAGGTAATCAGGCCGATCTTCGCCTTTTGGCGGTTGGCCGTGAGCTCGATGAGCGAGGCGATGCGCGGCCGGACCTTGACGGCCTTGCCGGCCAGCGATTTATTTTGATCGAGCATGTGCTTGAACATGATCGATGAATCGATAAGGTTCTCGTTCATATCCCCCTCCACGGTTCTCGCATGATGATGCGTTTCCCGTTTTCTTTTTAGCCCGGCCGGGCAAGGGAAAGCCAGTGACGTTTTGTCGACAAATGCGTGTCGAACGCCACGGAAGGCGCTTTTATGGTAGTCCCCGGGGCGATGCGAAAAATAATTGCCTTCGTGGTCTCTTTCCCTTTGATTTGCGCCGCCATGAGCGCGGCCCCTTCCGCAGTCTCGGCTGAAGGCTTGGGCTTCGGGCTTCTTTCCGTCGCCTCGGCCGAGGCCGTGACCGGCTATTGGCGTCCGCTGCTCGACGCCCTGGGCGACCGGCTTGGCCTCAAGGTCGAACCGCGCATGTACGACGATTACGCCGGGGTGATCTGGGCCATGAAGTCGGGTGAGGTCCAAATCGCCATGTTGGGCAACAAGTCCGCGATCGAGGCGGTGGACCGGGCCGGAGGCGAAGTTGCCTTTCAAGCCGAGGATCTTGGCGGACAGACACAATATTTTTCGCACCTCATCGCCGGCTCCGGCTCGCAATTGTCCAGCGTCGAAGACGTCTTCTCCAAGGCCTGCGAACTCACCTTCGGAGACGGGGACATCAACTCCACTTCCGGGCACGTGATTCCCGGATATTATCTCTTCACCACCCGGGGGGTCGATCCGAGGGAAATATTCAAGCGGGTGGTCCAAAACAACCACGAAAACAATTTTTTGGGGGTGGCCGAGGGGCGCATCGACGTAGCTACAAGCAACAATGTCGAGCTCGAACGGTATCTGGCCAGTCATCCCAATCGGAGCAAGGAAGTCAAAATCATCTGGACGTCTCCGGCGATTCCTTCCGACCCGATCGTCTGGCGCGCCGACCTGCCCGGCGAACTCAAGGCCAGGATCAAGGACTTCCTTTTGGATTACGGCCGCCCTTCGCCCGGGAAGCCGCCGGCGAGGCTCGCCAAGGAAAAAGAGATTCTGGCGCGCATGGCCAGGGCCGGCTTCAGGGAATCGGATAACCGGCAACTCGCGCCGATCCGGATCATAGAGCTTTCACGCCAACGCTCCCACATTCTGACGAACGACGCCATTGATCCCGAAGAACGCCTGAGGCGGCTCGACGATATCGACGAAAAAATGCAGGCGCTGGAAAACCGGTAGGCGGGGTTCATGCCGTGGCAATGTTGGAGTTCAATTTAATCAAGCGTCCGCGCATCGGGCTGGCGACCAAGATTCTTCTGCCCGCCTTGGCCATATCCCTTGCCGTGGCTGCGGGGATCTACATCTTTTTCTCGGCTAAATTAGCCCGTCAGGCCGAGGCGGATTTGCGCAACAGGCTGGAACATTTCATCTCCTCCCAGGCCGCCGAATTGGCTGGGCCGGTCTGGGAGTTCGACCAGGAAACGATCGAAAGGCTGTTTCGCGGTTATGCCCAAAACAGCGATCTTCAATGGATCCGCCTGTACGACGCCAATGGCGGCTTGCTCGCCCAAGCGGGGGAGGGCGCAGCCGAAACCGGCCGCGTTTTTACGGCCGAACGCCTGCTTTCGCGCCGGGCCAGCGGCGAATCCCTTGCCATCGGCCGGCTTGAAGCCGCCTTTCACGACGCGAGGATACGGCAGACTGTCGCTTCCGGCCGGCTGATCGATCTGCCGGCCGCGGCGGTGCTGCTTTTTTTTCTTGCCTGCGCCCTCGGGTTGGCGGTCAACTGGCAAATCGGCAAGCCGCTTCGCCTGCTGCGCGAGTCGTTGGAGCGCAACGCAGCCTCTGGTCTGCGCGAGCCGCTCCCCTGGACGAGCCGGGACGAACTTGGGCAAGTCGTGGAGGCCTACAACACTCTGCTTGCCGAAATCAACCAGCACACCGAAAAACTCGAAAAAACCAACGCCGACCTGTTGGCGGAAATAGCCCAACGCCTCCAAGTCGAAAAGCGGCTGCTGCTTTTCAAGACAGTGGTTGAAGCCACCGACGCGGCCGTGGTGATCACCGACCGTCATTTCACGGTCCTGGAAATCAACGCGGCTTGCCAACGCATCACGGGGTTTACGGCCGATCAGATATTGGGGCGCTCCATCCGGGCGAGCTTTTTGTCGGCGCACGACGGCAAGGAGCACCAGGCGATTGTTGACAGCATCGCTCGCCAAACTTCCTGGTCGGGCGAGTTGTGGGGCTTTAGCCGCTCGGGCAAACCCCTGCCGCTTCGCGCCACCATCAACGCCCTTACGCACGACGGCGGCGCGATCAGCTACCATGTGCTCGTCTTTTCCGACATCACCAAGCTCAAGGCCACGGAAAGGCTTTTGAAGAACTTGGCCTATTCCGACAGCCTGACCGGTCTTCCCAACCGCGCCTTGTTCATGGACCGCCTGGAGCAGGAGATATCAATCGATTCAAGGCGAGCGCGAGGGTTTACCCTGATGTTCATCGATATCGACCAGTTCAAGAACATCAACGACAGCCTCGGGCACTCCGCCGGCGACCAGGTGCTGGAGGACTTGGCCAAACGCATGCGCCAATGCCTGAGAGAGGAAGACACCCTGGCCCGCATGGGCGGCGACGAATTCACCGTGATCGTGCGCGAGACGGTGGAAGTCGAGGTGGTCCAGCGCCTGGCCGAAAAACTGATCAGTCACATCGCATTGCCGTTGGAACTCGACGGGGTCGTCCTGGAGATCGGCGCCAGCATCGGCATGGCGCTTTTTCCGCAAGACGGCCCGGACTCCGACGCTTTGATGAAAAACGCGGACACGGCAATGTACAGCGCCAAGGCCGAGGGCGGCGGCAAGGCCAGATTTTTCGAACCGGACATCGCCGCCAAGGCCAAGGCGCAGTTCGACTTGAAGAGCAAGCTCAAGCGGGCGATCAGTGAAAACGAATTCGTGCTGCACTACCAGCCGATAGTGGATATGGGGTCGGGGACCACGGTGCACCATGAAGCCCTGATCCGCTGGAACCATCATGGTTCGCTGGTCTATCCCAACGATTTCATCTTTTTCGCCGAAGAAGCGGGGCTGATCACGCAAATCGGCCGTCTGGCCCTGGACATGGCTTTCGCCCAGATGCGGGACTGGTCCGGCGACGGAATTCCGCTGCGGCTTTCTATCAACGTCTCCAGAAATCAGTTCCAGGACGAGGATTTCCTCGACGATTTGATCGAACGCGCGGAGAAGTGCGGCATCGATCCCGGCATGGTGGTGCTCGAAATCACCGAGTCCATGATCATCGCCGATCCGGTCGTCGCCAAGGTCATCATCGGCCGGCTCATATCCAGCGGGTTTCGGATCGCCGTGGACGATTTCGGAGTAGGCTATTCGTCCCTGAG
This sequence comes from Desulfovibrionaceae bacterium, assembly GCA_015233395.1. Classification (GTDB taxonomy): domain Bacteria; phylum Desulfobacterota; class Desulfovibrionia; order Desulfovibrionales; family Desulfovibrionaceae; genus JADFXV01. Next base: position 14,365 of record JADFXV010000001.1, read on the forward strand.
CGTACTGGTGGAATATCCGGTGCATATCGTCAAGCTCGACCGCTCCCTGATCAAGACCCTGGAGCACGATTCCCGGGCGCGGTCGATGATTTCGGGCTTCATCGAGCTGTTTCAGCGCCTGGGACTGGAAGTGGTCGCCGAAGGGGTCGAAACCGCCATGCAGCACGAGTTCCTTTCGGTGGCCGGCTGCGATTTCGCCCAGGGCTGGTTGTATGGAAAACCCATGCCCGCTCATGCCGCATTGAAGTCTGCGCGGTCCAAGGAAAATCGCTTTTCGGCCCGTCTCGCCCAAGACGTCCTGGCCAATCCCTTGAAACAATGAGCCGCAGGCCAAATTCGTTTGCGGCCAGATCAGGCTCGCGACACTGCCGAATAATCGGCCAAAAGGTTGAGGGATTCCAAAGGGTGTAGCCCTTTGGCCGCCGGAGGCGCTAAAAACCAATATTTCTCGGGTCTCTCGGGAAAGTTTTCTTGCGCTCTTTCTTTGCCTACCCCAACAGATTCACCAGCCGGTGTTTTCGCTCCAGGTCGAATTCGCTTTGCACCGTATCCGGCGGCAGACCGAGCGGGGACGCGGTATTGAGATACCCGTCGAGACCATTCCGGCGTATGCTGGCCACGGCTTGCCGCCAAGCCGGAATAAGGCCGCCCGGCGAACTCGCGAGGGTTGCCGCCGCGCGCGCCGGATCGGTGACGAGGGCGTCGAAGAACGGCTGCCCTTGCGTCCAGAGTTGATTGGTCTTGGCGGAGCCGCTCACGCCCATCCAGGCGAGATTGCTCGCTTGGTTCGCGACCGGGGCGGCCAGGGTCCGGCTCAGAGAGTTTTTCCAACTCCCCTTGTTCTTGTTGAGGAATGATTGGAGGTCGTTGTAGCTATTTATTATATCGTTGAATCCATTGGTTATTTGGTCCATGGTTCGGACCACTTTGACCGGCAGGGAACTTGCAAAAGTTGATCGCAGGCCCAATTGCAAGCGGCCCTGGTCCACCGCAAAGGTGTTGTTCTCCGAAACCTGGGCTTGGCCGTCCACGGAAATCTTGCCGTCTTGGCCCGGGACGGCGGCGGCCATGCCCAGAGACGACAGCAAACCGGTGGCGCCGTCGTTTAACGTCATGCGCCGGCCGATGCGTGGATCGGCGATGGTGACGTTTATCCCTGTTCCTTGGCTGTTGACGATGGTTTTGCCGGGCACGGCCGAGGAATAAAAGCTTTGGTCGGAAGCCTGCGCCGCGACTCCCGGGACGCTTGAGCCGATCGTGTTGGCCACGCTCGACAGCACGTCGCCCCAGGTCCAGCCGCTTTGCACCGTGACCGAGAGCGGTGTGCCCGTCAGCTTGGCCGTGAGCCCCACCGAAGCCAGAAGCCCGCCCGAGCCGTCGGAAAGGCTGAAATTTTGTCCGGCAAAGGGCGCCGTGGTCGCGATTTGCAGCACCTCGCCGTTTGTGAACGTTCCTTGGGCGGTAGCCGACGGTATGGGCGATGACTGCACCGTGGCGACCAGGCCGGGTTGGGAAAACGAAGATTGGCCCGCCGGCAGGGTCTTTGACGCCGAGGTCCAGACGGCCTGGCCGTTGATGCCGGCGGCGACGGCCTGCAAGAGGTCGTTCCAGGTCCAGCCGTTCTTGACGCTCACGGTCAGGGTTTTGTTCTCCTGCCCAAAGCGGTAGCTGAAGGTGTAGTTTCCGGGCGTGAGCGTGGTCGCGGCGCTCGGGTCGTAGGCCTTGGAGACATACGTGGTCTGTTGGCCCGCCGCGCCGCTCGTGGACAGGTTGACGGCGAAGTCGTGGCGGCCAAGAGCCAGGGTGGCGGGTGCGTTGGCGTCAAAGGAGCTGGAACTCACGCTCGATGGCGTAGCCAGCTGCATTCCTTGGACGAAATGGTTCCCCAGCGTCGCTGGGGTAGCCGGATTTAACGTTGCTTGAAGCCCCAGGGCGCTCAAAAGATGGCCGGAGGCGTCGGCCAGGCTGACGGTTTGATCCGGCCGGCCGGGATTGACCGAGAGCGCCAGCACCTGACCCGTGGCCGCCAGGTCCGGTTCGCTTGAAAACGGCGTCTGTTGCGAGATCACGGTGGCCTGGACCGGCAGTGACGCGGTGTTGACGGCCGCTTGCACGCTTCCCAGGACATCGTTCCAGGTGTCGCGCGCGCTCACGGAAACATTGATCGTTTCCCGGGCCGCGCCGATGGTCAAGTTGAAGGAGTAATTGCCGGCTGCAATGCCGCTTGGCCGCTCCCCGCTGCCGCCCTTGGAATAAAATTTGTTGGGATTGGAAACCGTGTCAAGCTGCGGAACATTCGCTGCAATGACGCCATGCAGAGCGGTATTCTGGACGGCCAGACGCGACTGGAACCAGGCGTCGGTTTTGCTCGGCCAGGAGAATGAAGCCAAGGCGTTCTGAAAGGAGGTCAGGCGGCGGTCCAGGGCGCTCACCTGCGGGCTTGTCAGGCCGCCGCCGGACTGCCCCGGGTTATTTTGGCCTTCGCCGGTCCCCGGCGTTCGTGAGATCCGGGGCGCGGGCGCACCGGTCCCGCTCGCCGTCTGGCTCGCCGGGGGAAGGATGTCCAAGTACCAATCGCCTGTCACCGCAGTCTCCGTAGAATACCCGTTCCAAGCACAGACCCTGGGCCGGCGCCGTGGCCGGAAGCCTGGTCCTGTCCTTCATCTCAAGACATGATCGGACGTCCTCTGCATTCACTTTACCCCTGCCCGCCGCGACCATGGTTCCCATGAGGTTGCGCACCATCTGCTTGAGAAAACCTTCGCCCTCGAACTCGAAGACCAGTTCGTCCGGGAATTGGCCGTCCCTGGTCCGGATGGAGGTTACGTTCCTGACGGTGTCGCGCACGTCCGAGCCGCTGTTGGCGAAGGCGGCGAAATCGTGTCGCCCGGCCAGGATTTCTGCGATTTTGCGCATTTCGTCCACGTTTAGTTCCCCAGTTTGCCATATAAATTGTCGTCTTTGAGGTATGACAAAACGTGAATTGGTCCAGAGAGTGTAGGCGTAGCGTTTGCCCAGGGCGTCAAAACGGGCGTGGAAGCCGCTCGGGGCGGCCGTGGCCTCCAAAATCGCCATGTCTCGGGGAACCAAGGCGTCAAGGGCGCGTCGCCAGGGCAGCCCGGCGCGACCGATAGGCACGTCGGCGTGGGCCACCTGTTCCAGGGCGTGGACCCCGGAGTCGGTGCGGGCCGAGCCGTGCGCCCGGACCGGGACTTGGGCCAAAGTGGTCAGCGCCTCTTCCAAACAGCCCTGAACGGTGCGGGCCGGCCGGCTTCCGGCTTGGAGTTGCCAGCCCTCGAAATCCGTACCCTGGTAAGCCATGGTGATTTTGAGTCGAACGGTCTGCGTGTCGCGCTGCATGTCCTGCGGCTATCAAAAATCGTGCGGCAAGAACAGAGCGGCGTCAGGGGACGCCTACGCCCGGGCGCGTCCCGGATCAGGCGCGCGCTGACGCCACAGGTTGTTTTTCCTCAATCGAACGACCCGAGCGGGTATGGTGTTCGGCGGCTTGAAATTTTGCGGGACGGGTGGAAAACCTTTTGCGAACAATGGTTTTCCACCCGTTAGCGCGGCGTTATGGCGTCAATTGCATTTTTGTCAGGTCCTCGGACAGGCGGGCGGCCTTTCTCGGGTTGACGCTGGAGAGGATCTCGCCTGCTTGGCGTCCGCTCATGCCGGCCAAAATTTTGACTGCGGTGATTTCGTCCAAGGTTTCGAGGACTTGGGCGGCTTGCTTGGCCTTCATGTTGACGTAAACGCCGATCAGGTGCTTGAGTTTTTCATCCTTTAAGGCGTTGGCTTGGTCGATCAAACTTTTGACCTGCGCTTCCAGGGCGGTCAAGCGCTGCTGCCTGGCGTTCAGATCGGTTTCCAGGGTCTTGAGAGCCGCTTCCCTGGCCGCGAGTTCCTCTTGTTTTTGTTTGAGCATTTGCCAATTGAGCGGTTGCTCGCCCTGGCCTTGCGCGGCGGTTTGGGCGGCAACGGCTTGCGCGGGCGCGACGGGAGGCGTTTTGGCTTGGCCGGCGGCAGCTTGGGACGGAGCCTGGGCTGGAGTTTGGGCGGGCGTCTGGGCCGGAGCCTGAGCTTGGGCTAAGTTGTCTCCGGCAACGGCTGCCAAGCTTGCGGCAGGGGCGTTCCGAAGACCGAATCCGGCTGTTTCAAATCCCATGACAGCCAGGGCTCCGACCTTGACCAGAGCCAAAAAAAGCAAGGCGCACAGCAGGCTAGACAGCTTGAGGTTGGTAACGGATCGTGGCCATTTCATCGAATTCTTTTTGCTCTCTGAGGTTTTGCTCTCGAACATATTTGACCGCCTGTGTGGATTTGAGTTTTTCGAGCAGTTTGCGTTCCTTGGCGCGTTCCACCGCGTGCTTGCGGCATCTGGCGACCTCGATCTCGATACGGGCAACGGCGAACCGGGCTTCCTCCAGTTCCGTCGCCAGGCGTTCCTTGTAAGTCCGCCACAGCCACAATTCCGCCGAGGTCATGGATACGGCTTCAGCCATGCGCTCGGTCAGCTCTTCAAACCGCGCTTCGAGATCTTTGACCCTGGCGCACAGCAAGTCGCGTTCGCGCAGGGCCTTGGCAAGCTCCATCTTGGCCTGCTCTTCGAGCTGGCGGCGGTATTCGAGCACCTTTTCGAGCCGGAACTTGAAGGGTTTCAATGGTGAGCCATCCTTATTGCCGCCAGCCCCGGCGCATGTCCGGGGCTCGTGGAGGCAGCCGTGGCCATGTCACTGCAAATACCGCGCCGAGTAAACGCCACGCCCGTGCGGCCCGGGAACAAGGCGGTCCGGGCAAAGAATTCTTGAGGCAATGTATTTGCCATGGAGCGAAGCGACATGTATGGAATGGTCAATGTCCATCCCTGCAACCGGAGAAAGGTCATGAAGCTCCATATTGCATTCGCTTGCCTGTCGCCACTGCTGCTCATGTCCGTCCTGGCCGCGCCCGTCCGCGCCCAGCCCGCGGCGGCGAGCCCCGGCCTGGTCCTGAACATCCGCAACGGCAATCTTGAACGGCGCTCCCAAGAATCCTGGGAGACGCTGGTCGTGGGCGATCCCGTCACCGTCAAGCAACGCCTGAAAACCGGCCCGGCCGCCTTGGCCGTGCTTGAGCTGCCGCAACTGGGCCGCTACATCCTGGGGCCGGACACCGATGTGGAACTCGGCCAAGGCGGACAAAACGCCACCGACAGTCTGAAAAAGGGCGCCCTGTGGATCTCGGCCAAGCTTCCGCCCGGCAACAGCCTGACCGTGCAGACCGCCCTGGCCTCCTCCGGCGTGCGCGGCACGATGTTCACGGTCATTGCCGGCAAAGACGGCATGGATTTATGCACCTGCAACGGCAACGTCGATGTAACCCTGAAAGACGGCACGGTGGTGAAAGTGGGCACCGGCTCATCCTGCAAGCTCGACGTCCGGGGCAAGCCCATGGGGCCGGTCACCAAGGGCGCGCTCGTGCTGGCGAAATACTCCGCATCTTCCAAGGCGTACGGCATCTGTTACGGTTGCCACACCAAAACGGGGCTGAGAAAAGACTGGAACGAAAACACGTTGTCGCTCGCGGCGAGTTCCGCCAAGGACAAATAGCCCGCGCCGGACGACCCGCATATCGTGAGCGCGATTTTCAAAGCCGTTTTCGACCGGGCCGGCCACCTGCTCTGGCCGGCCGGCCTGGGGCTTTGTCTTGCCGCGTTGTGTCTGCTTGATCCGGGCGGACAGATCGGCTCCCTGGAACTTAAGACCCAAGACGCCCGGGCGCGGGCGTACGCCGCGCCCACGACCCATTCCGGAGAGATCGTCCTGCTCGACATCTCCGAGCAGTCGCTGCGCCGCTTGGAACCGGTGTTCGGCCGATGGCCCTGGCCGCGCTCGGCCCACGGCGAGGTCGTCGAATATCTTGCCCGAGACGGCGCCAAGGCCGTGGCCTTCGACATCATTTTCTCGGAGCGCAACCGCGCCGTCCAACTCGACGAAGCCGCTCTGCGCGATCTGACCGTCTTTGCCGGCAACGCCGACATACCCGAGGTGCGAGACGAATTGCTCACCCGGTTGGCCGCGTTGAAACCCTCGGGCGGAGACGATTTTTTGGCGCAAAAGACGGCTGCGGCCGGAAACGTCGTCAGCCCGGTAGTCTTTTACGTCGATGACGGCGAAGCGCGCGTTTCACCCGGCATGGCCGCGCAGGGATCGGACCTGGTCGCCGCTCTTCAGGCGCTTGCGGGCTCGGGCGCGCCTTCGCCGGCATCCGGCCCGGCCTTCCCCCGCTTCCACACCGCCATCACGCCATTTGCGGAGTTGGCCAAGGCCTCAAAAAGCCTCGGGCACATCAATTTCCTACCGGACGCCGACGGCTTGTGCCGCCGCTTCAGACCCCTGGTCCGTTTCGACGGGTCGCGCGCTCTGTATCCCTCTTTGTCCTTGGCCGTGGCCGCCACGGCGCTCGGGATCGCCCCCTCCGGCATCGCCGTCGCCGCGGATCATATTCAAATCGGCGATCGCGCCCTGCCGCTTGCGGCCGACGGGACGGCTTTCATCAAGTTCCAGGGCGGTCCCGGGGCGGTCGCGCCCGGAAAAAACGAGGCGACGCCCACCTATGCCTACGAATCGTACGAGGCGGTCTTATCCAGCGCCCATCAGGCCGCCCGAGGGCTGGAAACGGCGACGCCCAAGGGCCGGTTCAAGGACAAGATCGTCATTGTCGGCACGACCGCAGTGGGCCTCAAGGACGTGCGTTCGACCCCGTTTAGCCCGGTCAGCCCGAGTTTTGAAATCCACGCCAATATCATCGACGCGATTTTGACCGGCGACACCCCGCGCGGCCTGCCCATGGTCTGGGTTGTGTTTCTGGTCCCGGTCCTGTGTCTGGCCGCCGCTTTGCTGGTCAGCGTCGCCAAAGCCGCCGTCGGCGTCCCGGCAAGCCTGGCTTTGGCCGTCGGCGCGCCAGCGGCGGCCTGGATGCTTTACGGCCAGGGGATAGTGGCTCCCATGGCCGGGCCGGGGTTGGCCGTGCTTGCTTCAGCCATCGCCGGCGGGGCGCACAAATATTACCGGCAATCCCGGGAAAAGGCCCGGATCAAGTCGGCCTTCGGCCAATACCTCGCCCCGGCGGTCATGGAGGAAATTCTGAAACATCCGGAAAATCTGCGCCTGGGCGGCGCCAAACGCGTCCTGACGGTGCTTTTTTCCGACATCAAGGGCTTCACCACGTTTGCGGAAAATCTGCCGGCCGAAGAAGTGGCCTCGATGCTCAACACATATTTTACCCGTATGGCCGCTTGTGTCACCCAAACCGGCGGCATCGTGGACAAATTCATCGGCGACGCCCTGATGGCCGAATGGAACGCCCCGGGGCTGGCCCCGGACCACGCCGCCAGAGCTTGCCGGGCCGCCTTGCTCATGCGCGACGGGCTTATTGCCCTCAACCGGAATTGGCGAGCTCTGGGCAAGCCGGAACTGACCATGCGCATCGGGATCAACACCGGCGAGATGATCGTGGGCAACATGGGCGCCGAAAACATATTCGACTATTCGGTCATCGGCGACGAGGTGAACACCGGCTCGCGCATTGAAGCCCTGGGAAAGCTCTTCGGGGTCCAAGTCCTGACCGCCGAGGCGACTGCGGCCGCGGCCCGGCTGCACGCCCCGGACGATTTCGTCTTTCGCCGTCTGGGCCGGGTGCGCATCAAGGGCCGGGCCAAGGAGCTCTCCGTCTTCGAGCTGGCCGGATCGCCCCCGGAGCTTGGGGAGCAAACCATCAGCGGCCTGCGGGCCTATGAAGACGCCCTCGGCCTGTATGAAGCCGGACGCATGAAGGAGGCCATCGCGGCGTTCGAGGGCGTAGCGCGGTTGATCCCCGGCGACGGACCGGCGGCCCTGCTGACGCGCTTATGCCGTGAGCGCCAGGCCGAAGCCGAAACGGATAATTTCACCGGAATCATTGAGCAAAAAGAAAAATAGCCGAGTCCTCGCTTGCCGATTTCCCTTTGATCCGATTTACGGTATCGACGAGTCCCATGGTACGTCGCGGTAACCCCATCAACCCAGGAGGCTGTATGAAAAAAATCGTCTTGGCAGCGCTGTGTTTCCTCTTTCTCGCCGCACCGGCGGCGTTTGGCGCCGACACCCTGAAAATCGGCTTCAACATCCCCTTGACCGGCGATATCCCCGATGTCGGCGAATCTTCGAAAAATGCGGCCGAATTGCTCAAGAAGCAGGTCAACGCGGCCGGGGGCGTGGAAATCGGCGGCAAGAAGTACACCCTGGACTTCGTATACGAAGACAACGAGTCCAAGGCCGAATCCGCCCTGTCCGCCGCCCGCAAGCTCATCACCCAGGACAAGGTCATCGGCATGGTCGGCCCTCAGTCCAGCAAGCAGGCCGTCCCGGCCGGCGAAACCGCCAACGAGCTCAAGACCCCGATGATCGCCCCCTGGTCCACCAACCCCAACACCACCAAGAACAGGCCCTACGTCTTTAGGGCCTGCTTCCTGGACACCTTCCAGGGTCCGGTGGCGGCCATGTTCGCCAAGCAGGAATTTTCCGCCAAAAAAGCTGCCGTGCTTTACGACATCGCCTCGGATTACCCCAAGGGCCTGGCCGAAGACTTCAAGGCCGCCTTTGAAAAGATCAACGGACCGGGCTCGGTCGTGGCCTTTGAGACCTTCACCACCAAGGATGTGGACTTCTCCGCCCAGTTGACCAATATCGTCAAATCCGGGGCCGACGTCCTGTTTGTGCCGCAATACTACAACGAAGTGCCGCTGATCGTGAAACAGGCCAAGGCCCTGGGCTGGAAAAATCCCATCCTTGGCTCCGACTCCTGGGGCAGCGGCGATCTGATGGGCCTGTGCGGCGACGACTGCAAGGGCTTTTTCTTCGTGACCCACTACGCCGCCGCCGGAGCCCAAGGCGCCACCAAGGACTTCATCGACAAGTACCAGGCCGCCTATACGAAGACTCCGGACGATGTCGCCGCCCTGACCTGGGACGCCATCAACCTGCTGTTGACCGGAATCAAAAACGCCGGAGTGACCGGCGACGTGGCCAAGGATCGCGAGGCCGTCAAGGACGCCTTGCAGAAGGTCAAAGACTTCGACGGCATCACCGGCAAGATGAGCTTCCCCTCGGGCGGCGATCCGGTGAAATGCGCCGTGGTCGTGAAAATCGACGAACAAGGCAAGTTCAGCTTCTTCAAATCCGTGTGCCCGTAAGAGCGAAAGCCTTGGGGGAAACTTTTTCGAAAAAAGTTTCCCCCAAACCCCTTTCAAAAACTTCCATCATTCAAACCAGATAATCCTGGCGGCACCGGCCGCGTCCATGACGGGACAGGGGCTTGGGCTTGTCCGCAAGCCTGCCCTGCGGTATGCAAACCAATCATTCGGACCGGCGAGGGTGGCTTTTTTGGAATCACTCATCCAAAATATCTTGAACGCCCTGCAATGGGGTAGTTTTTACTCCCTGATCGCCCTGGGCTACTGCCTGGTCTACGGCGTGCTTTCGCTGATCAACTTCGCCCACGGCGACATCTTCATGGCCGGGGCCTATTTCGCTTTCTTCGGCGCCACCTTTCTGCTGGGCAAGACCGGGGTCATTCCCCCGGGCATGCCCGGCTGGGCCGTGCTCGCTTTGACCATCCCCATTTCCATGATCCTGACTTCGGCGCTCGGCGTCACGCTGGAGCGGGTGGCCTACCGGCCGTTGCGGCGCAAGGGAGCGCACAAGCTTTACGTGGTCATCACCGCCTTGATGTGCGGGCTGGTCCTGGAAAACGGCAACTTGGCCCTGTTCGGCGCCAGCCGCAAAAATTTCCCCACCCTCGTGCCGCAAATCGTGTATTCGTTGGGCGGGGTGAGCGTCACCAATCTTAAAGTCGCCGTCATTCTGGTGGCCGTGCTCTCGTTTCTGTTTCTGCACTACGTGGTCGGCAAGACCAAGATCGGCATGGCCATGCAGGCCATCTCCTACGACCGCTTCGCCGTGCCGCTCATGGGCATCCCGACCGACACGGTCATCGTCTTCACCTTCGTCCTGGGTTCGAGCTTCGCCGCCTTGGCCGGGGTGCTCTTCGCCATGTCCTACCCGGTGCTCGACCCGTTCATGGGGGCGCTCATCGGCTGGAAAGCCTTTATCGCCGCCGTGGTCGGCGGCATCGGCTCGATCCGGGGCGCCTTTGCCGGCGGTTTCCTGCTCGGCTTCGTGGAAATCATGGTCGTGGCCTTTTTCCCTTCCACCTTCCGCGATCTGATCGCCTTCTCCATCCTGCTGCTGATCCTCTCGCTCAAACCCACGGGGCTGTTCGGCGTGGCCCGTCGAACCAAGATCTGACGGACATGCGGCGCTGCATCGTTCCCCTGGTCACGGTTTCGCTCTTGGGCCTGATCCTCGCCGCCTCGGTCACCGACGCCATCAATTTCTATTGGCAGTCGGTGCTCATGTTCATGGGCATCAACATCATCCTTTCCACCAGCCTGAACCTGGTCAACGGCAACATGGGCGAATTTTCGTGCGGCCACGCGGGGTTTATGGCCGTGGGGGCGTATGTCTCCTCGGTCCTGGCCGTAGCCCTTTTCGCGCCCGGAGGCTTCCTCGGCGGCCCGTACCTGCCGGGCTATCTGACCGTCTTCGCCTTCCCGCTTCTGCTCCTGGCCGGAGGGCTGGCCGCGGCCGTAACCGGCCTGCTCGTCGCCCTGCCGTCGTTTAAGACCCGGGGCGATTACCTGGCCATCATCACCATCGCCGCCAGCTACATCATCAAGAGCACCATCGAGAACGTCGGCGCCGTCGGCGGCGCCCGGGGGTTCATGGGCATGGCCAAGATCACCTCGGCCATGACCGAGGTCTGGAACATCCCCTGGATGATGCTCTGGGTGTTCGCCGCCGTAGTCTTCACCCTGGTCGTGATCCGGCGCTACGTCTCGTCCACCTTCGGCAAGGGCGTGGACGCCGTGCGCCAGGATGAAATCGCCGCCGAGATCATGAGCGTCGACACCGACCGGGTCAAACTGGTCACCTTCATGCTCTCCTCGGGTCTGGCCGGCATCGCGGGCGGGCTGTTCGCCTTCGTGCTCGGCTACATCAACCCGGGTTCGTTCACCATCATCAAATCCACCGAGGCCATGGTCATGGTCTATCTCGGCGGCATGGGCTCGATTTCCGGGGCCGCGCTGTCGGCGGTCGCCTTCACCCTGCTCATGGAAGTATTGCGGCCCATGCAGGTGGGCAAATGGGTCATCATCCCCATGATGCTCATCCTGCTCATGCAGTTCCGGCCGGAAGGCTTTTTCGGCCACCGCGAACTCACCGACATCTTCCCGGGGCTGCGCCGTCTGCTCGGCCGCGAAGAAAGCGGGAAATAGACCATGGCCCTGCTGGACGTCGTCAACCTCACCCGCGATTTCGGCGGCCTGCGAGCGGTCTGCGAGTTCGAGACCAGGTTCGAGGGACGCGAACTCCTGGGGCTGATCGGACCCAACGGCGCGGGTAAAACTACGGTCTTCAACGTGGTCAGCGGTTTTTACGCCCCAAGCGCCGGCGAAATTCTGTTTCAGGGAAAAAGCACCGCCGGCCTCAAGCCGCACAAGGTCACCGCCCTGGGGATCGCCCGCACCTTCCAGAACATCCGCCTGTGGTTCGATCTGTCCGTGCTCGACAATATCCGGGTCAGCCAATATTACCATTTGGAATACGGGCTTTGGGACTGCTTTCTGCGCACCGAGCGCTATAAACGGCGAGAGGCGGCCATCGCGGCCAACGCCCATGAGATCCTCGAAGCCCTGAACCTGGCCGAATACGCGGGCGAATTGCCCAAGAATCTACCCTACGGCCTGCAACGCCGCGTGGAGATCGCCCGGGCGCTGTCGGTCAAACCCAAGCTGCTCATGCTCGACGAACCGGCCGCCGGGCTCTCCAGCGCCGACGTGGACGACCTGATCAAGCTCATCGGCTGGATCCACAAGGAATTTGATCTGGCCATCTGGATGATCGAACACCAGATGGACGTGGTCATGAAACTGTGCACCCGGATTCAGGTCATCGACTTCGGCCAGACCATCGCCGACGGGACGCCCCTGGAAATCCAGGCCAACCCGGACGTGATCAAGGCCTACCTGGGAGACGACGCAATCTGATGCTGCTCGAAATCCGCGACCTTCGGGTCAAATACGGCAACATCGAAGCCCTCCACGGAATCAGCTTCCACGTGGAAAAGGGCGAAATCGTCACGCTCATCGGCGCCAACGGCGCGGGCAAGACCACCACGTTGCATTCCATCATGCGCCTGCCCCCGCCCGAAGCGCCGAAAGTCCTCTCCGGCGACATTCTCTTTGAAGGAATGAGCCTTCTTTCCACCGAGCCCCACGACGTGGTCCGCAAGCTGCATGTGGCCCTGGTGCCCGAAGGGCGGCACATTTTCGGCAACCTGACGGTCATGGAGAACCTGACGCTCGCCACTTACGCCCGCAAGGACGGCGCGAGCGCCATCAGCGCCGATCTGGACCGGGTCTTCGACCTGTTTCCGCGCCTGGCCGAACGCCGCAACCAGCGGAGCGAATCCCTGTCCGGCGGCGAACAGCAGATGCTCGCCCTGGGGCGGGCGCTGATGAGCAAATGCCAGACCCTGCTCCTGGACGAACCGTCCATGGGATTGTCGCCGCTGCTGATGTACGAGATGTTTCGCACACTCAAAAGACTCAACGAACAAGGCCTGACTATCCTGCTCATCGAACAAAACGCCCGCCTGGCGTTGCGCTTCGCCCACCGGGGTTACGTCCTGGACACCGGAGAAATTGTGGCCTCCGGATCAAGCGCGGAACTGGCCGCAGACCCGGCGGTCAAGAAAGCCTACTTGGGAGGCTAGACCAGAGGAAAGTCGAGGCCCGCGCGCTCCGTTCGCGAGAACGGAGGCGGCGTGCCGGCCTTGGCCGTCCGGTTGGCCGGAATATCCATCGATTCTATCCTGAAAAACGGACAGATACGGGCGCAGTCCTGTTTTCCGGATGCGCCTGAATCAAATAACTTTCCGCAATAATTTGATTTTCCTGTGGAACAAAAGTTGAATCAGGCAGGCGCATCGCCGCTTCGCAGCAATTTCTGAAAAGGATGTATTCCGGTTGTCGTGCGGACATGCTATTTGGCTAACACTTTCATCCAGAAACGCCCAAGGTGGTATGGTATGAGCTCAAAAAATGCTCTTGCGGACGAATTCACGGCCAAAGCTCAAGCTGTCTCGGCTTTCGTAAGCCGCGTGTCCTCGCCCGAGGAGGCTTTGGAGAAGATCATGGCGCTGTGCCTGGAAAGGTCCGCCTGCGAATTGCTGGCCACGGGCTGCGAGCTGCCTCTGTCCGGGGACGCCGCGCGGCTGTGCGACGGCAAGCAGCAAAAAGTGGTGGCCGCGCCCGGACTGAAAAAGGATTTGTCCAAGAAGCTGGCCAAGCTCTGCGCGGACTTGGGCGTGCGTTACGTGACCGAGGGAATGCGCGAGTACGTCGCCGGAGTGGACATCGGTTTCACCGTGGCCGACCGGGCCATCGCCGAGACCGGCACCATGGTTTTCAATTCCGACTCGGAGGAGCTGCGCCTGGCCACCATGGTCAGTGAAATCCACGCCGCGCTCGTGCCGGTTTCACGCATCGTCCCCACGGCCATGGATATGGCCCCGGAGCTGCGCAAGACTTTTTCGGGGGCGCCCAATTACACCGCCTTTGTCACCGGCGCGAGCCGGACCGCCGATATCGAGCGGGTGCTGACCTTGGGCGTGCACGGGCCCTTGGAACTGCACATTTACCTCTGGGAGGACAAATAATGCAAACCGCCAAGAATCTCGGCGAATACCGAAGCGAACTGCGGGAAGCCTTAAGCGACGATTTTCTGCGCAAGGCCATGGACAATTTCGCCGTGGCCTACCGGGTGTCAAGGGAAAAGGCCTTTGCCGGCATGGACATCGAGGCGGTGGTGCAGGCCATCGCCACGGCCAAGGACAACGCCGTGGCCCGGATGGACGAGCTCTACGCCGAGTTCAAGCAAAAGGCCGAGGCGGCCGGAGCCACGGTGCACCTGGCCAAAACCGCCGGCGAGGCCAACGAGCTTGTCGCCTCCATCGCCCGTAAGGCCGGGGTCAAAAGGGTGCTCAAATCCAAGTCCATGACCGCCGAGGAAACCCACCTCAATCATCACCTCGAAGCGGCCGGACTGGAAGTCACCGAGACCGATCTCGGCGAATTCATCATCCAGCTGCGTGGCGAAGGCCCGACCCACATGGTCATGCCGGCCATTCACCTTTCCCGCTACGAGGTAGCCGATCTGTTCGCGGACGTAACCAAGAAAAAGCAGGACTCCGAGATCGAAAAACTGGTCAAGGTCGCCCGGCGCGAACTGCGGGCCAAATTCAACCAGGCCGAGATGGGCGTGTCCGGAGCCAATTTCGCCATCAGCGAAACCGGCACCCTGGCCGTGCTCACCAACGAGGGCAACGCCAGGCTCACGGCCACGTTGCCGCGCGTTCACGTCTTCATGGTCGGCCTGGACAAGCTCACCCCAACCGTCGAGGACGCCCTGACCGCGATCCGGGGGCTGCCGCGAAACGCCACCGGTCAAGCGATCACCTCCTACGTCTCCTGGATCACCGGGCCGGCCCAGTGCGCCGCCGCGCCGGGCGGCAAGAAAGAGTTGCACATCATCCTGCTGGACAACGGCCGTTCGGCCATCGCCAAGGATCCGCTTTTTGCCCAGGCGCTTCGCTGCGTGCGCTGCGGCGCCTGCGCCAACGTCTGCCCGGTCTACCGCATGGTCGGCGGGCACAAGTACGGCCATGTCTACATCGGCGCTATCGGCCTGATCCTGACGTATTTCTACCACGGCCGCGACAAAGCCAAAAATTTGGTGCAGAATTGCATCAACTGCGGAGCCTGCAAGGCCGTGTGCATCGCCGGCATCGATCTGCCGCGCCTGATCAAAGAGGTGTACGCCCGCATCCAGGACGAGGAAGGGCACTCCCTGCCCAACGCCATGCTGGGCAGAGTTCTGCAAAACCGCAGCCTGTTTCATGGTTTGCTGCGGGCGGCCAAATTGGTCCAGCGGCCGGTCACCGGAGGCACGCCGTATCTGCGCCACCTGCCCCAGTTCTTCGCCAGGGACCACGGTTTCAGGGCGTTGCCGGCCATCGCTGAAAAACCCTTCCGCGACATGTGGCCGGCCCTCAAGCCGAGAGTCGACGCGCCCAAGGCGTCGGTCGCCCTGTTCGCTGGCTGCGTCCAGGATTTCGTCTACCCGGAACAGGCTGTGGCGATGGTGAAGGTGCTCGCCGCCGGCGGCGCGGCCGTGGAATTCCCCATGGGCCAGTCCTGTTGCGGTCTGCCGGTCGAGATGATGGGTGAGAAAAAAGCCGCCCGCGACGTGGCCGTCCAAAACATCAAGGCTCTGGACCCGGCTGTGTTCGACTATATCGTCTGCGGCTGCGCCTCCTGCGCCTCGCATCTCAAAAAAGCCTATCCGCGCCTGCTGGCCGACGACCCGGGGCTGGCTCTGACCGCCCAGCGCTTCGCCGACAAGGTTATCGACTTTTCCTCCTTTGTCCGCGACGTGCTCGGCATGGACGCCGAATCCTTCAAGAACGACGCGGTCCAGACAGCCTATCACTCTCCCTGCCATCTGTGCCGGGGTCTCGGAGTGACCAAGCCGCCCAGAGAGCTTATCGCCATGGCCGGGCAGTACGCCCCGGCCGCCGAAGAAGACGTCTGCTGCGGTTTTGGCGGCACTTATTCCTCGAAATTCCCGGAAGTCTCGGCCGAGATCCTGGCCAAGAAGTTAAGCCACGTCGAAGCCGCCGGCGCGGCCCGGCTGGTCACCGACTGCCCCGGTTGCGTCATGCAACTGCGCGGGGGCATGGAAAAACGCGGCGCGGGGACGGTCGTGCGCCATATCGCCGAAGTGTTGGCCGAGAATTTGAAAGGATAAGAGCGCCTTCGGCGGCCGAAAGGGCAATGTCCCTTTGGAAATCCATGTCCGCTGGGAATATCGGCCGGCAACCTCTTTTTCGGGGTTGCCGGCCGTTTTTTTGGATCAAGATTTTGGAGGCCGGTTGGACAAATACCAATCCACCGAAGCGGCCAGCCCTTGCATGAGGGAAAAACGCGGCGTCCAGTCCAGTTCGCGCATCGCCTTGGATGGGTCGATGCAAAGCCGCCCGCACAGGCTCTCGAAGGTTTTTTTCGCCCCGATGGCGGTCGCCGCGGCCCGCAGAACGGGCTGGGGAAAACGGAACAGATTCTTGCGTTTGCCCATCATGTCCCGCAGCGCCCCGATGAGACCGGGCGTGGAGATGTCCTCGTTGTCGCTGACCAGGTAGACGCCGTAGCCTGGATGCGGCCGGTCGAGGCAGGCGGTGATGAGATCCACGAGATTGTCCACGTAAATGAAGCTGCGCAGGTTGCGCAGATTGGCCAGCGGCAAGGGAATGCCCGATTCGGCCAAGCGCAAAAGCCGGGGGAAATTGCCTTTCAGACTTGGGCCGTAGACCATGGGCGGGCGCAAGACGGTCACGGGTAGTCCGCTGCGCGTATGTTCAGTGAAAAGGGCCTCTTCGGCCGCGAGCTTGGACCGACCATAGCTGTTGCGCGGCTTCGGGGGGTCGAGTTCGGTTAAGGGGGTATCGCGGACGGGGAGGCCGTTGACCGCGATGGAGCTGATAAAAACAAGGCGAGAAATACCCAAGTCTCCGGCTGCCCGAGCCAGCTTGGCGGTCGCCCGGGCGTTGACTTCCATGAAGGCCTTTTCCGGATCGGCGGCGCTTTCGCGCAGGACATGCGCCCTGCCTGCCAAATGGACCACGGCGTCGACGCCGGAAAGCATTTGGGAATAGTCTGTTATCGCCTCAATGGGGCCGCAAGCCAATATTTCAAGCAACTCGTGTTCGCTACGCCGGTCTTTGGCCGGCATGGCCCGTTGCACGGCCAGGACGCGGCGACCTTGGGAGAGCAGGCGCGCTTGAAGCCGCCGGCCGAGAAAACCGCCAGCGCCGGTAAGCAGAAGACGTTTGTGGATCATGTCATTGCGCCAGTGTACGCTGAGTAAACTACCAGATTACCTTCCGCCAAGCCAGGGGTCTCCCGGCGCGCGAGAGTGCTCATGTCGCGAGAGTGCTCATTGACTTTCCGGGCGTTTCCGAAGAAGTTTACTTTTTTGATGAACGCTCCGGCCTTGCCGGATATTTTGATTCCAGGAGTATTGTTCATGCAATGCGCCGATGCTGACCACAATAACGATTCGGAAGAAAAGCCTATTCTTTTCGAGGCGATGTATATCATTTGGCGGCAGAAAATATTCATCGCCTGCGGTTTGGCCGTGTTTATGGCCCTGGTCTACGCGGTGTTGTCGATGGCGCCCAGGACCGTCACGGCCAAAGGCTTTTACCAGCTTTCGCGCCAAGTCAAGGATTTTGCTCCCGAGTCCGCTTACCGGGAAAACAAGATCGTCAACCTTCAGGCAGTATTGCCGGACAAGGCGCGGGAGGGCAATGGCCAAGAATCCGGCGGGATGCAAAACGTCCAAGGCGTCACCATTTTCCAGCCGGTCGACCGCAAGGTGGCCAATTTCAGTTGGGAACAGTCGGATACTGAATTTTTCATAACCTATGACGTGTATGGTTTCCTGATCCGGTCGATGGCCAACGCCTCCTTCATCGAGCGCTTCCTCGCGCACGACGGGAAAAAGACCGTGGACGGCAAGACGCTCGCCTCGGTCGTCTCGGCCGTCAAGAATTTCAAACCGGTTTACGCCTATAGCGAAGACCGCAAAATTCCCAACCAATCCTACCGCGACGCCGTGAACTATGTCATGGGCGTCGAGATCGCGGCTTCCGGGATTTCTCCCGACACGGCCGTGGCCGCGGCGGAGAATGCCGGACGCTTTTTGAGGGACAGGCTGTTGTATGACTGCCTCAACACCTATTTCGACAGCGAATACCGGTTGCTCAAGACCAGATCCTTTGACCTGGAAAACCAGTCCTTGGACCTGGGGCGTAAAATCGCGTTGTTGGAGCGCGAGCGTAGTGAACTGGCCGTATTATCGGCCAAACTGCCGCAAGCGGGAAAGACGGAATCGATCCCGCCCGTGAACGTCAGCGAGGGCAAGCTGGCCTATGGCAACGTGGCCGCCAGGACCATGGCCCTTGAGACCTCGCTCATGGAAGCCAGGCAAAAGGCCGATTCTCTGGCCCACGAGAGGAAGGTGGCCGCCGTGGCGCTGAGCGTTTTCGAACCGCTGAAATTTCTTTCCGACAAGACCGATTCCGGCGAGGAACTCCAAGAGGCCTTCCGCAATGCCGCCGATGAATTCGCCGCCAAGGCGGATAATGACTCGGCGGCAGTTCACGTGCGCAACCGGCTGGCCATGGCTGGCCGTAATTTTGATTATTATTTCAGTGATATCGTTGGTTTTAACGGGAGCTTGGTCGCCGAAGGTCCTTCCAGCAGGATCGGCATTGTGGCTGCGGCCGGGTTTGCTGGATTCGTCGTCCTGCTGATCGTCGCCTATCTGCGCGAATCTTTTGCCACATATATGCGGCGGCGCCGGACGGGTTCATAACGGGAGCAGAAAATTTCTTCCTTTTCGTGCTCCCTGGCATAGTGTCGACGCCCCGTGTCTCTTGAGCGGTCGCGCGCTGCCTGGGAAGGTCTGCGGCCCGCAAGACCGGATTTGCGCCAAGCGCGTCCGTCGCCTGTTTCGCCAAACGCCGATGGAACGGAACCGGTCAAAACCGGCTTCGGCCCCATAATAGGAATCCGGCATGCTGCAAGGACTACGCAACACCAGAATCTATTCCATGATTTTGGTCGATTTGCTGCTATTTTCGATCTCCCTGTTCGCTGCCTACGCTTTTCGGTTCGACTTTACTTTGTCGTCCGAGAACCAGGGGCAGATTCTGGCCGTGTTGCGGTGGACCCTGCCGCTGAAGTGCCTGGTGTTTTATTTCTTCGGCCAGTACCACGGCATGTGGCGCTACAGCGGCCTTTCCGACGCTCTTCGGTTGCTTCAGGCCGCAGCCATGTCCACTCTGATCATCGCCGGAGCCTTGCTCTTCTGGCATCGCTTCGCGGGATATTCCCGCGCGGTTTTTCTGCTTGACGGCATCCTCACGTTTCTCCTGACCGGCGGCGCGCGCGTGGCCATCCGGTATTTCTTTTCTTTGCGAATGCAAAACAAGGAGCAAAGTTTTTGGCGTCTCCCCTGGATAAAGGCCAAGAATCAAAAAGAGGTCTTGATCGTCGGAGCCGGCAACGCCGGGGAGAAGATTCTGCGCGAGATCATGGACAACCCGGACCTGCCCTATGACGTCCTGGGTTTTCTCGACGACGATCCGGCCAAGTGGAACCGCACCGTGCATGGGGTTCCCGTGCTCGGAGGCGTCGACTTGCTGCCCGAAATCAACGAGGGCCATCGCGGAGTGGAAGTGTACATCGCCATTCCCTCGGCCAGCGGAGCCCAGATGCGCCGCATCGTGGGCATGTGCGAAAAAGCCCAGGCCCTGTCCAAAACCCTGCCCGGCATCGCCGAAATCATCGACGGCAAGGTGACCTTCAATTCGCTGCGCAAGGTCGATTACCAGGACCTGCTCGGACGTCCGGCGGTGAGGCTGGACAAAACCGGCATCAGCGGTTCCATCACCGGCAAGACCGTCATGGTCACCGGCTGCGGCGGCTCGATCGGGTCTGAGCTCTGCCGCCAGATCATCCGTTTTAGCCCCAAAAAATTGCTTCTGGTGGATTCCAGCGAGGTCAATCTGTACACCGTGCAGATGGAACTCCATCACGAAAAGAATTTCCGCGACTACCACACCATCCTGGGGCAGGTGCAGGACGAGCCGCTCATGGAAGAGGTCTTTTCCCGGTTCGCCCCCCAGGCGGTTTTCCATGCAGCCGCGTATAAGCATGTTCCCATGCTGGAGAAAAATCCTTGGCAGGCGGTTTATTCCAATGTCTTGGGCAGCAAGACCGTCATGGAAGCGGCCGTGCGCCACAAGGTGGAGCGGTTCGTGTTCGTGTCCACGGACAAGGCCGTCAGGCCGACCAATGTCATGGGCGCAAGCAAGCGCGTGGCCGAAATGCTCATGCGGGCCATGCCGTGCGGGCAAACCAAATTTATGGCCGTGCGGTTCGGCAACGTGGTCGGCTCCTCGGGCTCGGTCATTCCGCTTTTCCAGCGCCAGATCGAGCGCGGCGGCCCGGTGACCGTGACCCATCCCGAGGTCATGCGGTATTTCATGACCATCTCCGAGGCCTGTCAATTGATCCTTCAAGCCGGAGCCCAGGGCCAGGGCGGGGAAATCTTCATTTTGGAGATGGGCGATCCGGTCAACATCGCCGAGATGGCCCGGGATCTGATTCACCTTTCCGGCAAGGAGCCGGGAGTCGATATCGAGATCGTCTTCACCGGCCTGCGCGATGGGGAAAAACTCTATGAGGAGCTCATCACCGCCGCCGAGGACGTGGCGCCCACCAAGCACGAGAAGATCAAGGCCCTGCGTGAGGAATCCTGCGCCGACCGGGCCGGCCAGATGGCCGCTTTGCATGCCGGCGTGGCCGAACTCGCGGCGCGGGCGCTTGCCCATGACGGGCCCGGTATCAAAGAAGCCTTGCGACGGATCGTGCCGGAATATTCCGTCAAGCCAACCCAGAGCGTCCTGGAATCGTAAGGAAGGGCGCGCCGTTTCGCCTCGCGACTCACGATATGCAGTCATTTGAACACGGCGGCAACATCCGCGTCCTGGCTGATTTGTCGCAGCGCGATCCGCAAGACGTCCTGGATTTTTCCGCCAATATCAACCCGCTGGGCGCCCCACCCTGGCTGCGTCAGGTCATAAGCTCCGCCGTCAGCTCCCTGCGCCACTATCCCGATCCCGAGGCCCACGGCCTGCGCATCGCCGCGGCCGGGTATCTGGACCTTGACCCCGGTGAAATTCTGGCAGGCAACGGCGCCAGCGACCTGCTCTACGCCCTGGTCAGAGCCTGCGGCCTGAGCCGGGCGGTGATCCCGGCGCCGAGTTTTGGGGATTATGCCCGGGCCTGTGAGGCCGCCGGGCTCGAAACGATACCGGTGGCGACCGGCCCGGACTCGGCGTTCACCCCGGACCTGAAAGACATCGCCGCGCGCCTTTCTTCCGAAGCCGCCCCGGCCCTGGTCATTTTGGGCCGTCCCAACAATCCGGCGGGTATGATCGCGGACGCCGGCGCGATCAGAGAACTGGCCATACGCCATCCTGAAAGCCATTTCTGCGTGGACGAGGCCTTTGGCTGGTTTGTCGAGGGCTTTACAAGCATGTGCCGTGACCGGCCGTCCAACGTCAGTGTTCTGCATTCTCTCACCAAGATACTGGCTATCCCGGGACTGCGGCTTGGGCTTATGGTCGCAAGCGGGGTCATCTTGGATGCGATGAGGGCGATCCTGCCGCCCTGGTCGGTCAATACCTTGGCTCAGGCCGTGGGCGAGAGAGCGTTCGCGGACAAGGATTTCTTCACCCGGTCGGCGGAGCTGACGTCTTGCCTGCGGACGCGGTTGCTGGCCGATTTGAGCGAATTTTCCGAACTGATCCTCTATCCCGGCCCGGCCAATTTCATCCTGTGCCGCCTGGATAGGCCGGGCCTGGACGCCAAGGGGCTCTTTGCGGCCCTGCTCAAGGAAGGGGTGGCCATCCGGGTGTGCGACAATTTCACCGGGCTTGACGCCCGCTATTTCCGCGTCGCCGTGCGGCCGAGCGAGGAAAACGCCGTTTTCCTTGGCGCCTTGCGGCGCGTCCTGAAAACCCGGCCCGGCCGGCAAGCGAGCCGGGTCAAAAGCCTTCCGCCGGCGGTCATGTTCCTCGGGACAAGCTCCAACGCGGGCAAGAGTCTCCTGGCCGCAGCAATGGGCCGCATTATGCTGGAAGACGGTTTTCACCCGGCGCCGTTTAAGGCCCAGAATATGGCGCTCAATTCCGGGGTCACGGCGGACGGCAAGGAAATGGGCCGGGCCCAGATCCTCCAGGCTCAGGCGTGCGGGCTTGCGCCCGATGTCCGCATGAACCCGGTTTTGCTCAAGCCCTCCTCGGATACGGGTTCGCAGGTGATCGTCCTGGGCGAGCCGGTCGGCAACATGAACGCGGCCGCCTACGCCGCGTACAAGGCCACGCTCTGGCCGGTGGTCTGCCGCACTTACGTCGAGCTGGCCGCCGAGCATGACGTGATGATCCTGGAAGGGGCGGGCAGTCCGGCCGAGATCAATCTCAAGGCCCACGACATCGTCAACACGGCCATGGCCCGCGAGGCCCACGCCAAGGCGCTTGTGGTCGGCGACATCGACCGGGGGGGAGTCTTCGCGGGCCTTGCAGGAACCATGGAGCTTCTGGAGGAATGGGAAAGGCGGCTGGTTGCGGGCCTGATCCTCAACAAATTTCGCGGCGATCCCGGGCTGCTCGGCGACGGGCCGGAATGCATCGCGCGCCTGACCGGCGCGCCGGTGCTGGGAGTGGTGCCGTTTATCAAGGATTTGGAACTGCCCGAGGAAGACTCGGTGAATTTCAAGCAGTCCGGATTTGGCCGGGGATCCGGCGCCGGCCATGACGCCGCCGTAGACGTGGCCGTCGTCGATTTGGCCCACATCTCCAACTTCACGGACTTCGACGCCCTGCGGATGGAGCCGGACGTCAGTTTGCGCACGGTGCGCTCGCCTTCGGAGTTGGGCAGGCCGGACGCTGTGATTGTGCCCGGCAGCAAGAACGTTCCGGCCGACTTGCGCGGACTGCGAGAGAACGGCCTGGCCGAGGCGATCGTTCGCCTGGCGAGCCAAGGGGCGGAAGTGGTCGGGGTCTGCGCCGGATTGCAGATCCTCGGGCAGACGGTGCGCGACCCAAGCGGCGTCGAATCCGCACATCGAGAGGATACGTCGGGCCTTGGACTTTTGCCCGTGGACACGGAACTTATGCCGGGCAAAACCCTGGCCCGGGTTCGGGCCAGGCACGAGGTTTCAGGACTGGCGCTCTCTGGCTATGAAATCCACCACGGCGTCACCCGCCTGTGCGGCAAAGGCGCGCAGGCTGCGGTTGTCCGCGAGGACGGGGAAGCGATAGGGTATCGCCTGCGGTCCGGACTCGTCTGGGGTTCCTATCTGCACGGGATTTTCGACGCCGACGCCTTCCGCCGCTGGTGGATCGATCGCGCCCGCGAACGCAAGGGGCTCGCTCCCCTGGCCGGCGGGGGGGCTCGTTTCGACATCGAGCCGGCGCTCAATCGCCTAGCCGCCGTGGCCAGAGATCACCTGGACATTCCATCAATATACCGGATACTTGGGCTGTCTCGGTAGGTCGTAAATTGAAAAAGGCGAACCGGGTGGCTCGCCTTTGCTCTTGACTCTTTCCGCCCGGCTAACGCTGCTCAGGATTGCTTTGAAGCGGCATTGCCCCGGCACCCCTCGACGATATCCAATATGTCGGCCTGTTGATTGACCCGGCAATAGAATTCTTCGACCTCGAAGGGTTTGGTCAAAAAGTCGTTGGCTCCGTGCTTGAGAAATTTGGCCACGGAGTGGCCGCCCTGGCCGGAGACGCCGATGATGGCCAGCTTGTCCCGGCGATGGTTTTTGCGCACTTCGGTAATCAGGTCGTAGCCGTCGAGCTTGGGCATGTTGTAATCGGTGATGAGGATTTTGACGTCCGGATTTTCCTGGAGCTTTACGAGTGCGTCCATCCCGTCCACGGCCTCGACGGTTTGATAATTCTGGTTGGCCAGAAGCTTGACGATGTGCGCCCTGGCCACCCGGGAATCGTCGGCCACCAGGACTTTGACCTGCAAATTTTTGTAAAGCCTCTCCACGAGATTTTCCAGGTTGGCCAGTTCCGCCACGCTTTTGAAGAAATAATCGACGACATTGTGCGCAATGAGTTTTTCCCTGACTTTTTCGTCGAACGAGGCGGTCATGACCACCGAAGGCACGCCCTTTGCCGAAGCGATTTCCGTTATCTGGCTGTCCGGATCGTCGGGCAGGTTCAGATCCAGCACGGCGAGGAAGATGTCCTCGCCTTCCCGGTCCATGGCCATGACCGTTTCGGCCAAGGAGTGGGCGATGACGGTTTCAAAAGGTGTCACCGTCCGGATGTGGTCGCTCATGATTTTGGCCTGGACCCGGCTGTCTTCGACGATCAGAACTTTTTTCATGCTCGCACCTCGCTTGCGGATGAAGATGAAACCTGCTGGCGGTGCTCGCGTCGCGGCGATGCACTGTAATTATTTTCTATTTGAACAGGAAAGGAAAATCCAGTAGTTTATCTATAAGCCTTTTATTCGGCGCACAGGGGTTCCAAGGCAACAAGGAGAAGCTCCATGAGCAAGGACACGGAATTCGTTTTGTGGTTCGACCGCCTGGCCATTGAGGACGTCCCCTTGGTCGGCGGCAAGACCGCGAGTTTGGGCGAAATGCACCAGGCCTTGACCTCCAAGGGCGTCTGTGTCCCTGACGGCTTCGCCATCACCGCCCATGCCTATAGGCATCTGCTGGAATCGTCCCAAGCCATGGACAAGATAAGAGAGATCCTGGCCGATTTGGACACTCGCGACATGGAAAACTTGGCCAACCGTGGCCGCCGCATCCGCTCGCTCATCCGGAATTTGGAATTTCCCCAGGATTTGCGCCAGTCCATCGCCCAAGCGTACCGGGAGCTTGAAACGAAGTACGGGAAAAATTGCGACGTGGCCGTGCGTTCCAGCGCCACGGCCGAGGACTTGCTGGATGCGAGTTTCGCCGGGCAACAGGAAACGTATTTGAATATCCACGGCATCGAAGAAGTCATCGAGGCCTGCCAGCGCTGTTTTGCGTCGCTCTTCACCAACCGGGCCATCTCCTACCGCGTGGACAAGGGGTTCGACCATTTTTCCGTGGCCCTGACGGTGGCCGTGCAGAAGATGGTGCGCAGCGATCTCGCCTGCAGCGGCGTCATGTTCAGCATCGACACGGAAACCGGCTTCAAGGACGCGGTGTATATCACCGGCGCGTACGGCCTGGGCGAGAACGTGGTCCAGGGGGCGGTCAATCCGGACGAGTGGTATGTCTTCAAGCCGACTCTCAAACAGGGCTTCAAGCCCATCATCATGAAGAAGGTCGGCGAAAAGGCCATCAAGATGGTCTACACCGCGGACGCCAAGCAACCCACCAAGAACGTGGCCGTGCCGGAAGCCGACCGCAAGCGCCTGGTGCTCATGGACGCCGAAGTCCTGGAGCTGGCCCGCATGGCCTGCACCATCGAGGACCATTATTCCGCCAAGGCCGGGGGCCACAAACCGATGGATATCGAGTGGGCCAAAGACGGCCTGACCGGGGAGCTCTATATCGTCCAGGCCCGGCCGGAAACGGTCCATTCCCAAAAGGACATGAGCACCTTGAAAAAATACGTCCTGACCGGGACCGGCGAGGTTCTGGTCACGGGCAAGTCCGTGGGCGAACTGATCGGCCGGGGCAAGGCGCATATCATCAAGGATTCTCAGATGATCAAGGATTTCAGCAAAGGCGAGGTGCTGGTCACGGACATGACCGATCCTGACTGGGAACCGATCATGAAGATCGCCTCGGCGATCGTCACCAACCGGGGCGGCCGGACCTGCCACGCGGCCATCATCAGCCGTGAACTGGGCATACCGTGCGTCGTCGGCACGTTGCGCGGAACCGACGCGATTTTAAGCGGCGAGGATGTCACCGTGGATTGTTCTCAGGGAGGCAGCGGGACCGTCTACCGGGGGCTGATCGACTTCGTTGTCGAAGAAACCGACCTGCAAAATCTGCCCCGGACCCGGACCCAGATCATGATGAATCTGGCCAGCCCGGAACAGGCCTTTGAGAAAAGCTTCATCCCCAACCAGGGCGTCGGCCTGGCCCGGGAGGAGTTCATCATCAGCTCCTATATTAGGGTCCATCCCCTGGCGCTCTTGCGTTTTGGAGAACTGAAGGATGCCGAGGTCAAGCGGCAGATTTATGAATTGACTGCGGGATATGAGCGCAAGATCGATTATTTCGTGGACAAGCTGGCCGAAGGCGTGGGCATGATCGCCGCAGCCTTTTTCCCGAAAAAGGTCATCGTCCGGTTGTCCGATTTCAAGACCAACGAATACGCCAACCTGATCGGCGGCGCTCAATTCGAGCCACATGAGGAAAATCCCATGATCGGTTGGCGCGGGGCTTCGCGCTACCATTCCGAGGCGTACAAGGACGCTTTTGCCCTGGAATGCAGGGCCATGAAAAAAATTCGTGAAGAAATGGGGCTGACCAACCTGGAAATCATGATCCCCTTTCCGCGCACCGTCGAGGAAGCAAGGCAAGTCGTCGCCACCATGGCCGAATACGGCCTGAAGCAGGGCGAAAACGGGCTCAAGATCATCGGGATGTGCGAAATTCCCGCCAACGTCATCCTGGCCGAAGAATTTCTGGAAGTGTTCGACGGATTTTCGATCGGGACCAATGATTTGACCCAGCTACTCCTCGGCGTGGACCGGGATTCCGCTCTGGTGGCCCATGTTTACGACGAACGCAACGAGGCGGTGAAACGCTTCGTCAAACAGGTCATCGTAACGACGCTCGGGAAAGGCAAATACATCGGCATTTGCGGCCAGGCGCCGAGCGATTATCTGGATTTCGCGGAGTTCGTGGTCGAATGCGGCATCGAGTCCATGTCGCTCAACCCAGATACGGTCATCAAAACCACTCTGGCCGTGGCCGCGCTTGAGAAAAAAATGGGGATCGCTCTCGAATAGACGCCAGGGGCGAAGTCCCCAAACAACCACACTACAACAAGAAACAACAATTTTTTCCGTTCGCTGGACGCCTCCAAAGCATTGTCAATCGCGGTGTCTGGTAGTACAATGCGCGTAGCGCTCTCCCGCAGGAATGCGGAAATTATTGTGTAATCAATTCGGAGCAAAGGCCCGCGTATGTCCCAGACCAGGCTCCTTTCCATCTCGGCGATCGCCAAAGACCTGGGCCAGCCAGAGTCCACGCTGCACTACTGGAAAAACCGGTTTGAACCGTTTTTGCCGAGCATGGGGCAGGGACGCCACAAACGTTTCCGGACGCAAGCCGTGGAAGTGTTTCGTCGCATCGGCGAGCTTTTACGCTCGGGCATGTCGACCGAGGATGTGCGCGAGGAACTCGGCCGCAGCTTCCCGGTCAATGTGGAAACCGGAGGAATGCCGGACGGACTGCCGGACCGCCAGGGGCAGGGCCAGGCCCAGGCCATGGCCGAGATGGCCGCCGCGATCGGGATGGAGATCGCCAAGGCCATCGGTTCGCATTTGAGCGGGCTTTTGGCGGGTGGCCCCCAGACTGCATTGGCCCCGGCCGACGCCGAGGGGCTTGGAGACGAGCTGGACATGGCCAGGGAAGAACTCGCCGCATTGAAATCGCAAAACCGCGATATGGAAAGCAAGCTCGCGGTATTTGAGGCGGAATTGGTGCGGCTGCGCAAGGACTCCCGGGAGATGGAGAAATACCTGCTGTCAAAAATCAAGCTGGCCCCGAAGAGCCCCCAGGAATCTTAGGCCGATAGGATTTCTCTGTAAGCCCGGCGCCCGGCGCCCGGCCGCTGGCCCGAAGCCGCGCCGGTTCGCCAAAAAAATACGCCTTGCGCGGTCAGTTTGAATGCCCGCGTTCTTTTTCCGGTAAAAAAGCCGCCAAAGTGTCTTCTATCTGCCTCACCGCGAGCAGGGCCGCCTTGTCGAGGGCTTCCTTGGACAGGCGCAAGGGCAGCCTAATCCCGGGAGCCAGCGGGGGGACGAGGCATTCGGCGCTTGAACCGATTTCCAGGGCGTTGGCCAGGATGTCGGCTACATGGATGAGGCAAGATTCCGGCGCAGCCGTCGCGTCCGGATTGTGATGGAGGTTCACGGTGTTTTCCAGTGTCGCCGGGAATCGCCAACTGGCCATCAGCGCCGCGCCGGCATGGGCGTGGTTGTAGCCGAAGACTTCATTTTCGGCGTCGAACAAGAGACGGGATTGGACTTTGGCCAGGCACTGGGCTTTATAGCAAGGCCCGGGCTGGCCGGCGATCATGACCAGGCGTCCGATGTCGTGAAGCAGCCCGCTGACGAAGGCGCGCTCGGCGATGTTCTTGTCGATCATGGCGGCCAGGGTGCCGGCGATGATGCCGCAAGCCACGCTGTGTTTCCAAAATTCCCGCGGATCGAGCAGTCCGGGCGGGATATTGCGAAACATCGACGTCACCGACAGGCCCATGGCCAAAGTCCCCAACTGCTTACTGCCGACGATGGTCACGGCCCGCGACAGCGTGTCCACTTTCGCCACAAAGCCGTAATAGGAGCTGTTGACCAAGCGCAAGAGTTTGGCGGACAGTCCGGGATCAAGCGCGATGGCCTCGGCCGCCTCTTCCGGCGTGCTCAGGGGATTTTGCACAACGGCGTTGATCTTGGCCAGCACGCTGGGCAGGGACAAGATGTTGCTGCGGCTGTCGATCAAATCGGCCAAAGCCGGCGGAGCGGAGGTCAGGGCGACGCAGGCTTTGGCTTCAATGTCCGTGGGTATAAGACAGGAATCGTCGATGGCCGTCTGTTTGTTCAAATACATGCTTTTGGCTTTGTGAGCCACGGCCAGACGAAAGATCTCGCGCATGATTTCGTCGCGCAGGTCGGTCTTTTTGAAGCGTTTGACTGCATGCGCCTTGGCTGCGGCGATGATTTCCGGCGGTATCTTGGTCTTGCGCCCCGGGGCTTTTCCCGCACTGGCCGGGCCTGCATGCTCTTGAAGACTTTCGGCGCTGGGTTCTATGTCGGCCTCGATGACCCCCCAGCGCTTGAGGTTGCCGAGATGGGCCTCGGTCAACACCGTTGCCTTGGGCAGCAGAAAAACTCCTTTTTCGTTGAGCAGGTCGCTAGCCAGCGTCATACCCGGTTTGAGCCGGGATATCGGGGTGATGACCATGCGGCCAACCTATTCCGTTTAAAGCCAACTTGCAACGGTCATTGACAATCTTGCGCCGCATTAGGCAGTATGCTCGTTCCACGGAGCGAGGGTCCGGCTAGAGCGCCCCGCGACGGCACCAAGGAGAAATCGATGGCTGGCAAAAACATAGTTGTTCAAGGCGCGCAATGGGGGGACGAAGGCAAGGGCAAGATCGTCGATTTGCTCACCGAAGAGGCATCGCTCATCGTGCGCTTTCAAGGCGGCAATAACGCAGGGCATACGCTTGTGGTCGGCGGGAAAAAAACGGTCCTGCATCTGATCCCGTCGGGCATCTTGCATCCAGGGAAAAAGTGTCTGATCGGCAACGGCGTGGTGCTCGACCCCGAGGTGTTCATCCGCGAGATCGACACCCTGGCGGCCAGCGGCATCGATGTTTCCCCCGGCCGGCTGGTCGTCAGCAAGAAGACCCACATCATTATGCCCTACCACAAGCTGCTCGACGCAGCCAGGGAATCGGCCATGGCCGAGGGCAAGATCGGCACCACCGGCCGGGGTATCGGTCCGTGCTACGAGGACAAGATGGCCAGGATCGGGATACGGGCCGGGGACCTGGCCGATCCGGGATTGCTGCGCCGCAAGATCGAGAACGCCCTGACGGAAAAAAATGCGCTTTTCGTTCATCTCTACGGGCTGGCTCCTTTGGACGGGCAAAAGATTTTTCAGGACATGGCCGCTTGCGTAGCGAGGGTCGTTCCTTATTTGGGCGATGTGGCCGCCGACATCCAGGCGGCCAACGAAAAAGGGCAGTCGGTTCTGTTTGAGGGCGCTCAAGGAACGCATTTGGATATCGACCACGGCACCTATCCTTTCGTCACCTCCTCCAACACGGTCGCCGGCAACGCCGCCGCCGGAACCGGTTGCGCCCCGTCCAAGCTGGACAGGATCGTCGCCGTCATCAAGGCGTATGCGACCAGGGTCGGCTCCGGTCCCTTTCCCACCGAACTCGGCTGCGCCACCGGGGAAAAACTCCAACTCAACGGGGCCGAATTCGGGGCCACCACCGGCCGCAAGCGCCGGTGCGGCTGGCTGGATATGGTCGCTCTGCGTGAAGCCGCCCGCCTCAATGGGCCCACGGACATCGCCCTGACCAAGCTCGACGTGCTCACCGGCCTGCCCGAGATCAAGCTGTGCACCGGCTACTTGTACCAAGGGCAAACCCTGGACTACCCCCCCCAGGAGGAAAACGGCATGGCCGGCGTCACGCCCGTGTACGAGTCCATGCCCGGCTGGAGTGAGGACATCTCCCAAGTGACGACCTGGCAGGCCCTGCCCCAGGCCGCCAAGGAGTATATTCGCAGGATCGAGGCGGACCTGAAAGTGAAGGTCTCCCTCGTTTCCGTCGGCGCGGACCGAAAACAAACCATTTTTGTCAACTAAACGGCCGGCGGACGACGGCCGGGCGCAAAACGTATGGACCGGGAACAACTTGTCGTAAGCCCTGGCGGGCAAGCCTCGCTGACAACCCTGGACAGCGAGCCGGCTATACGCAAATCGTCCCCGCCGTCCCCGTGGGCGATCCCGCCGCGTTTGTCGGTTCTCGCCGGCCGGCTGGACAGGCTCGCCTTTTCGCCTCCTCAGGCCATGCTTTTTGAAGGCGGGGACGCCGATGACCGCATATTCATGGCGCTCTACTGGGCCGCGCGCCTGAATTGTCAGGCTGAAGTCCCTCCATGCGGCCTTTGCGCCTCGTGCATCCAGATTGCTCAAAAGGTGCATCTCGACCTGATCGTGTTCGACGGCCGCGAAGGCGCGATCAAGGTCGATCATGTCCGCGATATCCGGATCAAAGCGCTCGAACCGCCTCGCGGTCCGGGCGCCCGGGTGATTGTTCTGGCCGAGGCCCAGGAGTTGACCATCGAAGCGGCCAACGCGCTGCTCAAGTCCATGGAAGAGCCCAGGCCCGGCAACTGTTTCGTTCTGCTCGCGCCGCTTCGCGAGCGGCTCTTGCCGACGCTGGTTTCCAGATCCTGGGTCATGAGCCTGCCCTGGGCGCTCAACCTGGATGGCGCCGCGAGCCCGGCCGCGTCCGAGGAAATGGACCAGTGGCTTGCGGCCTTCGCCGGTTTCGTGCGCTCCGGGACGGGTTGGTTTGAACGGACCGCGATCAAGGGCAGAGTGCCTAGGCAAACGGCGGCGGGCATATTGCTGGCAATGGAGCGCGAAGTGGCCAGGGCCTTGATCGGAGGCCATCCCCCTTCCGGGGCGGGAGATTTTTTCGCCTGCCTGGAAGCCCGCGAACTGCGCCGTTTGGACGAGATCTTGCGCGAATCCCAGGAGGCGGTCACGGCCATGGTCAATCCCTCTCTTGTCCTGGATCGCTTGGCGGTGCGCGTTTATAACTGGACACGGGACTTTTCTTCCGATTAAGTTTTTCCATGACTCAACTCAGGACACTTCTGCTCCACCCAAGTGAGGACGTGCGCGGGACCTTGCGCCTGATGCTGCGTCGCGCCGAGTTCATCAAAGTGTTGGGAGAGGCCGTGTCCGCCTTCGAGGCCATGGAGCTTCTGGAGGCGATCCCATATTCCCTTTTTTTCGTGGGCGTGGACTTGCCGGACGGGGTCAGCGGCCTGGAACTGGCTCAGATGCTCCACAAGCGCAAAAGCAAGCCAGCCTTGGTTTTTATCGCCCCGGACGAAAGTTTGGCCTACCGGGCTTTTGAACTCGGGGCCCTGGATTATCTGCTGTATCCTTTTTCCGAGGAACGCCTGGCCGGGGCCATTGAGCGCCTGCGCCAACTGCGGCCGGGCTTTCGGCAAGCGGCGCAGCCGTATGCCTGGCCCGAACCGGTCTCGGACGACGAGGAGGAAATGGTCAAGCTGCCGCTTACGGACGATGAAAGCGAGGACCGCTTCATCTCGGCTTTGCGGCAGGCCTGGGACTTCAAACAGCGCGAAAAGCCCCGGGAGATGGATAAGCTCCCCATCAGCCTCGACGGCCGCACCATTTTTTTACCCTACAGCGAGATCGTCTTTGTCGAGGCCAACGAGGACTATTCCTATATCCACACGGGAGCCCAGAAGTATCTCACTTCCTACCGGGTCAAGAATCTCGAAGAGCGCTTCAAACCCCACCGGTTTTTCAGGGTGCACCGGAAATATTTGGTCAATCTGGACATGGTGACCGAGATCGCTTCCCTGCCCGGGAGCAACTTCATGCTGCGCACGACGGGCAAAACCCGGCTGGAGCTTCCTGTCGGCCGCCGCCGGGTGGCGGAGCTTAAGCAGATCCTCGGACTGTAAGACCTTTTCATGCCGCATTCTTCCCCTATACCGGCCTTCGATCTCGAGGCCTATGATTTCGACTTGCCCGCGCAGTCCATCGCCGCCTACCCCAGCGCCGAGCGTGAGGACTCAAGGCTCATGGTGCTGCGCCGGGGGGGCGGGGTGGAGGCCGAGGCGGCCGTTGCCGATTTGGCCGGTTTCTTGCCGCCCGAATGCTTGCTCGTGGCCAACAATACAAAGGTCGTGCCCGCCAGGGTCAGGGGGCGAAGGCCCAGCGGCGGGGCGGTCGAATTTTTGCTCTTGACGCCGCCCGTCCTGCTTACGCCGGAGGCAAGTTCGCAAACCGGCCGGCATCGGGCTCACGCGCAAGGGCTCGTGCGCGCCTCCAGGGGCCCAAGGCGAGGGGAGGTCATCGAATTTTCCTCTGAGTTCGCCGTGGAGATCGCCGTCTCTCTCGGCTTCGGTCGCTTCGAGGTCATCTTGCATTGGTCCGGGGATTTGGTCGCGATATTGGAGCGTATCGGGAGCGTCCCCTTGCCGCCGTATATCCGGCGCGAAGCCGAAGAGCGCGACAAGGCCAGGTACCAGACGATCTACGCCCGGGACGATAAGGCCGGCTCGTCCGCCGCGCCGACCGCCGGCCTGCATTTTTCTCCGAGGCTGCGCCGGGAACTTGAAGGGCGCGGTATCGGCTGGGCCGAAGTCACCTTGCATGTGGGCTACGGCACGTTTTCGCCGGTCCGCGCTCGGGACATCCGCGAACACGCCATGCACCGCGAGCATATCGAGATTTCCCGGGAGACGGCCCAAGCGGTCGCGCTGGCCAAAACCCAGGGCCGCCCGGTGGTCGCGGTCGGCACCACCAGTGTAAGGGCCCTGGAGGGCGCGTACCGGGCCTGCGGGGAATTGCGGGAGTACCGGGGCGAGACGGATATTTTCATCTCGCCTGGATATGAGTTCGGAGTCGTCGACCAGTGCATTACAAATTTCCATTTGCCTAAATCCTCGCTGCTCATTATGGTGTGCGCCCTGGCCGGCAGGCAAACCGTTCTGAGCGGCTATGACCGGGCCGTCCGCTCGGGCTACCGATTTTTTTCCTACGGAGACGCCATGCTGATCCTGTGATTCAGGAGCCTGGCGGCGCCAAGGCGCACGGCGCCCTTGGTCGGCAAAGCTGACCGGGGAGGCTGCGAATGCGTCGCCCAAGGAGCAAAGGAGCGCACATGTCACGCGTTGTATTTTTGAAAGAGCGTTGCAAAGGGTGTTTGCTGTGCACCCAGGTCTGTCCGAAGGGGATCATCGCCCTTTCCGGCGAGATGAACCAGCAGGGCTACAAGATCGTGGAAGTCGCTCCCGGGAAAATGGAGCAGTGCACGGGTTGCGCCAGTTGCGCCATGATCTGCCCGGATACGGTCATCACCGTGTACAAGACGGTCAAGCCCGGCCAGCCGGTCAAGCCGGGCGAGCCAGGCGAGGAGGTCGCTCGTGTCAACGGGTAAAAAACTGTTCATCAAGGGCAACGAGGCCGTGGCGTACGGCGCCTTGGCCGCGGGCTGCAAGTGCTTCTTCGGTTATCCCATCACGCCCCAGAACGACATTCCGGAGTTCATGTCGAAGGCCATGCCGAAGGCCGGCGGACAGTTCGTCCAGGCCGAGAGCGAGGTGGCCGCGGCCAACATGCTGCTCGGCGCGGCCGCCTGCGGCGTCCGGGCCATGACCTCTTCGTCGAGCCCGGGCGTTTCGCTCAAGCAGGAAGCCATTTCCTATATGGCCGGCAGCGAACTGCCCGGGGTCATCGTCAACATGAACCGGGGGGGACCTGGCCTGGGCGACATCGGCCCGAGCCAGGGCGATTATTTCCAGTCGGTCAAGGGCGGCGGCCACGGCGACTACCGCACCCTGGTGCTGGCCCCGGGCAACTGCCAGGAAGCCTACGATCTGACCATGCTGGCCTTTGATCTGGCCTACAAGTACACCAACCCGGTCTTGATCCTGGGCGACGCCATTTTGGGCCAGATGAAGGAGCCGGTGTCCGTGGGCGAGCCGATCGCCGTGGACGAGGCCGAGGGCGGCGACTGGAAGCTGACCGGCGCCAAGGGCCGGCCGTACCGAATTCTCAAATCCCTGCACCTGGAAGAAGGCTCGCTTGCCGAGCACAACCTGAAACTCGCCGCCAAATACGAATCCATGCGAGGCGAAGTCCGCTTCGAGTCCTTCGAGACCAAGGACGCGGAACTTGTCGTCGTGGCCTATGGCTCCATCGGCCGGATCGTCAAAACAGTGGTGCGCAAACTGCGCCAGGAAGGGCTCAAGGTCGGCCTGTTTAGGCCGATCACGCTCTATCCCTATCCGAGCGCGGCGCTGGTCGAACTGGCTCAAGAGGGCAAACGCTTTTTGACCGTCGAACACAACATGGGTCAGATGATCGAAGACGTCCGCCTGAGCCTCTGCGGCCTGGCCGATTCGGCCTTCTTCGGCTTTCCGCCGGGCAACATGCCCACGCCCGAAGACTTCGAGCAACCCGTGCGCCAGGCCCTTGGGAGGTAACATGACCGAGAAAATCGCTTTTGAGCGGCCAAAGCCCTTGGCCGACCGGGCCACGCATTACTGCCCGGGATGCTCCCACGGCATCGTCCACCGGCTGGTGGCCGAGACTCTCCAGGACATGGATCTGGTGGAAAACACCATCGCCGTGAGCGCCATCGGCTGTTCCGTGTTTTTATACAACTACATCATGGTCGATACCGTCGAAGCCCCGCACGGCCGCGCCCCGGCCGTGGCCACCGGCGTCAAGCGCGCCCGGCCGGACCGCTTCGTCTTCACCTACCAGGGCGACGGCGATCTGGCCTCCATCGGCATGGCCGAGATCATGCACTGCGCCAATCGAGGCGAACGGGTCTCGGTGGTGTTCGTCAACAACACCATCTACGGAATGACCGGAGGCCAGATGGCCCCGACCACCCTGGTCGGCCAGAAGACCACCACCTGCCCCTCGGGCCGCTGCCGCGACAGCGAAGGCATGCCCATCCGCATGGCCGAGATCATCGCCTCGCTCGGCGGCACGGCCTACGCGTCGCGCGTGGCCGTGGACACCATCAAACATCTGAACCAAGCCAAGAAGGCCCTGCGCAAGGCCTTCGAGGTCCAGGTCAACGGGCTGGGATTTGGCTTCGTGGAATTTCTCGCCACCTGCCCGACCAACTGGAAAATGAGTTCGATTGACGCCAATAAGCGTATCGCCGAGGAAATGATCCCCTATTTCCCTTTGGGCGATTTCAAGGACGTCACCACCGGCAAGGGGGTGTGCTAACATGTACCAGGATGTCATCATCGCCGGTTTCGGCGGCCAGGGCGTGCTCCTGATCGGCAACCTGCTGGCCTATGCGGCCATGGACCAGGGTCTGAACGTGACCTACATACCGGTTTACGGCGCGGAGATGCGCGGCGGTACGGCCAACTGCACCGTGGTGATCTCCGATGAGGAAATCGGTTCGCCAATCATCCACCGTCCCATCGGCCTGATCGCCATGAACCGCCCGTCGCTCGACAAGTTTCAGGCCCGGCTCAAAGATGGCGGCGTCATGATCGTCAACAGCTCGCTGATCGACCCGGGGCTGGCCGAAAAGACGCGCATCAAGACGTTTATGGTCCCCATGAACCAGATCGCCGATTCGATGGGCAATCCCAGGCTGGTCAATATGGTGGCCATCGGCGCATTTATCCAGGCTTCGGGCGCCATGCCGGTGGAAACCGTGGTCAAGAGTCTTGGCCAGGTGATTTCGCCCCACTACAAACATATGATTCCTCAAAACGCCGAGGCCATCGAGGCTGGCGCCAAGGCGGCCAGGGGATAAGTTTTATTTGCCGGCTTGTGGCCGCGCGCCGCCGCGCGCCGGCTGGTCTCCGGCCAGGTCGACAGGCAAGCTCCGGGCAGTTGGATTTGGCCTGCCCGGGCAAGAACCTGGATCGTGGCTTGGGCGGCGAGCCCCCGTGTCCCCTTGCTTTTTTTCTTTTTTTCCGCCACCGCCTGTCAAGGCGGCCGGCCATGGCCGATCGTCCCGGCCCAACTCGAAATATTTAGCGCCCGCTTAAGGGCCAAGCCTCCGACCTGGGGCTATGCCGGACATGATGATGCAAAATAATCCTCACGCTGCGGGCAAAGCGCCCGTCCCGGCGGCAGGCGCAGAGTGCGACCTGCGCGTCGACAGATTGGCCATCGGCGGCAAGGGCGTGGCCAGACGCGACGGCCTGGTGTATTTTGTGGAGCGCGGATTGCCGGGCCAACTGGTCAGGGGGAAAGTCACGGCGGTCAAAAAACGCTTTGCCGAGGCTAAGATTGTGACCGTGCTGGAAGAATCGCCGGACCACGCCAAACCGTTTTGTCCGCATTTTCACGAATGCGGCGGCTGTTCCTGGCAGCATCTGCGTTACGACGCCCAGCTTGAGGCCAAACGCGCGCTTCTGGCGGAAACTTTCGCTCGCCTTGCCTCGTCCAGGGACATCAAGATCGCCACGACTCTCGCTTCGCCGCACACCCGTCATTTCCGCAATAAGATGGAATTCGCCTTTGGCGGCAATCTCCATTTGGGGTTGCATGCGCTGGGCGACCCGGGTGTGGTTCTGGACAATACAACCTGTTTTCTCATGCCGGAGACAGGCGTGGAAATGATGCGCGAGGCCGGCCGCTGGTGCCGCGATTCCGGCGCGTCGGCCTTTGATGCGGCCAGCGGCCAGGGATTTTGGCGTCACCTGGTGGTGCGCCACGGTTTTGCCGCCGGGCAGTGGATGATCCAGTTGATCACCGCGCCCCACCCCCGGGCCAAAGGCGTCGGCCGGGCGCTCGCGGCCCACCTGCGCTCCGTGTTTCCCGGGCTGACGGTCTTCGCTCACCACATCCGCCGCGCCAAGACGCCGGTCGCCATCGGCGAGACGTTGATTTTCAACGACGGCGCTGGGTTTATCGAGGAGACCATCGGCAAGGTCAGCTACCGCATCTCGCCGGGAACGTTCTTCCAGACCAACACTGCCGCAGCCGGAGTCCTGTACGATCTCATCGTCGAGCGGGCGGAGCTTTCCGGCGTCGAGACGGTCTTTGACCTGTACTGCGGCGGCGGCGGGATCGCTCTGCAACTGGCCTCCAAGGCGGCCTCGGTGATCGGCTTTGAATCCAGCCCCGAATCCGTGGCCGACGCCGAAGCCAGCGCCGCGCGAAACGGCTTGGACAACTGCGTCTTCGTTCATGGGGAAGTGCTCGGCGCCTTGCGCCGCAGCGAGCAGCGCCCGGATGTGGTGGTCGTCGATCCGCCGCGCCACGGGGCGCATCCGGACATCATGCGTCTGCTCGCCGATATCGGCCCGCGCCGCATTTGTTACGTCTCGTGCGATCCGGCCACCCTGGCGCGCGACGCGAATTTGGCCTTGGACCATTATGAGATAAGCTCCATCAGTCCCGTGGACATGTTTCCCCATAGCCATCACGTGGAATGCCTGGTGGTCCTGGATAAAAAAAGCCGGACCAGACAGGCATGAATTCAGCCTCGAACATCAGCGCCGTGGTTCTGACCCTCAACGAGGCCGCGAATCTGCCGCGCTGCCTGGCATCGCTTGCGTTTTCGCGGGAGATTGTTGTGGTCGACTCCGGAAGTTGCGACGCGACCGCTGCGATTGCCGCCTCGCTCGGAGCCAAGGTTTTCACCCATGTCCCGGACGGCGGTTTCCAATTCGCCGCGCAACGCAATTGGGCCCTGGATCATTGCGGCTTAAGCGGCGACTGGGTCTTTTTTTTGGACGCCGACGAAGTCGCGCCCGAGGACTTGGCCCGTGAACTCACCCGGATTTGCGCCCCGGGGGAAACCGATTTTGACGCCTTTGAACTGACGCCAAGGTATCTCTTTTGGGGCAAATGGCTCAAGCGCACGCAGGGTTATCCCAACTGGCACCCCAGGCTGGTCCGGCGCGGCCGGGCGCGCTTCGCCGGTGAAATCTGGGAGCATTTTTCCGAAGGCGTGCGCGTCGGACGCATCGATGTCCCGTACGACCACTACGCCAATTCCAAGGGCTTTGGCGACTGGCTTGCCCGCCATGACCGCTATTCCACCCAGGATGCGGCGAAAATCGTTGATTTTCTGTCCGCCCCGGACCGGGGGCAGGTTCTCGGCACCGCCCGCAAACTGAGGCTGCGCAAATTGGCCGCCAGGCTCTGGCCGCTGCGCCCGTTCGCGCGTTTTTTTCTCATGTACGTACTGCGGGGCGGCTTTCTGGAGGGCTTTGCGGCCTTGATGTTTTGCCTTATGTATTTTTTCTACGAACTGATGATCGTCATCAAGATCATCGAGCAAAAGCGCCTGCGGCGCGGCGAAGCTCTTTAGCCCGTGCGGCGCTGTATCCACATGAAAAAAAAGCTCCTGTTTCTTGGCGACGACTCGCCTCTGACCAATTCCTGGTACCGGACGAAAAGCCTCGCTCGCATTGGCTTCGATGTCGTCCATCTCAATCCCCGCAATTTCACTCCTCGCCTGTACCCCGTGCCCGGACTGTGCAACCGCCTGGGAAATCCGGTCCTGCCTCGTCTGGTCGAATACGGGGTGATGTCGCGCATCGGGGGAGCGCATTTTGATTGCGTCTGGGTGGACAACGGCGAGCTGGTCGGCCCCGGGCTCTTGCGAAAACTCGCCAAGCAGGCCGGTTTTCTGGTCAATTACAATGTGGATGATCCTTACGGAACCCGCGACGGCCGGATGTGGCGCGTCTATCTGCACGCCGTGCCGTATTACGACTTGGTCATGGTGGTGCGTCAGGAAAACGTGGCCGAAGCCGAAGCTGCGGGGGCGAAAAAGGTCCGGCTCGTGTATCGGTTTTACGACCCCGTGGCCTACGCGCAAAGGACCCTGACGAAGGAACTCTCAGCAGCCTGGGCGAGCGAAGTCCTGTTCGTGGGCACCTGGATGCCCGAGCGAGGGCCGTTTATGACGCGGCTGCTCGATTTGGGCGTGCCGCTGACCATCTGCGGCAACGACTGGAATTTGGCTCCGCAGCGCGAGCGCTTGAAACCCGTCTGGAAGCGGCGCGGGCTGATGGGCGACGATTACGCCTACGCCATCCAGTGCGCCAAGGTGAATCTGGGGCTGTGCTCCAAGGGCAATCGCGACCGTCACACCACCAGGTCGCTTGAGATACCGGCTCTGGGAGGGCTGTTGTGCGCTGTGCGCACCGATGAGCACCTCCGGCTTTATCAAGAAGACGTGGAAGCCCTGTTCTGGGACGGCCCGGAGGAATG
The DNA here is from genome assembly GCA_015233395.1 of Desulfovibrionaceae bacterium. Lineage (GTDB taxonomy): Bacteria > Desulfobacterota > Desulfovibrionia > Desulfovibrionales > Desulfovibrionaceae > JADFXV01. The sequence goes on from JADFXV010000001.1 coordinate 53,850, forward strand.
CGCCGCCAAGTGCCAAAAAGCCCTTGCCGATCCGGGGGGCGCTGCGGCCGTGGCCGCCGCCGGGACGAGCAAATTGGGAAGTCTCGGCCTGGACAGCGATACGGTGATGGCCGCCATCCTGCGGGAACACAATGTGCTGTAAGCGTCTGTCCATTCCGGTTATAGAGGCGAGGGCGGGGGCATGAGCAAGGCGAAGTTGCGCCTGGCCGCTCTGGCCACTCACCCGGTCCAGTATTTCGCTCCGGTTTTTCGCGCCCTGGCGGCGCAAAGCGACCTGGAGCTGAAGGTGTTTTTTGGCTGCCCGCATGGGCTCGCCGGCGAGATCGACCCTTTTTTCAAAACGCCCGTGGCCTGGGACAGCGCTCCGGTTGCGGGGTTCGCGCACGCTTTTGTGTCCGGGGAGCCGCTTACGGCGCTCACGGGGCGCTGCGGAGCGGCCCTGGGACTGCGCGCCGCGCGTCAGATTGCGGACTTTAAGCCGGACGGGGTGCTGATTTTCAGCTATTCGCCCGCGTTTATCACCGCAGCCACCTGTTTTTTGGCGGCCAGGGGGCGCCGGCTGTTTCTTCGCGCCGAAACCACGGACGTGGACCACGACCGAACGGGCGCGAAAAACGCCCTGCGCGATTTTTTACTGCGGGGCTATTACCGCTTGTTCGAGCATGTCTTTCCGATCGGAACGCATTCCCGGGAACATTACCTGCGCCTTGGAGTGAGTCCCTCGCGCATGACCACGGCCAGGTATGCCGTTGACTTCGATTTTTTTCAGGGCCAGACGGCAATCTGGAATCCCAGGCGCGAGGCGCTGCGCGCCGAGGCCGGGATCGCCCCGGGAGACAAGGCGCTGCTTTTTTGCGGTAAACTGCACAAGCCCAAAGATCCGCTTTTGATCGCCCGGGCGCTCGCGCTTCTTTCTCCGGAGACGGCGGGCCGCACGTGGCTCTATGTGGTCGGCGACGGCGACTTGCGTGACGCGCTCACGGCGGAATCCCGGGCTGTGTTGGGGGAGCGGGCGGTTTTCGTGGGATTTAAGAATCAGACCGAACTCGGCCGGTACTACGCCTTGTGCGACGCTTTGGTGCTGCCTTCGCAAACCGGGGAAACCTGGGGCTTGGTGGTCAATGAAGCGCTTGAGTTCGGTCTGTATGTCCTGGCCAGCTCCCGGGTCGGCTGCGCGCCGGATCTTATTGTCGATGGCCAGACCGGTTTCGTCTTTCCCGCTGGCGACGAACGCGCTTTGGCTGAGGCCATCGAGAAGCTGCCCGCGCTTGCGGCCATGGTTTGTTTGCAGGCCCCGTTGCCTCGTCCCGGCGATTTGGCCCGGGCGGTCTCCCTGGCGCTTGGCGGCGCGAGCCGAACGGGGGCTGCGGAATAATGCGCAAGCTTGCAAGCAGCGACATGCGCCGGGCCTTCTGGCGGTCGATCAGCTGGGAATTTTTTCTGGCCGCGCTGACAGTGCCGGCCTCCATCCTGCTCAACCGCTCACTCGGCGCGGAAGGCAGGGGGCTTTTGACCCTTGTCCAACTCGTGCCGACCACGATTTTCACCCTGGGCACCTGCCAATGGGACCGGCTGGCCAAGGGGGCGATCACCTCGGGCCAGATGACCAGCGCCGAAGCCTGGCGCCGGACAAAATATTACGCCGTCATCTTGTCGGCAGTGTTCATCCCGGTGAGCATCGTGGGAAGTTTGTTCTATGAAGCCGTGCCTCTTGAAAGCCGCTGGTTGTCGGTGCTCTATTCCTTCAATTTTCCTTTGTATTTTCTCAAGGGTTCTCTCGGAGCGATCTTCCTGGCCGCCGGGAGCATCACCGGGCAGTACCGGATGAACGTCGGCTATCAGGGAGGCTATCTGGTTTTGCTCACGCTGTATTTTCTGACTGGGACCATCAGCGTGGAAGGCATGCTGGTGATCTACGTGCTCATCTACGCGTTGTCTTACTGGATCGGTCTGGCCATGAAAAAAGAGATTCTGCGCGGCGCCGTCGAAACGACCAAGCCGACCTTGTCGCCACTGCGTAAGGGATTTATCCCCTTCGCCCTGGAGACCCTGGGAGGACGGGCCGACGACTGGGCATTTTCCTTCTTCGCCGATCTCGCCACATTGGGCTCTTACGCCGCCATCACAGCCTTGATGATGCCCATGAATCTCATTTCCAACGCCATGCTCAACGCAGCCACCGCCAAGCTCAATTGGAGCGACCGGGCCGCCGTGCTGCGGTACTTGGTCAAGAGCATACTCATTCTGCTCGGCTTTACGGTCCTGGTCTCGGTCCTGGGTTTGGCTTTCGGGAAGTCGACCTTATATTTCGTCTTGGGCAAGAGCTTCGCCGATGCGGCCTGGATGATACCGTGGGTGGCCGGTATCGTGCTGGCCAACGCAGCGGGCTTCCAGTTTCACATCGCCCTGCAACTTTCCGGGCGAGAGAAAGAATATCTCGTCATCCAGGCGGCGACCCCGGCGGCGCGGCTTGTTCTCGCATTGGCCTGCGGGGCCATGTTCGGATCGATGGGCATAGTGATCGGACTGATAGCCAACGGGATCATCCGCACGGCGCTTTGCGCGGGCGTCATGTTCGGCAAGGGGGCTCGGGCGTCATGAAGATCACGATCATAGTCGGCGGACGCTGGCATGCTTTCGATCTGGCCCGGGAACTGCATAAACAGGGGTGCCTCCACCGCTTGATTACTAATTATTTCACGAGCAAAACCAGGCAGTTCGGCATTCCCGACGACAAAGTCGTCAGCCTGCCCTCGACGTATTTTCTTGAAAAGGCAATCGATAGGCTGGCCCGGGGACGTTTAAACGTTCCGATGCAATACTTCCGACATGTGGTTTTTGCGCGCCAAGCCGTCAAATTCCTGGAGGGAAGCGACCTGGTCCATGCCTGGGCGAGCTTTGCCGCCCCGGCTATCGGTTGGTGCGGCGAACGCGGAGTTCCGGTTGTTCTGGAGCGGGGGTCGTCGCACATCGGCTATCAAACCGAGATACTCGGCGAAGAGCAGCGGCTTTTGGGGCTTGATTGTCCGATCACCCATCCCAGAATCGTGGCCATGGAGCATGACGAGTACCGGACCGCCGACCGGATCGCCGTGCCGAGCGGTTTTGTCCGCGAGAGTTTTTTGGCCAAGGGGACTCCACGTGAGAAACTGGCCTATAATCCGTACGGCGTCAGTCTCGATCTGTTCCGGCCCGGGGCGAGAAGAACGGGGCCGTTTCGGATCATTTTCGCGGGCTCCTTGAGCTACCGCAAAGGAATCCATTACCTGAAAGAAGGATTCTTACGAGCCGGCTTGGCCGACGCCGAATTGCGACTCATCGGCGGAGCGGCCAAGGAAACGCCGTTGCTTCTCAAGGGAGCGGGCGAGCGGGTAATCACCGCCGGGCATGTCCCTCAGGCAGACTTGGTGCGGCATTACCAAGCGGGCGACGTCTTCGCCATCGCCAGCATCGAGGAGGGCCTGGCCATGGTCCAGGCCCAGGCCCTGGCCAGCGGCCTGCCCCTGATCTGCACGACTAACACCGGCGGGGAAGACCTGTTGCGGCTTTGCACCGATGAGGCGCCCCGCGAACAGCAAGGCGGGATACGGGAATACCCGGCGGGATACGTTGTGCCTATACGCGACCCCGGGGCTATTGCCTGGTGTCTGCGGGCGCTTTATGAAGACAGGCGGCTGCTTGAAGAGAAACGGGAGGCCGCCTTGCAAATCCACGAAAAACGCCTGGATTGGACCGCCTATGCCACGCGCAACGTGGCTTTGTACGAAACCCTGCTGCACTGAGGGGAACCACGAATTGGGAACCATCTTGTGATTGCCGCGCGCGGAACCCAAGCAAGTCCAAGCCGGCGGCTTGAACTGCGGCGTTTGGGCGGACCGCTTGGCGTAATGGCTCTGGCGGTTTTGGTCTGCGCCGTCGTGTGCGCCTGCTTGGCCCTGGCTGAGATATCCCTCGGACTCTTCGCCTTGGGGGTCACGCTGAGCTTTTTTCGGCTCGCCCTGAGGTCGGATCGCCCGGAAGCGAGATTTCTGCTCCTGGCCTGGCTGTCCGGACAAAATCTCGCCTGGGTCATCGGTTTTTTGGGTTATTATTATCTCCCCAGACCCGAAGACTTTGAACTTGGCCTGCAGACAAGCCTGAGTTTGTATTTGGTCAATCTTTCGATCTGGGGGGCGATTTTGGGTGGTTTGGCGGCCATGCCCCCAAGAAAGGCGCTTGGGCCGGCAACAGCCTTTTTCTCCCTGCCCAAGGCCGGACTCCGGCAGCTGGCGTACGTCTTCGGAGGCGTCAGCCTGTGCTACGCGCTGCTTTCCCTGGCGGCCGGGGCCATAAACGCCCGCTGGAGCCATCTTGAGACCGGGAGCATCCGCTATTATCTCGATGCGGTATTTATTGTGCTCTATTGTTTTTATTTCTTTCTCGGGGCGTCGATGCGCCCGGGTTTGGGCAGTCGCGCCAACCTAACTCGTCTGGGGCTTTTGGCGGCAGGTTTGGCCATCATCGGTTTTTCCGGAAGCCGGGCCTTCGGTCTTCGCCTCGGCATTTATTTTCTGGCCGGCCTGCTTTTCAGTCCCTTGCCTTTGCGGCGAATACTGTCCGGGCTGGCGAAATTTTTACCCTGGGCTCTGGTGTTCACGTTCGTTATCGGAGCGGCGAGGGGCGGAACGAATTTCTCGGAAGTCGGATTGCAGGAACGCCTCGTCCTGATGGTTGATGCGCTTACAGGCAAACTGGAGGCCAAAGGCGAGTTGCAGAATTATCCGGTCTTTTCCATTTTTGAGCGCCTGGCCACGCCCCAGGGCCAAACGGTCATCGACGATGTGGTCGAAACGGGGAAAATGCGCGGATTTCTCAATTTCGAACGCATTTGGACTTTTTTCCTGCCCAAGGTGGTCGTGGGGGAGAAAAAACCGGCAGACGACGGCTACGAAAGGCTCATTGAGCACCACAATTTCCGTGACGATCCCGGGACCAGCGCGCCGATTACGTTTTTGGCCGACGCGTTTGAGCGGGGAGGCGAATTGTGGGTTTTCATTAGTGCGCTGCTGCTTGGCTTTTGGTTGACCGCGTTGGGTAGGCTTATTACCCGGATGGGCGATCCCTGCTTGCGCGCTATTGTGCTGATGCATTGCGCTATTGTGAGCCTGGAAATGTATCCGCGCTCGCTGCTTGGGACGCTCAGCGCGGTAACGTATGGTTTTGGCCGGGACGCGATTATCATTTTGGGTGTCGCTGCAATCGGTTTGGCGCTCTGGTATCTGACCGGCAAGATCCTTCGAGAAGTTTTTGAGTATTTGGCCGAACGCGCGGACGCAACGCCTGGTGGGCGTATATGATACTGTGCCCGGAGTTTTTTGACGGACGCGCCAATGGCGTCGGCCGTGTCAGCGGCGTTTTTTTCGACTGTCTCCGCGAGACGGGCCGGACGCCTTTGGTCTGGTCGGCCAACGAACCGGACGCTCATTGCCGGGGACAAGGCGGCCGGGGCTTTGGGCGCAATTATATCAAGATGATGGCCGCCGCTGCTTGCGGTCGTATCGCCAAGCCCGCCCCAGCGGTCATCGCCTGTATGCATCTGGGCCTGTCCCCGGCGGCCCGGCTCCTGGCCGCCAGAACCGGCGCGCCCTACGTTGTTTTTCTCCACGGGGTCGAGGCCTGGAGGCCGCTTCGCGGCCGGAGCCGCTGGGGGCTCGCCAAAGCGGCTTTGCTCATGGCCAATTCCCGGTTCACCTTACGCGGTTTCGTTCAGGCCAATCCCGAGTGCGCCAGCCTGCCTTCCGTCATTACCGCGCTTGGCGTCGGCGAGCCCGGAGAAGCGCCGCCGGAAGGCCAGACGCCAAACCGCGGCATCCTTATCGTGTCCCGGATGGACAAGGCCGACGACTACAAGGGGCACCGCGTTTTGATTCAAGCCTTGGGGCTTTTGGTCGGCCGGTTTCCGGACGTCCGGCTCACGGTTTCCGGCGACGGCGATGACCGGGCCGGCATCGAAGCCTACGCCGCCTCCATGCCCTATGCCGGGCATATCGAATTTGTCGGCCGCGTGCCGGACGACCGGCTTGACCGCTTGTACGCGCAAAGCGCCGTCTTCGCCATGCCTTCGGCCGGCGAAGGGTTCGGCTTAGTGTTTTTGGAGGCCATGGCCCACGGCTTGCCGTGTATCTGCGGCGACCGGGACGCTTCCGGGGAGGTGGTGGCGGACGGTCTGACCGGGTATTGCCTGCCGCCTGGCGATCCCGCAGCGGTCGCCGAAGGGGTGGGGCGCTTGCTGGCCGATGAGAGCTTGCGCCGCCGTTTCGGCGAGGCCGGGCGTTCGCGCTACCTTGCCGAATTTACCGGTGAACATTTCAAGCGTCGTATCCGGAGCGCCCTTGCCTTGGCGACCGGGCGGCCCTCCTGGCCGGAGTCGAAAGCGTGTGCGGCATAGCCGGCATCGTCGGGGATGCGAACCCCTCCGAACTCGCCGAGGCGACGGACCGATTGTTGCGCTCATTGGCGCACCGGGGACCGGACTCTCAAGGAACCTGGAGCGCGTCGCGGGCCCAAGACCGGCTGCGCCTGGTCCACACCCGGCTGGCCATCATCGATTTGTCGCCGGCCGCAGCCCAGCCCATGGCCGATCCGGCCACCGGCAACGTGATTGTTTTCAACGGCGAGATCTACAATTTTCGGGAGTTGCGGCGCGACATCGAGGCGGCCAGACCGGCCAGACCGGCCGGCCCGGCTGAAAGAGGAGCGGCCTTTTTTTCCAAGTCCGACACCGAGGTCCTGCTTCGAGGCTACGCGTTGTGGGGAGAGAGCCTTTTTTCGCGACTCGACGGCATGTTCGCTCTGTTGCTCTACGATCACGGCGGCCGCAAGCTGATCGTCGCTCGCGACCATGTGGGAATCAAGCCCTTGTATTACGCCCGGACCGCCAGCGGCGGGCTTTTGTTCGCCTCCGAGGTCAGGGCGATCAAGAACAGCGGACTGTGGAGCGGCAGTGTCCGCGCCGAGAGCCTGGGCGATTATCTTGTCTCCGGGGCGGTCCGCGAGCCATACACCATCTTGACCGGGGTCTACGCCTTTCCACCGGCGCATTACGCCGTGGTGGATCTGGCCGTTCCCGGTCCGGAGCTTGGCCAGGCCGTATGCTATTGGGATGTGGCCGCCGCCTGCCGGGGTGAACTTCCAGCCGGTTCGTCCAGATCGCTCGAAACGGATCATGCCGGACTCTTGGCGGCGACGGTCGAGGATCAACTGGTCGCCGATGTGCCGGTGGGCATTTTTCTCTCGGCCGGGATCGATTCCACGGCTCTGGCCGAGGCCGCGCCACTGAGCGTCAGGCCCCGTTTGCACGCCTTCACCGTGTCCCGCAGATCGGCCGGCGTAAGCGAAGCGCGCCTGGCGGCCCTGACGGCGGCGAATTTAGGCATCCGCCATACCGTCTGCGACCTGAGCGAAGAAGACGTCCTGGCCTGGACGCGCGAGGGCTTGGCGGCCATGGACCAGCCTTCGCACGACGGGGTCAACGTTTTTTTGGTCTCCAAGGCCTCCAAACAGACCGGCATCATCGTGGCCCTGTGCGGCGCCGGAGCCGACGAGCTCCACGGCGGCTACGGACATTTTGCGACCCTGGCCGGACTTGCCGCAGCCGCCCGAGTGCCGGGTCTGTTGCCCTTGATGCGCGCAGTCGTCCCGGCAATGGCCAATCTCCGGGCAGGCCGGGCCATGGCCGACCGGGCCGGGCTTCTGCTTTCCGCCGCTCCGGATATTGCCGCCATGGTGGCGGAAAAACGCCGGTTTTTCACACCTGGCCAGATCGCTGCGCTCTGGCCGGACCACGGCCGATTTCGCGACCGGGCCGAGGCCGAGCAGACGAGCCAGACAGGCCGGGCGGGCGCATTGCCCCTACTGAGCCAAATATCCTTGGCCGAAATCTCGGGTTACCTCAAGAACACGCTGCTGCGCGACGCCGACTGGGCGGCCATGGCCAACCACCAGGAATTGCGCGTCCCTTACCTGGGAAAAGCGTATATGGAGCTGGTCCTGAGCGTGCCTTGGCGGCTCAAGGCCAGGCAGGGCAAAATCAACAAGCCGCTGCTTGCCGGCGTGATTTCCGGCCAAAACCGGCATGTGATCAACCGGCCCAAGACCGGTTTCGAACTGGACTACGGCCTGATGTTGACCGGGCCGTTGCGCGGGGAGTTCGTTCAAGCCGCCGCGACCCTGAACTCGGGCTACGGGTTCACTCTAAAGCCCGAAACCATGCTGCGCGGCCTGGGCGACCCGGGCGCGGACAAGTTGGCCCGGCGGGTCTTCGCCCTGTACGCCTTGGGCAGCTATCTCAGCCGCCACGGACTGTGAGCCGGAGCCGGTGAACGAGACGTGAAAATCATCCATTACATCCCCGTCTATGCCCCGGCTTGGGAATTCGGCGGGCCGGTGCTGAGCGTCAGCCAGTTGTGCGAGGCCTTGGCCGGGCAAGGCCATGAAGTGGAGGTCGTGACCAGCGACGCGGGAATCGCCCCGGAAGAGGGCGTATCCTCCGGCGCGCGGCTTGTCCGCAACGGGGTCGCGGTGACGTATTATCAACGCGTCCCGGGCCTGGGCGTCAAAAGCCCGGACATGGAGGCGGCCATCCGGGCGCGCGCCGGCTGGGCCGACATCATCCATGTCACCGGAGTCTGGCAGCGGGTGAGCCGCGCCGCCCGCGCGGCCGCCCAGGCGGAGAAAACGCCATATGTCGTCTCGCCGCGAGGCGCGCTCGGGGTCTATTCCTGGGGCCAAAAAAGACTCAAAAAGAGCCTGTACTATCTGCTTGCCGAGCGCGCCAACATGCGCGCCGCTTCGGGGGTGCATTATACTTCGGAAATGGAGCGTCTGGAGTGCGCCCACTTTCGTTTCCCGGGCCTGGCCCGGGTCATTCCCAACGGCATCGACACGGCGCTGTGGCGGCGCGACGCCCCCGGCGGGGAAGCCTGGCGCCGGGACAAGGGTTTCGGCCCCGAGGTCTGCGTCATCTTAAGCGCCGGCAGACTGCATCACAAAAAAGGCCTGGATCTCTTGCCCGAGACGCTCAATCGACTTTCGGAGATCGATTTCAGGATGGTTTTCGTGGGCGGCGACGACGACGGAACCAGGGCTGCGCTTCAAACCGCCTTTGACCGGCTCGGCGTGTCCGGGCGAGTGTTTTTTTATGACCGGCTGCCTCCCGAGACGCTGCGCGCGGTGTATTCGGCCGCCGATATTTTCGTCTTGCCAAGCCGCCACGAGAATTTCGGCAACGTCGTGCTGGAGGCCATGGCCTGCGGCTGTACGGCGCTGATTTCGGACATGGTCGGGTTTCACCTTGAGGCGCAAACCACGGGGCTTGCCCATGTCTTGCCGCGCGACCCAGCCCGGTGGGCGGCAAAACTGGCCGAGCTCGCCCGGGCGTCCATGCCGGCGCGCGAGCGCCAGGAGCGAACGGAAACCTTGCGGGAGCGTTTCGACATCAGACGTTCGGCCGAAGGCATGGCGGCGTTTTATCGACAGATTCTGGCCGGAAGGCGCTGCGCTCCATGAAACTCAAGGATTTCATGACGCTTTCGTTTTACGCTGCGGCCCAGGTTCTGGCTCTGTGCCTGTGTTTCCTGCAACTGGCCGGGTTTGTCCTGCAAAATCCGTATCAGACACCCAGCCCCTGGTTGCGGCTCGGTCTGGCGGGGGGGCTTTTTTTTGTCGGCTGGCGTTTTGCCGTTGCCGGTCTGATCGGTTTTTTCCTTTTTATTCCGGTCAGCGGTTTTATGCACTTGCGGCTGGGCCTTGAAAACATCCTTCTGGAGACGCTTTTTTGCGGCATGTACCTGGGGTGGGCTGCGCGCAAAGCCGTTTCCAGGGAGCTCTTTGGCCGGGACATGCCTCTGGCGGCAGTGTGTTCCCATGGCCTGATTATCGTGGTCTTTTGTTCGATGCTGGGAGTATTGCGTTTTTTTACGCCCGATTTTTTTATCTATCGCATTCTCTTTACTCAGCCGCTTGACCAGATCGACGTGCTGTTTTCTTACCGGGCTGGCTTGACCTTGATCTGCGCGCTGTGCCTTTTTGAAATGGTTCGGCGCGAAAGCCCGAGCTTGCTTCCCAGTGGGCGTCTTTACCGGATTATTGTCTTGCAGGCCGGGCTCATTGCCGTATTTTCCGCTATCCAGCTTTTTTTTCAGTATCCGGTCATGCGCTTGCCGGGCCTTTTTTCCCCGTTTGCCGACATCCATTCCTTTGCCGGGTATGCGGTGTTGCTGTTCGTTTTCTTTCTATCCACCTCGTTGCCTCCAGCCATTGCCGGTCCTGGCCAAACCAGGAGGAAAGCAAGGATATTGCCGGGCTGTTTAGCCGGGATATTTCTGGCCTGCATCGTTTTGTCCAATTCGCGCAGCACCTGGCTGGTCGCCTTGGCTGCCTTGGCGGCCGCGCTCCTCTCCCGGACCAGCAGGCGCAAGGCGCTGGCCTGGACCGGGGCCGGACTGGTGTCGCTGGTTGTTTTGAGCGGGATTTTCCACGGTGCGACAAGGGACTTTGGAGACACGCTTTCCACTTCGATGCGTCACAACATCGTCGTGCGCGTCCGCAACCTCATCAGCCTGCCGGGGGATTTTTTGACGCATCGGAGCAGAGGCGAGGTGCAGACCGTCAATAGTCGCTTGAGCCTCTGGAAACGAGCGCTTGAATTGGCGTGGAGCGATCCGGTCGCCGGCGCCGGCATCGGATCGTTTTACAGAAATTCGGCCGCCTCCGACGCCTCCGAAGAAAAATGCGGGACGCAAACCGCTGCTACCGCGCGCCAGAATGTGCACAACTGGTATCTGCAACTTCTCGCCGAACTCGGCGCGCCGGGATTTGCGCTCATGCTGGGCCTGATCTGGATGTGTGTTTCACCGGCCGTAAGCGAGCCCGCAAGCGGAAGTCAGGTCAAACGCGCCCTGGGCCTTGGACTGACCGCGTACGGAGCGTCTTGCCTGGCGAGCCACCATCTGATCCTCAACACGCAGCAATACATGATCTTTTTTTTGCTTGCCTGGCTGTGTCCTCAACCGCCTGGGAAAGCCCTCCGGCATCGCTGGTCCGTTGTCGTTGCCGGCGCGGTCGCGCTCGTGGCCGGTTATCAGTTGCTTGGCCCCATGGCTGCGCAGCCGCCGACCGCCGCATACGGCCTGTATCCGAGGGAGGCTGGCGACGCGCTTGGGCGGCGGTGGACTATGCGGGAATTCGGCTTTCCCGTGAGGGTCGAAAATGACGTGATGTTTTTGGAGTTTCAGGGGGCCGCGCCCAATATTCCCGGCGGCCGTCAACGGCTCACGCTTTTCTTGGACGGCCGGGAGTTCGACGAGGTGATTTTGGACTCGGCGGCGGCCAAGAGGCTTGGCTACCCCACCGGCGACCGTATTGGCCAAACCGTGCGCCTGAGCGGCAAATTGGACCGCGCCTATAATCCCGCCACGCGCGGAGCGGGCGGTGACAACCGCGACTTGGGCGTGCTGACCGGCGATGTTCGTTTTTTACCGGATCTGCCGGGTTCGCCTCCCTCTGGCCGCTAGAGCTCGTTTTATTCCAAGAAGTCTTTTATTTGGCGCAAAAAGGCATGTAAAAAAGCCTTGGTCACGACGTTCCCGTTGATCCGTAATTGATAGAAATGGGCCACGAGATTGCCTTTGGTGGTTTTCGTGCGCCGAAAATAGTGGTCGTGGACCTGGCCGCTACTTGGGCCGCTGCCGCCAAAAGTCAACACCCAGGCGTCCTGGTCGAGCGACCATGTCGAATCGAATTTTCCCAGCCCGGCCGCCCGTCTTTCCAGAAAGGCCTGAAATTCCTTCAATGTGAACGGACGGCCCTTCTTGTCCGTTACCCCCAGGAATTCGCCGAGTTCTGAAAAAATGACGACCGGCAAAAGGGCGAGATCGGCCGGAGGGGCAAATAAATCATCCGGGCTTACCCTTTGTGCATAGCCCGGGGAGGCAGCTTCCTCCGCGACTTCCGGCCGGGCTTCTTTCCGAGAAACGCCTTGGGACGGCCCTACGGCGTAGCCGGTTTTGCCGGGCAGTTCGATCAAGGATTCGAGTTTGGCGAGAAGTTCGTTTTGCAGTGTGTTGGAGCGGTTGTGCAGGGCAAAAAGATCTTCCAGAAGTTTTTCCACTCGGCTGACGCGCCGGCTGGTGTTTTCGAAAAGGGTTTCCACGGCCTTCAGTCGTTCCGGTAAGCCCTCGGCCGGCCCGGATTGTTCGTTCGCCATGGGGGACAAATCTTCCAAAGAGATCGGGCCGTGTGTCGACCCAGATGCTTTCGATAAGTGACGATATTTAAAAAAGCTAGGAAATTCAAGGGACAGCACCTCGGTTATTTTTTTTACGGGCAGTCCATCGCCAAACAGGCTTCGGATTTTCCGGCAAACTTCCAACGACGTGGCATGAAAGCGGAGCGGTCTTCCTTCACGGGCAATCGGTAAAAATGCGCCGAACTGGCGGCGGTAATTTTTGACCGTCGTGACTGAAACCCCGAGGTCGCGAGCGAGGTCTTCGTGTGTGACTGTTTTTATGTCGTCCGGGGTGGAAAGGTCCATTGCGTCAGTTACCGGAATGTTTTTATGGCACTATTATTGATGGCTATTTCTTTTATACGCCCATTAAGCCGTTGAGTCAAGTTCGCGGCAGCCTGCTTTGCGGCCAGTTGGCGCCGCCTTCTGGCAAGGCGGGCAGGAGAAAGCGCGGGTGTGCTTTATGTGTGTAAAAACAGGCGACACCTGATTCCGGACGTCTGCGCGGGCGCCAGTGTGTCCGTGGCGCTTCACGGCGGTTCGTCCGTGGTTTTGATCTTTACTTTTCGAGGTGTTTTGGTATGTTCCCCGCGTTTGTGAAAAAATAAACGATTCTCCTCGCCCGAGCGCAAGGAGAGCAACCCTTCCGAAGAGCCCATGCCCACCCTGTCGGACCTGATCGAGAAAAATAAAGAGCCCCTCCTCTCGCGGTGGCTCGATCTGATTTTAGCGACCTACGCCAAGGAAACGGCCCTCCTGTGGAAGCAGCAGAGAAACCAGTTCACCAATCCGGTCGGCAACCGGATTCGCGAGGGAATCCAGGGTATTCTGACGTGCTTGCTGGCGGACGAAAATGGATCGTATCAAGAACAGGCTGCGGTTTTTTTGGACGATATCGTTCGGGTCAGGGCGGTGCAGGATTTCAAGCCTTCCGAGGCGGTATCCTTCATTTATCTGCTCAAAAAGGTCTTGCGTGAAGATCTGTGGGCGGAGATCAAGGCCTCGGACCTGTTTGTCGAATTGCTCGCGCTGGAGTCGAGGATCGACTCTTTAGCCTTGCTATCTCTGGACATCTATGCCAATTGCCGGGAAAAATTATATGCAATGCGCATCAAGGAAGTCAAGAACGTGCAAAAGCGTCTCCTTGAACGCGCCAACATAATTTGCGGGTATTCCGATGTGCAGGCCGGAGGCGAAGATCGCTCCCCGGAGTAGCCGGCCTCCGGCAATCGCCGCGATTCAATGCGATAGGTCCCGGCCTCGGGACGATTGAATTCTCGCCGCATCGCCCCGCGGCCGGCTTTTTGCGGCCTCGGGGATAGCGGGAGCGATGCTCCCGGCATACGTCATGAGGTGCGAAACTCCCGTGGAGTAAGCGCCCGGCCCGAGCAGGTTGTCCGTGCCCGGCGCCGGGCTCGCTTGCGACCGGGGGATGGTCCCAATAATCAACGAAGCCTCCCGGGGCGGCTTCAAGCGAGGTGAGGGCACATGGCAGCATTTTACTCCTTTATGGCGGTGTTGGCGCTGGTCTTCATCGCGGCCATCGGGGCTGGGTCGGCGGGGATGTATACGTTGTTCGGGGTGGCCATCCCGTACGTCGCCCTGCTCGTTTTCCTGGCGGGATTCATCTACAGGATCGTTTATTGGGCCAAATCGCCGGTGCCGTTTAGCATCGCCACCACCGGCGGCCAGCAGAAATCCTTGCCGTGGATCAAAAACAGCCCCTGGGATAACCCCTACACCGTCACCGGAACGGTCATCCGCATGATTCTCGAGGTGGTGACTTTCCGCTCCCTGTTCCGCAACACCAAGATCGACCTGCGCGTCGATAACGTGAAGGTGGTGTACGGTTCGGCCAAGTTTCTGTGGCTCTTCGCCCTGATCTTCCACATGGCTTTCTTCACCATCCTCATCAGGCACATGCGCCTGTTCCTGGATCCCGTGCCCGCCTGCATCCAGAAAATCGAATTTTTGGACAGCATCCTGCAAGTTGGCATTCCCACTCTCTATCAAACCGACCTGCTCATCCTGGTCGGCCTCACGTTTCTTTTGCTGCGCCGCATCGTTGACGTCAAAGTCAACTATATTTCCCTGGCCCAGGATTACTTCCCGCTCTTCCTCCTTCTGGGAATCGCCATCTCCGGCATCTATATGCGTTATTTCATCAAGGCCGACGTGATCTCCATCAAGGAGCTCACCATGGGGCTGCTTTCGTTCAAGCCCGCGCTGCCTGAAAAGGCCTTGGAAACCACCTTCTTCGTGCATCTGTTTCTGGTCAGCTGCCTGCTCGCTTATTTCCCGTTCAGCAAGCTGATGCATCTGGCCGGCGTGTTTTTGAGCCCGACTCGAAACCTGCCCAACAACACCCGCCGGCAACATTACACCAATCCCTGGAACGACCCCGCGATCAAGCCGCATTCGTATGCGGCCTACGAGGACGACTTCCGGGAGAAGATGATCGAGGCGGGACTTCCCGTTGAAAAAGAGGCCTAAGGGCCAGGCAACCGCAATTAGGTGCAAAAAGGAGCGACTATGGCTAAGCTTCCACCGCCAGAAGAGCTTGTGAAAATCAATTATTCCACCCCGGTGAAGGGGTGGATGGACGTCCCGGCCGATTTTCGGCCCGGCACGTTCAGCTATCCCGGCAAGCCCGACATCCTGAAGTATTTGGGCTTCCCCAACCCCCGCGAATGGTCCCCGACCGACGCGGATTGGAAACTGCCCCCGGACTGGCGTGAAATCATCATGAAGGGCTTCCGGGAGCGATTGGACAAATACCGCTCCTTTAAGGTCTTCATGGACATCTGCGTACGCTGCGGGGCTTGCGCCGACAAATGCCACTTCTACATCGGTTCGGGCGATCCCAAGAACATGCCGGTGCTGCGCGCCGAGCTTTTGCGCTCGATCTACCGGGGCGAATTCACCGTGGCCGGCAAGATCCTCTCCCGGCTGGCTGGAGCGCGAAAGCTTGAAGAAGACGTTGTCAAAGAATGGTTCATGTATTTCTACCAGTGCACCGAGTGCCGCCGCTGTTCGCTCTTTTGCCCCTACGGCATCGACACTGCGGAAATCACCATGATGGCGCGCGAGCTGCTTACGCTGGTCGGCTGCAATATCAACTGGATCCTGGAGCCGGCGGCCAACTGCAACCGCACCGGCAACCACCTGGGCATCCAACCGCACGCCTACAAGGATATGATGGACTTTTTGTGCGAAGACATCGAGACCATTACCGGCATCCACATCGAACCGCCGGTCAACAAAAAGGGCGCCGAGATTCTGTTCATCACCCCCTCCGGCGATATCTTCGCCGATCCGGGCATCTACACCTACATGGGCTACATCATGCTCTTCCATGAGCTCGGCCTGGACTACACTTGGAGCACCTACGCCTCGGAGGGCGGCAACTTCGGCCTGTTCACCTCCGACACGATGATGAAGAAGTTAAACGGCAAGATGTACGCCGAAGCCAAGCGTCTGGGCGTCAAATGGATACTCGGCGGCGAGTGCGGCCACATGTGGCGCGTCATCAACCAGTACATGGACACCATGAACGGTCCGGCCGACTTCCTGGAAACCCCGGTCAGCCCGATCACCGGCACTCGCTTCGACGCCGCCGCCGGAACCAAGATGCTCCACATCGCCGAATTCACCGCCGACCTGATCAAGAACGGCAAGCTCAAGCTCGATCCGAGCCGCAACGCGAACTTGCGCACCACCTTCCACGATTCCTGCAACCCGGCCCGGGGCATGGGCCTGTTTGAAGAGCCCCGCTACGTGCTCAAAAACGTCTGCGAGAACTTCGTCGATATGCCCGAAGAGACCATCCGCGAGCAGACCTTCTGCTGCGGCGGCGGCGCGGGCCTCAACAATGAGGAGTTCATGGAGATGCGCATGCGCGGCGGTCTGCCGAGGGGAAGCGCCGTCAAGTACGTCCAAGAGAAAAACCAGGTGAACACCCTGGTCACCATCTGCGCCATCGACCGGGCCACTCTGCCTCCTCTGTGCGACTACTGGGCCCCTGGTGTCCAGGTCGCCGGCCTGCACGAGCTGGTGGCCAACGCGCTGGTCATGGAGGGCGAGCAGGAGCGCACCATGAATATGCGCCAAGAGCCGCTGCCGGGCTTTGAGGATGCGGAGGAGGAAGAATAATGTACCACGCCAAATACATCATCCCGGCCTTGCTCGTGTTCCTGGCCGTCGTGACGTTCCCCTTCTGGGCCAAGGGCAAAGCCGTTTACCGGGTCGAGTTGAAGCTGCCCGCCAACCAGACCGAGTGCATCGAGGACACCGAGACCATGCGCACTTCGCACATGCAAATCCTCGATCATTGGCGCGACAAGGTCGTCCGGGAAGGCGAGCGCGTTTACACCAACGCCAAGGGCGTGAAATACAGCATGAGTCTGACCAACACCTGTATGAGCTGCCACTCCGACAAGGAGAAGTTCTGCGACAAGTGCCATAATTCGGTGGGCGTGGCCCCCTATTGTTGGAATTGCCATCTCACCACGCCGAAGGGGGGCAAATAATGGACAAGACCAGAAGAACGATCCTGAAACTTGCCGGCGCTTCCGCCCTGGGCTTGGGCACCGGTTCTCTGGGACTGTTGGGCAAGGGGATCGCCTCGGCCGCCCCCACCCCCCCCACTGCCGCGAACTATAACAGTCCTTTGCACGCCAAACGCTGGGCCATGGTCATCGACACCAAGAAATTCGATGACGCCCTGCTGCAAAAATGCGTCAAAGCCTGCCACACGATCCACAATGTGCCGGATATCCCGACCAGGCAGAACATTAAATGGTTGTTTACAGGCGACTACGAGGAAACCTTTCCCACCGAGCACAACCACTTCGTCGCCGAAAAGGTGGAGCACCGCAAGTTCCTGATGCTGTGCAACCACTGCACCGAACCGCCCTGCGTCCGGGTGTGTCCGACCAAGGCCACCTTCAAGCGCGAA
Source organism: Desulfovibrionaceae bacterium (assembly GCA_015233395.1). Taxonomy (GTDB): domain Bacteria; phylum Desulfobacterota; class Desulfovibrionia; order Desulfovibrionales; family Desulfovibrionaceae; genus JADFXV01. The sequence continues at coordinate 71,072 of JADFXV010000001.1, forward strand.
GACGGGCTGGTCATGATGGACTACCACCGCTGCATCGGTTGCCGCTATTGCATGGCAGGCTGCCCCTACGGCGCCCGCAGCTTCAACTTCATGGACCCGAGGCCGTATATCAAGGAGCAAAATCCCCTGTTCCCGACCAGAACCCGGGGCGTGGTGGAAAAATGCACCTTCTGCGTCGAACGTCTGGCGCAAGGCCTTATGCCGGCCTGCGTCGAGGCGGCGGACGGGGCCATCTTCTTCGGCGATCTCGAAGACCCGGGGTCCGAAGTCCGCAAGGCGCTTCGTGAAAACTTCGCCATCCGCCGCAAACCGGATGCCGGCACCCAGCCCGGCGTCTACTACATCATCTGAGGTGAGGCCATGCTGGAAAAAGCGCTACGAGGTTCTCCGCGATACTGGGGCTTGCTTTTTGTCCTTGCGGCCGCCATCGGTCTGGGATTCGGGTTTTACCTCTACCAGTTGAGCTACGGTCTGACGGTCACCGGCATGAGCCGCGACGTGTCCTGGGGTTTCTACATCGCCCAGTTCACGTATCTGGTCGGCGTGGCCGCCTCTGCGGTCATGCTCGTTTTGCCGTATTACTTTCATCATTTCAAAGCGTTCAGCAAGATGATCATTCTGGGCGAGTTCCTGGCCATCGCCGCCGTGACCATGTGCCTGGGCTTTATCGTCGTGGACATCGGCCAGCCCCAGCGCATGCTCAACGTGATCCTCTTCCCCACGCCCAATTCTGTCCTGTTCTGGGACATGCTGGTCTTAAACGGCTACCTGGTCCTGAACCTGGTCATCGGCTGGACCAGCCTGCAGTGCTATAAAAAGGACGTGCCGCCTCCTTCCTGGATCAAGCCCCTGGTCTACCTTTCAATCATGTGGGCTTTCTCCATCCACACAGTCACGGCCTTCCTGTACGCGGGCCTTCCCGGCCGGCATTACTGGCTGACCGCCATCATGGCCGCCCGGTTTCTGGCCTCGGCTTTTTGCTCCGGACCCTCTCTTCTGCTCCTCTTGATCATGTTCCTGCGGAAACTGACCAAGTTCGAGCCCGGCAAGGAAGCCATCCAGGCCCTGGCCACGATCATCACATACGCCATGTGCGTGAACGTCTTCTTCGTTTTGCTTGAGATGTTCACCGCCTTCTACAGCAACATTCCCGGCGAAACCGATCCGATGGTCTTCCTGTTTTCGGGCCTGGACGGCGTGAATAATCTCGTGCCCTTCATGTGGACCGCCGTGGTGCTTGGGCTTGGCAGCCTCGCCTTGCTCATTCCGGTGAAAATCCGATATAATCAGAATGTGCTGCCCTACGCCTTGATCATGCTGGTCATCGGAACCTGGATCGACAAGGGCATGGCCCTGATCGTCGCGGGCTTCACCCCCAACCCCTTCGAGAAGGTCACGAGCTACATGCCGACCATACCGGAGCTCATGATCACCCTGATGGTCTATTCCATCGGCGCGCTGGTCCTGACGGTTTTGTGGAAGATCGCGACTTCGATCCGAATGGAGAAAGAAGGCGTTTAAGCCAGGATAATCGATGTCAAAAGGCCCATCCGGTTCCGGATGGGCCTTTTTTTTGCCTTCCGTGCAAAAAAGACGCGGGCGTAGTGTGTATGGAGTAAAATGCGTCGTTAGCCGATCGTCAATGGTTACGCCGAGCAAGAAGGTAAATTCGTTTATTTCACTGCGGGGCGTAAAGATGGCCCCCCCCGGCGTCGATAAGAGAGTCGAGGCTTGAGGGATTTGAGCCGGAACCAATTTGCTCAAGGATGAGCCTATGAACAGCACACAATCGCTTGTATTGCCGTCCCCGCGCGAGTGCCCCGAAGGGGAAAAGCTCGACCGGCTGCGCAGGATCGATGAACTCAAGCAAAAAATCAGGTCAGGGACGTACCTGATCAATAAGTATGAAATCATCGACGGTCTCATCAACGAGCTGGCGGCGGCTGCGGCGCACCCTGCCGGAGGGGGATAGTTTTCCGCCCTGGAGATCAATGAGGCCTGCGCGATAGGATGGGGATGCGCCGCTTAGTGCATCAAACCGCCGAGGATGGCGCCAAGCAACAGTAAGCCGATATTGGAAAAATACCACAGAAACCCCCCGGAAGCAGCCAAGGCTCCGATGATGGGCAGTCCGGTCAGGAGCGACGAAAAGAAAAAGAGCAAAAGGCACAACACAATCCCTGGGAAAAACACGGCCATGATCGCGGCGCCCACGCCACCGGCTTTTTTCCTCCGACCAGCCCGGCCACGAACGCTCCGCCGGGGAACCAGAAAAGCAAAACGGATATCAAAAGCATCCAGAGCATTCCGGAGATCATCTCACGCTTCCTTGTCTATTTTTCGTCCCGCGAACGTTCCACTTTGCAAACAAACACGCCCGCCGTCACTGTGTGCGGCGCTCCATTCCCGGACAGTCAGTTACGCCCTAGCGGCAGTCGAGTTTGCTCAAATAGCCGCAAGCAAACGCCCTGGCGCCCTGGACCTTTCTGCCCGCAGGTTGGAGGCAAGGCACAAGATAGGCCCGGTCGGAGCAGGCAATGGCGAGTTCCTCTCCTTGCAGGCCGATGATCGTTCCGGGCGAAAACGAGCCGGGACTGAGCTCGCTACCGATGCGCCCGGGCAGAAGCGACAGGCGCACGGGGGCGTCGCGGCCCGGGGCGATCCAATCGAAGTAGGCGCCGGGCCGAGGGGTCATGGCCCGGATACGGTTGTGGACCTGTTGCGCGGGCCGGCTAAAGTCGATGCGGCCTTCGGACTTTTCCACCTTGGCGGCATAGGTGGCTTGGCCGTGATCCTGGGCTATGGCGCTTACCCTGCCTTGGCCCAGTCTGCCCAGGGTTTCCATGAGCAGGCGCGCGCCCAGATCGGCCAGTTGTTTTTCCAGTTCCCCGGCGCTTTCGTCGGCGCCGATGGCCAGGGCTCGCTGCATGAGGATGGGGCCGGAGTCGAGCTGTTCTTCGATGCGCATGATGGTCACGCCGGTTGCGGTCTCACCGGCCAGGACGGCGCGCTGGATTGGCGCCGCTCCGCGGTATTTGGGTAAAAGCGAGGTGTGCACGTTGATGGCGGCGAGTTTTGGGATATCGAGGACGGCGCGCGGCAAGATGAGCCCATAGGCGGCGACCAGCAAAACGTCCGGGGACAGCGCCCGCAAGAGATCCATGTTCTCTTGGCTCTTGAAATGAGGCGGGTCGTAAACGGGCAGCCCGTGGTCCAGGGCCAGGATCTTGACCGGCGTGGGCTTGCATTTTTGGCCTCGGCCGCAGGCCCGGTCGGGCTGGGTGAACACGCCGGTAATCCGGCAGCCGGGCCAGGCGAGAAGGGACGAGAGGATGCTTGCCGCGAATTTCGGGGTGCCCATAAAGACGCAATCAAGGGTCATGGATTTGTTCGCCTCGCAAGCGTCGCCCGGGCGCGGGCGGTTAATCAGCGTCTTTTTTGAGGCGCCGGCTTTTTTTGATCCGGCCATCGAACAGAGAGCGCTTAAGCCGGCTGATGTGGTCGATAAAAAGTTTGCCGTTTAAGTGGTCGATCTCGTGTTGCAGGCACCGGGCGAAAAGGCCTTCGGCCTCGACTTCGAATTCGTTGCCCTCCAGATCCTGCGCCCTGACCGTGACGGTTTGAGCGCGCTTGACATCGGCGCGGTAGCCGAAAGGAACGCTCAGGCAACCCTCGTCTTTGACCTCGACGCCATCGGCGCGGACGATCTCGGGGTTGATGAAGACCTGGAGGGCTTCGCGTTTTTCCGGACCCGACAGGTCGATCACCACTACCCGGGAGCATTGCCCGATCTGGGGTGCGGCCAGTCCCACGCCCTCGCTGTCGTACATGATTTCAGCCATTTTAGCGACGAGATCCTTGAGATCGGGAGTGATTTCCTCGACCGGATAGGCTTTCTCGCACAAAAAAGGATGCGGGTATTTGAGTATCTGGCGCGCCATGAGTTTTCCGAATGGATTTTCTTTCGTATTGTCTACAGATCCAGGCCCACGTTTTGCTCTTCGGGGGGTTGCTTGACGGGGCGCTCCCTGAGTTTGATGCCCAGCTCGCGCAACTGGGCCGGCGATACATCGCTTGGCGCTTCGGTCATCAGGCAGGTCGCCTTTTGGGTCTTGGGAAAGGCGATCACGTCGCGAATGGATTTCGCTCCGGTCAGAAGCATGATGATCCGGTCCAGGCCAAAGGCGATGCCGCCATGGGGCGGCGCGCCGTATTGCAAGGCGTTGAGCAGAAATCCGAAGCGGTTTTCGGCGTCTTCCCTGCTAATGCCGAGGGCGTCGAACATCGCGGACTGCATTGCGGCGTCGTGGATGCGGATCGAACCGCCGCCGATCTCGTTGCCGTTGAGCACGATGTCGTAGGCCTTGGCCATGGCCTTGGCCGGGTCGCCGCGCAGCAGTTCCATATGCCCGTCCTGCGCCGCAGTGAAAGGGTGGTGCATGGCCGCGAAGCGTTTTTCTTCGGGGTTGAACTCAAGCAGGGGAAAGTCCGTCACCCAAAGCGGCTCGAAGCGGGAATCGTCGATCAGGCCGAAGCGTTCGCCGAGCTTCAGACGCAGGTTTCCCAGGGCCTGGTTGACCACCTCGGGGGCTGCGGCCTGGAAAAAGACGATGTCGCCGGGAGCAAGCGAACAGGCCTTGACCAGAGCGTCGCGCTCGGCTGCGCTCAAGAATTTGGCGATCGGAGATATCCACTCATCGTCCTTGATCTTGATCCAGGCCAGGCCTTTGGCTCCGTATATTTTGACGAACTCGGTCAATTCGTCGATTTCCTTGCGCGAGAGTTCGCCGCCGCCGGGAACGGCCAGGGCCTTGACCAGTTCGGCCTGGGCGAAGAGCTTGAACTGCGAGCCGCGCACGATGTCGGTCACGTCGCGCAGTTGCAGCGCAAAACGGATGTCGGGCTTGTCTAAGCCGTATTCGGCCATGGCTTGGCCGTAAGTCATGCGCGGAAAAGGTTCGGGCAGATTGACCCCGATGGTTTCCCGGAAAAGGGTCCGGACCAGCCCCTCGGCCATGGACATGACCGCTTCTTCTTCGACAAAGGACATTTCGATGTCGATCTGGGTGAATTCCGGCTGCCGGTCGGCGCGCAGATCTTCGTCACGGAAGCATTTGACGATCTGATAGTAGCGCTCCAGCCCCGAGACCATGAGCAGTTGCTTGAAAAGCTGCGGCGACTGGGGCAGGGCGTAAAACTGTCCCTGGCTCAATCGGCTGGGGACGAGAAAATCGCGCGCGCCCTCGGGTGTGCTTTTGGTCAGGATGGGGGTCTCGATTTCGAGAAAGCCCAGGCCGTCGAGATAGCGCCGCACGCTTTGGGAGGCTTTGTGGCGCAAGATGAAGTTCTTGGCCAGCTTCGGGCGGCGCAGGTCGAGATAGCGGTATTTGAGGCGCAGCGACTCGGCCGCGTCGCTGCGGTCTTCGATGGCGAAGGGCGGGGTCTTGGAGGTGGCCAAGAGCTTCCATTCGCTTACCGCCACCTCGATCATGCCGGTGACCATGGCCGGATTGGCCATGCCCTCCGGGCGCGGGCGAACCGCGCCCTTGATCGCGAGCACGTATTCGGTGCGCAGAAGATGCGCCCGGCCATGGGCGTCAGCGCTTTCCTCGGGGCTGAACACGATCTGGGTCAGGCCTTCGCGGTCGCGCAGGTCGATGAAGATCAGCCCGCCGTGATCGCGCCGGAACTGCACCCAGCCCATGATGCATATGTCGCTGCCGCAGGCTTCCTGGGTCAGTTCGCCGCACGAGTGGGTGCGGCGCCAGCCGCCAAGAGGTTCGAGATGGCGGTGCATCGAGTCGTCGGCAATGCGATCGTCTTGCATGGTCGTCCTTGTGCGTATCTTCGCCAGGGTTGCGTCCGCCGCGCGTATGCGGCAGGCTGGCGTCGTGGTTAGAATTCCTCCGGGGTCAATACCGCCAGGATATTTTCAAACGGGATGGTTTGCTGGGTCGTGTCCAGCATGTTTTTGATTTCCACGTTCCCGGTCTCGATCTCCCGTTCGCCAAGGAGAAGGCAGTACCTGGCCTTTAGCTTGTTGGCGCGGCGCAAATGGCTTTTGACGCTTTTGACCTCAAGCGCTGTTTCGCCGCAAAGGCCGTTTCTTCGCAACGTCTGGGCCAACAGCAGGGCTGGATCGAGACCGCGCGGATCGAGCACGGCAAGGTAGAAGTCAACAGGCTTGGCCTGTTTTGCCCCGAGCAGCAGGGCCAGGCGCTCCATGCCGCAGGCAAAACCGATGCCGGGCAGGTCCGGGCCGCCAAGCGACTTGACCAGGCCGTCGTAACGGCCGCCTCCTGCCACGGCGGTTTGCGCGCCGATGTCGCGCGAACTGACCTCGAAGGTGGTGCGCACGTAATAATCGAGTCCCCGGACAAGGCGAGCGTTGAGCATGTAGTCTTGCCCGGCCCGGTCAAGAAGGCTCAGAACGGTATCGTTGTGCGCCCGGCATTCGGGACACAAAAAGTCGGAAATGACCGGAGCGCCGGCCACCAGTTCGCGGCAGCCCGGCGCCTTGCAATCGAGCACGCGCAGTGGGTTGGTCAGCTTGCGGCGCAGGCAGTCCTCACACAGGCGCTCCTTGTGCATACCCTTGAAAAAATCCTGGAGAGCGTCCTGGTAGGCCGGACGGCAGCCCGGACAACCGAGGGAATTGATTTCCAGAGTGAGGGCGGTCAGGCCCAGTTGACGCAAAAACATGGTCAGCATCAGGATCATTTCGGCGTCGAGTTGGGGAGCGGCCTGCCCCACCGCTTCGACGTTGATTTGATGGAACTGGCGCATGCGGCCTTTTTGGGGCCGTTCATAGCGGAACATGGGGCCGCAGGTGTATAGCTTGACCGCGTCGTCACCCTGGGCGTCGAGATTTTCCTCGATAAAGGCGCGCAGGACGCCGGCCGTGGCTTCCGGCCGCAGGGTCAGGGATTTGCCCTTGCGGTCGGCGAAGGTGTACATTTCCTTTTGGACGATGTCGGTTTCGTCGCCAATGGAGCGGGCGAAGAGCTCGGTTTTTTCCAGGATGGGGACCCGAATCTCCTGGCAGCCATAGCGGGTGAAGACCTCGCGGGCGGTTTGCTCCATGTGGGCGTAGACCCGGCAATCGTCCGGGAGGAGGTCGGCGAAGCCTTTAATTCGGCGCAATTGGGCCATGGCGTATTCCAGGATAAGTTGTGGCGAGTGGGCGTGAAACAAAGCAGCATAATTAAACTTTATTGTGTTGTCAAAAGCAAGAGCCCCGGTTAGGCTGCTTTCCGCCGCTCCATTCTTGACAATGGACCGCTTCCCCTACATAAGAACAGATGGCGTACGTGTGTTCGTGTAACGCACTGGAAATTTTCAACTTTCGAATCGGCTGGCGGTCTCACGCATGGGCATGATCGAAATCATATCCCTGAGCAAATGGTTCGGGGATTTCCAGGTCCTCAAGGATATCACCGATACCGTCGAGCGCGGCGAAGTGCTGGTCATTTGCGGCCCAAGCGGCTCGGGGAAAAGCACCTTGATCCGCTGCATCAACCGGTTGGAGGAATACCAGCAGGGGAAAATACTGATCGAAGGCCTCGACATCCACGGCAGGGATGTCGATGTCAACGAACTGCGAACCCACATCGGCATCGTTTTCCAGCAGTTCAACCTGTATCCGCATCTGACGGTTCTTAAAAATATCACCCTGGCTCCGGTCAAGGTCAAGGGCGTGCCCAAGGCCGGGGCGGAACGACTCGCCCTGGAGCTGCTCGAACGCGTCGGCATCCACGATCAGGCGCGCAAATATCCGGCCGAACTTTCCGGCGGCCAGCAGCAGCGCGTGGCCATCGCCAGAGCCCTGGCCATGAAGCCCAAGGTCATGTTGTTCGACGAGCCGACCTCCGCGCTTGACCCGGAGATGATCAACGAGGTCTTAAACGTCATGAAAGATTTGGCGCGCGACGGGATGACCATGCTTTGCGTGACCCATGAAATGGGTTTTGCCCGCGAGGTCGCCGACAGAGTCATCTTCATGGACGGCGGCATTATCCTGGAGGAGGCGCCGCCCGAGGAATTTTTCAGCAAACCCAAGCATGAACGGGCTCAGGCCTTCTTGCGGGAGATTCTATAGGCGGGGCCTCGCGGGAGCCCGCCGGACGGCTGGGGAGGAGGTATGGCGGAAGTCCGCCTGACCGGTATTTGAAGACAGGGAGGTTTCGCATGCGTAAATGGACGGGAATTTTTGCGGCGCTCATGGCGCTGATGTTTGCCGTTTCCACCGCCCAGGCGGGCAAACTCGAAGACATCAAGGCCAAGGGCAAGCTGGTCGCTGGCATCAAGGATTCGCAGCAGCCGTTTGGCTTCGTCGATGAAAAAACCAAGGATATCGTCGGATTTGAAATCGACATCGTGAAATACATCGCCGACCAGATGGGTGTGAAACTCGAACTCAAGCCGGTTACCTCGGCCACGCGCATTCCTCTGCTCACCCAGGGCGAGGTCGACATCGTCGCCGCCACCATGACCCACCAGAAACAACGCGAAAGCCAGGTCGATTTCTCCATCACCTACTTCATGACAGGCCAGCGGCTGTTGGTGAAGAAAGGCGGCGACATCAAATCGGCCAAGGATCTTGCCGGCAAGAAAGTCGGTTCGGCCAAGGGCTCCACTTCCGAGCAAAACATGAAAAAGGCCGAACCGGACTGCACCGTGGTTTCCTTCGAGACCTACCCCGAGGCTTTCCTGGCGCTCAAGCAGGGCAAGGTCGAGGCCGTGACCACGGACGAAGCCATCTTGGTCGGCATCAAGTACAGCGACGACAACCCCGACAACTGGGACATCGTCGGCGATTACATCTCGGCCGAACCCTACGGCTTGGGCGTGGTGCAAAACGATTCCAAATTCCGCAACTACGTCAACCAGACCCTGATGAAAATGTGGGAAACCGGGGAATACCAGAAGGTCTACGCCAAATGGTTCGGCAAGGACACCAAGAACTACATCCCCTTGACCTGGAAAATGGAACTGTGGCCTTAGCCTGAACGATCCAAATCGTCCGTGGGCCGGATTGATCCCGGCCTGCGGACGCAAAACGGCATGAACCGGGCGGTTGCTTAGCCGGAGGCGTTGGTTGGCTTATACTTTCGACTGGAAACTTGTCCTGGGCGGGGAATACGGCGGTTGGATCGTTCAGGGATTGGCCACCACACTCAAGATTTCCGCTCTGGCCATCTTCTGCTCTTTGGCCCTGGGGACGCTTATCGCCGTGCTCAGGCTGACCCGGATGAGGCCCTTGGTCTGGTTCAGCGTTGCGTTTACGGAATTTTTCCGCAACACGCCGCTTCTGGTGCAGATATTTTTTTGGTATTTCGGCTCCTATTCCGTCTTGCCGGAAGTCGTCAACAAATGGCTTTACCGTCAGGATTTCGAGTTTGCCGCCGGAGTCATCGCCCTGACCGTGTATACGGCGGCGTTCATTGCCGAAGACATCCGCTCCGGGATTTTCGCCATACCCAAAACCCAGATCGAAGCCTCGCGGGCCACGGGATTGTCCTTCCTGCAATCCATGCGCTTCGTCATCCTGCCCCAGGCGTTCAGGATTATCATTCCGCCGCTGATCTCCCAGTTCTTGAACGTAGTGAAAAATTCCTCCCTGGTCATGACCATCGGCGTCATGGACCTGACCTACATGACCAGGCAGATCGAGTCTTACACGTTCCATGGGTTTGAGGCCTTCACCGTGGCGACCTTGATTTATCTCGCCATATCGCTCGTGGTCTCGTTTACCGTCAACATCTATAACAAACGGGTGCTCAAGCTCATTCCGTATTAGATTGGAAGCCGCCAGTCATGCATTGGAACGTCATTGCCAACAACCTGACTTACTTGCTCGTCGGGGCGTATCCGCATGGAGAGCTCGGCGGCTTGGCCATGACCATTCTGATGGCGCTCGGGGGAATTTTCGGGGCGTTTTGGCTTGGCTTGGTGTTCGGGCTCATGCGGCTGTCGAAAAAGCGCTGGCTGTATTTGCCCGCCTTGGCCTACATTGAGATCATTCGCGGCACACCGCTGCTCATGCTCATTTTCTGGTTTTATTTCCTGGCGCCGGTCCTGTGGGGCAGAAGCCTGCCAGGGCACCAAAGCGCCCTTATCTCATTGATTATTTTCACCAGCGCCTACATCGCCGAGATCGTCCGGGCCGGGGTCTTGGGCCTGCCCAAGGGCCAGATGGAAGCCGCCCGGGGCACGGGCTTAAGCCGCATGCGGGCCATGCGCCACGTCATATTGCCGCAAGCTCTCTTCAATATGGTTCCTTCGTTCGTGAACCAATTCGTGAGCCTGACCAAGGACACCTCCCTGGCTTTTATCATCGGCGTCAACGAACTCACCAAGGCGGCAACCCAAGTAAACAACCGGACCATGGTCGCTCCGACGGAAATCTTCATCACCATCGCCCTGTTGTATTTTGTCATCTGTTATGTCCTGACCGCCTTTAGCCGCCGCTTGGAGAAAAAGATCATGCGCTACCAGGCCAGGCAGCGCTGAGCGGAAAATCCCCGATGCCGTGAGAGCCTCGTCAAAGCACGAGAGGACAAAGCGCGAAGGGTTGCCCTGGTCTATTCGCGTACACTCCATTTCTTTCAAAATGAAGTGGGTTCCCCTCCTCGGGGTGTGGCTGCGGTCGTGTAAGGATAGCGCAAGGTTGGCGGAGTGCCGGGATATAAAGCCCATATAGGCGCAGGCATCGTATTTTACGCCCTGGCGGCCGGTTTGGGAGCGTGGCTTGTCGAATACCGGGCGGCTCCGCCTCAAGCCGTCCTGATGGGCGTTCTGGCGATTCTGGGGGCGCTTTTCCCGGACGTGGACACGTCAAGCAAAGGCAGACATCTGTATTACGGCGCTTTGGCCGTGGTCGATGCGGTGCTCTTGTTGAAAGGGCAATACAAATGGGCGGCCGTGATCGGTTTTTGCGGGTTGCTTCCGGCGCTCGGCCCGCACCGCGGCTGGACGCACTCCTGGTGGGCCATGCTCTTGGTTCCCCTGCCCGTCATCATTTTGCCCGAGATGTTTTACGGCTTGACCTGGAAAATGACCTTTCCTTATTACGCGGCGTTCGTCTCGGGCTACCTCTCCCATCTGGTGCTGGACAAGAATTTCTAGCGATCTCGCCTTGGCGCCGGCAGGGCCGCCTCCAAAAGCAGGATCATTTTCTTGCTTGCGCCGCGCTGCATTTCCTCAATGAAGAAGCGCAGGCCATCCGGATGGCTGATTTCCAAGCGGTGCACCCCGGTTTTTGGGGTAGCGTGGTAGAGCAGGACACGCCCGTCCCTTGCCGGCAGGATCAAGACGACGTGGTAATGTCGCGGCCCGCCCGGGGTCGTCTTGCTGACGCTGCCGAGGACCATGGTCCCTGGCCGCATTTGGCCAAGCGCCGCGCCCCAGGCGGCGGCGTCCGACAGCGCAAATCCTCGTTGCGTCGCCCCGTCGTTTCCTTGCGCGGCGTCCGGCGCCCCGGGCGGCGAAAGGATCCTGGGGTTTGCCGCAAGCGAGGCGATGTTCCAAATCAGGTCCCAGCCGAAGTCCCAATCCTTGCCCAGTGGCGAGTCCGGCCCGGAATCGCCGAGCCGGTCATGGGCCGCTTGGGCCAGGCCAATGTTGCGGCCAAGAAGATACCGCGAAAGCGACAAAACAAACCCGCTGCAATTGAGCCCGGGGGTCTGGAAAATTTGGTCCGGCCGCTCAAAGAGCGTATAGCGGCCCTGTTCGTCCAGAGTCCCGTCGTCCCGGTAGGGGATGCCCTTGAAAGCATCGGCCATGTCCGTGGGCGAAGCGCCCGGGGCAACGCCTTTGGCGGTGAGATCGGCCGGGACGGGAACGGCTTGCGCCGCCAGGGACATGGCCGCCACGCCAAGAAGGCAGACAACCGGAAAACCGAGCACTGCGCATAAGCGCAGCCTCATGGGCAAGGTGGCGGGGGGGGGTTCACGACAACGCGGCCACGGTTTTGAAATAGGCCTCCCGGCTCGCGTTCTCAACCGTGAGCAAGGTGGCGAAGGGTTCGTTGAAGTCGGTCTCGCCGGCGGCGAACAAGCCGTGTCCGTGGACCATGACAGCGCGGTTGCCGCGCATGGCCTGGGGCATGGTGTGGCACAGCCCGGTTGGGCCGCTTCCGACTTCGCCCGGCACGATGGGCACGTCGCCAAGAAGCCTGGCGGATGGGCATTTGAGGTGGCAAGCTCCGCGCAAATCGCAATCCTTTTTGGCGCAGCGCATGGACATGAGCACGGAAAATTTCGGGTGGCCGTGGAGAATGGCCCGGGCCGTCGTGGTCAGGGCCACCTGGGCGTGGGCCGAAAATTCGCTGGATGCGGTCAATCCGGCGCAGGATGAGCCGTCGAGAGGGCAGGGGTCGACATGGCCCGGCAACTCGTCCAGCGAACTTCCTGTCTGGCTGATATAGAGCACGTCGTCTAGGCTATAGGAGATGTTGCCGAAAAATGAATCGACCAGACGGTAGTCCACCGTGGCTTTTCCGGCCTGGTCCAGAGCCTCGTAAACTTGCGCGGCGGTGGCGAAAGGCCCCTTGGCCAGGACCGGCGCAACGGGCCGGACCGGGTCGAGATGCGAAACCGCCCGGTTAAAGGCGGCCTGAAAGGCCGCGCTTGGACGCCCTGACGGGTCTGAATGGCCTGCTTCCAGGGCGGCAAGGTAATCTCCGAAAAATTTGACAAAGCAGGCGAACAGGACCGAACTGTAGGTGACAAAGGCCTGTTCCGGGCTGACCACGCCGTGGGCGATCACGCCCGCGCCGGGAATGATGACGCTTTTGCGCCGCCGCAGGCAGGCCAGGATCTCCGGGGCGTGGAAGCGGCTGGCCACGGGAATGTCGTGTTGGAAGGTCCGGGTTTCGCAGTCCTCGGGTGTGATGGTTCGCCCGAGAGAGCTCAGATAATCCACGATCGTGCGATAGGGTTCGGCCGGACGGCAATAGAGCAACGAATTGATGTGCAGCCCGTCGAATATTTGGGCGAGTTCGGCCGTTGCCGGGTCCTTGCGGTTGAAGATCAGTTCCGCGTCCAGGCCGGCGAGAAGCGGCGCGCCGGGATCGGCCAGCCCGGCGTCCACGAGTTTTTTTTCGTACTTGGCGATCAGCCGTTCCATGTCAGGCCAAGTTCCTTCGCTTTTTCCGCCAAAGGCAATCCTTGAGGCGAAAGGCCCCGGATACGATAATAGGCCGCCCTGGCGGCGAGGAACTCCTCGCGCGGCAGAGCGCGTATTTCGATGCCTTCGCCGTGCGAGCCGTCCTCGATGAAAAAACGCGCAGGCAGGTCGTCGTCGCGGTCGCAAAAGCCGTTTACGGCGTTCATAATGCGTTCATTATAATAGATGCGCTCGCCGCATTCGAGCAGGTCCTGGGCGCCGTAGGGAAGGCCGGTGACGGCCGAAAAAGCTTTGGCGTATTCTTCGAGTCCGGCGGCCAGGAAGATGAATTTGCAGGCGGTCAGGCTGTCGATCACCGCATTGACGTCCTCGGCGATCTTCACGATTCGGGCCTTGCCCGAATAGGTGAAGCGGTCGGTGGCCACGGGCTTGCGCAATATTTCATGGCTGATGGGATAAGCGCGCAGGTGGCAGCCGCCCCGGGTGGACGTGGCGTAGGCCAGGGACATGCCGTACGCCCCTCGTGGATCATAGGCCGGAAGTTCCAGGCCTTTGACGGACATGGCCGCCTCACCATGATTTCGCCCCTTGGCGTATTGCGCCGCCCCTTGAGCCAGTTCAGGGTTTTCGCCCCGGCCGATGGCCTTGATCAGCGCGAGGATTGTCTCTTTTGAGAGCCGCTCGCCACTGATTTCAGCATGGCAAGCCAGGGTCGAGGCGGCCGAAATGGTGTCCATGCCCAGATCGTTGCACAGGGCGTTGGCCGCGACCACGGTATCCAAGTCGGTGTTGCCGCACAGGGCGGTGAAATGCGACATGGTTTCGTACTCCGGCATGACCACGCCGCCGCGAGTGATTTTTTTGCACAGGATATGGCAGCCCTTGCAGCCGGTTTTGCGCGGCAGGTATTTTTCCTTGAAGGCGAAGGCGTTCAAGGAGCTTGCCTGGTCAAAATGGGTTTTGCGGAAATTGTCGGTGGGCATCATGCGGCGGCTGTCCATCAAGTCATAGAGCGACCCCGTGCCGTAGCAGGAAAAGCCGTGCTCCCCCGAAAGCACCGGCGAGGCCATGGTCAGACGCAGGATGTCCTCCCGGGCCGCGCCAAGGGCCTTCGGGTCGTGAACCGCGACACGCCCTGAGCCTTTGATGGTCAGGTATTTCAAATTCTTGGCCGCAAAAATCAACCCCAGTCCACCGCGACCGGCGGCGAAATGTTCGTCCACCATGATATTGGCGAAGGCCACCCGGTTTTCCGCAGCCGGGCCGATGGCGGCGAAGGAGCCTTTGCCGGCCAGGCGGGAGGCGAGTTGATGGACGCCCATGCCGGTTAAGGCGCCGGCGTCGCAGAATTGCACACGGCCGTCGACGATTTCGATTCCTTTCTGGGCCGCGCTCTTGCCGGTGATGACAAGGCCGTCCAAACCGGCCTGTTTCATGCGCGTGCCCAGTCCGCCGCCGACCGAGGCGTCGCCGATAGTCCCGGTCAAGGGCGAGCGCGACATGATGGTCATGCGCCCGGAGGTCGGCGAGAGCGTGCCGGTCAGGGGACCGGTGAACAGGCACAGCGGCAGTTCGGGATCATCCCAGTTTTTGTTGGCGAACGGGCGCAAATGATGCCCAGCCAGCCCCTTGCCGCCGAGAACAGCCCGGTAGACCTCAATTTCGGGGGAAATGAGCGTGGCTTCTCGGGAGGAAAGATCGATGCGCAGGACCTTGCCGGTCCAACCGAAATAAGGCGTCGGCATTGATATGTGCGGTTAGGGGAGAAAGAAGACCGCGCCCGGTTAGTGCGGATTGTTCCGGACGCGCCGGATGGCCTGGTCGATCTGTTCCAGGATCATGGCGTCGGTGATGGCTTCCTCGAAGACCAGGGTCAAGTGCTGGGCGTAACGGGGAGAGAGGTTGTTCAAGGTCAAGGCGTAGATGTCTTCATAATCTGAGCGCACCGGGTCAAAACCCGGGTGGTTGGAGAGGGCCACGGGAATGAGATTGGCAACCCGCATTTCATTGCGGTTCCGCACTTCATGGATCAGGTATTCGAGCTCTGGGTGTTCGACGGGCATGGTTGACTCCGTGCCTGAGCGCCGGCGGTTCCTGTTTGAATGCCGCTACGAACGTATTTGGGATTGGTTGGCGTGTCAATCGGGATTGCGCCACGCGGCAGTCGCCTCGAGAGTTTGGGCGAAACCGGCTGCGGCAGCCACGAAGCGTCCGGCCCATTTGGGGGCGCTTAAGGCATGGATATGGGTGTAGGCGGCAAAGGTGTTGTTTTCGATGATGCCGTCCTTGCCGCCCATCATGCCGCTTCCCCGGGTCATGTCCAGGGTGAACCGAAGCGGTTTTGCGCCTTCGCCCGAGGCGCTCTCGTTTCTGGGTTCGGCCAGGCACATGGAGTAATGGAATTCATGGCCTTTAATGGTCTCGCCGATCTCATGGAAAGGATTTTCGGCGACGACCAGGGCCTGGGAATATCCCAGCCCCTGCGGCCGTTCGCACAGGGTTGTGGCCAAGGGAAATATTCCGGCCATGGGATAGCTTTTCGCGCCGATCCGCAGTTCCCGGCAGAGGTACATGAAACCACCGCACTCGGCGTAAATCGGCATGCCTGCCCGGGACAAGGCGAGAACGCGCGTTCTCACGGCGGCGTTGTCCGCCAGAGCTTGCGCTTGGGTCTCGGGAAAGCCGCCGCCCAAGTAAAGACCGTGGATTTCGGGCCAGCCGGCGCTGGTTAAAAGACTCAATTCGACCAATTCCGCTCCGGCGCGCTCCAAGGCTTCGAGATTTTCCGGATAATAAAACCACAGGGCCGCGTCGCGGATATAGCCGATGCGCGGCGTCCGAGCGAGTGCAGCGGATTGCGGCCAAATCGCGACGCCCGCGGACGCGACCTGGGGCGCGCAGGCGCTTATGGCCAAGAGTCTGTCCAAATCCGTCCAGTCGGCCACAAAGGAGGCTAATTGATTAAGAATGATGTCCTGACCGGCGTATTCGCGGTTGGAGATCAGTCCCATATGGCGCTCAGGGATCGGATTTTTGGGCATTTTGGGCAATTCGCCGAGCACCGGAATACCAGTGTAATGCTTGATCGATTCGCGCAGGATGCGCCGGTGGCGGTCCCCGGCGGTGCGGTTGAGAATGACCCCGGCCAGGTTGAGCCCCGGCTCGAACGTGGCGCAGCCCTTGACCAGGGCTGCGGCCGTGCGGGTCATCTTGGTGGCGTCCAGCACCAGGATGACGGGTGAACTCAAGCGTCGGGCCAGTTCAGCGGTCGAACAGGTGCCGGAGACATCCTTGCCGTCGAACAGGCCCCGGTTGCCTTCAATGACGGCAAGATCGAACCCGGCCATCTTGTCGCAAAAAAGGCCGGTGACGACGTCCGGTTCCAGCAGGAAGGGATCGAGATTGGAGGCGTCGGCTCCGGCAGCCAGACCAAGCCAGGCGGCGTCGATGTAGTCCGGGCCTTTCTTGAACGGGCGCACCCGCCTGCCGGTGTTTTTCCAGGCGCGGCAAAGTCCCAGACTGACAATGGTCTTGCCCGCTCCGCCGCTCAAACCGGCCAGAGTCAATCGAGGCATCCCGTTCACGCGGTGCTTCTCCGGAGGCGGCGCTACGGCCGCGAGAAAAAAAATGCCCCCTGCGGGGGCTGGCGGCGGGAAAAAACGCCAGGGGGACCCGTGTCCCCCTGGCTTAAAAAACTATTCGCCTTCTTCGGTGGAATGCTGTTTGCCGGCGCCCACCATGCCGTACAGGGTGGTGCTGCCGCTGGACCAGAACTCGAGTTTGCCATCGTTCACCAGCGCGGTCAGGATTTTCTTGACGTCGCGCTGTTTCATATCGGGCAGGGCCTTGCATAAATCGTTAAAATAGAACTTGGTTTTGCCCTTTTTGCCTTCCAAGAAATCCATGATGATTTTCTTTTCAGCTTCCATGGAGCGCCTCGTATTTTTGTCCCGGCGCGGGCTTGCGCCCGCGCCGGGAGGGTTGAGACCTGACTAGAACTTAAACTGGGTGCTCTGGCGCCAGGTGTAGTAAGCCGGATCGCGGAAGTCGTCGATCAGGTGGTGGGTGAACTCAAGGCCGGTCAGTTCGAAGAACTTTTCCCAGCCGATGCGCTCGGCCCACTCGCCCACGCGCTCGTACTTCTTGGCGTTTTTCGAGTAGACTTCGATGATGTGCTTGATGGCCTTGGTGAGCGTGGGCCAACGGGGCGGCTCGTTGGGGATGTAGGCGACCACGACCTTGGCCAGTTTAGGCATGGAGATGCGGTTGGACACCTTGCCGCCGACCATGATGACGCAGCCGTCTCCCTGGTAGTCGGCCAGAGGAAGAGCCGGGCACATGGTGTAGCAGTTGCCGCAGTACATGCAGCGGTCTTCGTTGACCGAGACGGAGTTGATCTTTTTGCCGTCGAAGTCGGTCTTGGTGGGCTTGATGGCGCCGGTCGGGCAAGCGGCCACGGCCAGCGGGATCTCGCACACGTTGTCCAGGACTTCGTTGTCAACGATGGGAGGCTTGCGGTGGATGCCGACGATGCCGATGTCCGAGGCATGCACGGCGCCGCACATATTGAGGCAGCAGGCCAGGGCAAGACGGATGGGGGCCGGCAGCTTCATGGACTGGAAGTAGTCGAAGACTTCGTCCATGACCGCTTTGACCGGGCCGGAGGCGTCCATGGCCGGGGTGTGGCAGTGGACCCAACCCTGGGTGTGGATCATGTTGCTGATGGCCGCGCCGGTGCCGCCGATCGGGAACTTGTTGGAGCCGCCGGCGAACTTGCGATCCTTCAGGTCGGCGACCAGGGATTTCATGGCGGCTTCGTTCTCGACCATGAACTCAATGTTGTTGCGGGTGGTCCAGCGCAGGTGGCCGCCGCAGTGCTTGTCGGCGATGTCGCAAGCTTCGCGGATGAGCGAGACGCTCATCAGGCGGGCGGCGCCGCAACGCACGGTGAAGCATTTCTCGCCGTTTTCGGCGACATGCACCAGGATGCCGGGCTCGAGAATCTCGTGGTAGTCCCACTTGCCCTTGTTGCGCTTGATGACCGGAGGATAGAAATCCTCAAAAGAGCGCGGCCCGATGTCGGTGATCCGCCCCTCCATCGGTTTTTCGGGATTGTATCCGGAAGATATAAAGGCCATGGTTTCGTCCCCCTTATCTGGCGTGACGTTTGCGGAATTCGTTGATGTCGCGCGTCCAGCCGCCGAGCACTTCGTCCTCGCGGAAGAAGATGTACGGGTTGGAGCGGGGTTCCTTGACGTGCTGCGCCACCGGCTTGATATTGGTGACTTCAAGCAGCTTCTGGAAGGACAGGCGCTTCATGGTTTCGCCCACGCGTTCGCGGTTCTTGCCTTCTTCCATCCACCAGTCCCAAATATTTTCGATGACTTCTTTGATCTCGGTGTAGGGCTTTTCGACCGGCACGAAGGGGACGAGCAGCGAGGAAAGCTGCGCGCCGTCCAGGATCGGGGCCTTGGCGCCGAGCAGGATGGAAGCGCCCTTTTCCTTGCCGACCCTGAGCGCGCGCGGCATGACGTTGATGCAATGCATGCAACGGGTGCAGTTGGCGTTGTCGATTTTCAGGGCGCCGTCAAAGCTCATGCACTTGGTCGGGCAGCGCTCGATGACTTCCTTGACGATGTCGAACTTGCCCCAGTCGCGGCCCGCGTGGGCGCCGGCATTGGGCTTGAATTCGCCGCCGACATACGCTTTCACCTTGGCCTGATCGATCTGGATGTCGTCTTTCCAGGTGCCGACCACGGAGAAGTCGGAACGGGCGAGAGCGGCCACGCAGCTGTTCGGGCAGCCGTCGAACTTGAACTTGAACTTGTAGGGGAAGGCCGGACGGTGCAGCTCGTCCTGGTAGTCATTGGTCAGGGTGTGGCACAGATCCTGGGTGTCGTAGCAGGCGAATTCGCAACGCGACTGGCCGAGGCAGTCGGCGGGCGTACGCAGGTTGCCGCCGGAGCCGCCGAGGTCCGTGTTGAGCTTGTGGGTCATGTCGTAAAAGATTTCTTCGAGCTGCGGAGTGACCGTGCCCAGCAGGACCAGGTCTCCGGTGGAGCCGTGCATGTTGGTCAGGCCCGAGCCGCGCAGTTCCCAGATGTCGCAGACGCCGCGCAGATAGTCGGTGTGGTAGTATTTCCCCGCAGGCTGGTTGATGCGCACGGTGTGGAAGTGAGCCACCCCAGGAAATTCTTCGGGTTTGTCGCAGTAACGGCCGATGACGCCGCCGCCGTAACCGAAGACGCCCACGATGCCGCCGTGCTTCCAGTGGGTCTCTTTTTCCTTGAAGGAGAGTTCCAAAACGCCCAGCAGGTCCGCCGGGCAGTCCTGGGGCGCCTGGAAGTCGATGCCTTTGGGATTTTTCGACCTGTGCTCCGCCTCTTGCTTAATGTCGGACACAAAGCTGGGCCACGGGCCGGTCTCCAGCTGGTCCAACAGAGGGGTAGGGTGTTTCGCCATTGTCATCCTCCAGTAAGAGTTTAATTAAAGGTTGCAACCGTATGGTGTGCCGCGGGCGACAAGATGGCAGTCCCTGCCGCGAAGCGGCTCGTCCCGCTCAAACCGTAAACCTGATTGGATGAAACCCGCGAACGCCTCGGGGGCGTGAACACAAAGCGATATCTAGACTAAAAAACTTGATTGTCCTTGTCAACCGGGGAGGCGCGGTATCAAGGCCTCCTCGAAAACTTTCGGATTTGGTAACATCCGGCGATGACTAGGTAAATATTTTTTTCACAAGAAATACCCCATTCATTTGGACTCACGGGAGGGGCGGGCGGTTGTCAGGACCGACCTGCTTTTGTATTCGAGCCCGGTGAGCGCCAGAAACAAACAACGCGGTCAAGAAGGCCAACATTGCCGCCGGTGCGCCGTTTGTTGCCGCCGGGGAGGTCCGGCGCTGCACACCCCGGATATCGAACTCTACCGGCGCGGGGCCATACGCGGCAAGCATCTCGTCACCTTCCGCCAGGGCGAGTTGGCCCGGGAAAACGTTCAGGGCGGGCTTATTCGGCTTGAGGCCGAAATCGTCAAGCTCCGGGGGATCTCGGGCGGCTTCGCCTGCATCTTCATCGAAGAGGGGAGCAGCCTGTGCGCGATCCACGCGGACCGTCCGGCCGAGTGCCGCGCTCTGAATTGCCGGGATCCCCGGGCGCTTACGGCGATGTATCGTGACGACCGTATCAGCCGTTTCGATTTGATTGACAGGCAAAGCGCCCTGGGCGAGCTTGCGGCCGAGCACGAGCGGCGTTGCAGCCTCGGGCGGCTTGGCGAATTGGCGGCGCGCTACGGTTTGGACGGTTCGCGCGTCGCCAGGGACGCGATTCTCGAACAACTGCGTTATGACCGGGAGATGCGCGGGCTCATGGCCGAACGGGCGAATCTGACGCCGGCTGAACTCGATTTTGTCTTCGGAAGGCCCTTGCCCTCGGTGTTGCCCTCGGTCGGCCTGAGCCTGGCCGCCTCAGGCGAAATCTTCACGCTTATCCCCATCCAACCCGGAGTCGGCGATGCATGACGATAGAGGACTGTTTTATTATCCGGCGCCGTCGGAAAAGAAAATTCGCATGTATGTCCGCGAGAACGCGGGCGAGATCGAATTTCGCTTGTTCAATCAGGAGCATCCCGAAATATGGGAGCGCCACGGCTGGACGCCGGCCTCGGCCGTCAAGCAGGCCGCCGCCTTGTACCGGCGGGACAATCCGGACAAAAATCCCCTGACCCTCTACGACGAGAACGCGGCAGCCTTCCTGCTGCGCGAGGGGAAATGATGCGCTGCGCCGTCGATTGCCGCCTGTACGGGCAAATCAGCGGGATAGATCGAGATGTCTTTTCGCGGCTTGAGGATCAACTTCCTTCCGGGGCGGCGTCTTTTGCGAACGGGGCCATGGAGATCGAGTACGAGGGGCGCGCCGCCGATCTGGAGGATTTTTTGGCCGGGGCCGCCGCGCTTATGCCGCCGGGCAGTGCGGGCCATCTCGATCACATCGACAACGAACTTTGGCGGGTCAACCGCTATACCCTGCGCCCCGGAGGTTTTGATCTGGAATCCTACGGCGTCGACGACGTTTTGGACCACACCAAGGCCGAAGGCAATTTTTGACCGGCCGGGCTCAGGCCGCCGGAGCTGCTTGGAGCGCGGACAGCCGTTTTCGGTAGCGTTCGCATTCGCTGTAAAGGCAGCCGCAATACGGCTGCCGGTAAATCCCCCAGTCTTTTGAAAGCGCGATCCCTTCTTGCCAGCCTTCCCGGAAATCCCGGTAAAAGAACCGGGTCGATCCCCGCGCTGCGTTTTCGCCCGAAAGCCGTATGGCGTCGTGGTTTTGGCGCTTGCTGTAGAGCAAGGTCGTGGAAAACAGATCAAAGCCGTGTTCGCTTGCGAATGACGCCGTGCGATTAAGGCGCAGAGCGTAGCAGGCTTGGCAGCGCGCGTTTTCCCGGAAGGCCGTTTGGCGCAGGAACACGGCCGGATCGTATTCGTCGTCCAGATAGATAACCGGGATGGAGAGCCGCGACGCGGTTTGTTCGACGCCCTCGCGGCGGCGCAAGTACTCGGTCAGGGGATGGATGTTGGGGTTGTAAAAGAGCCCCGTCACCGCAAAATCCCCTTCGAGCAGCCTTTGCGCCACCGTGATCGAGCACGGGCCGCAGCAGATATGCAAGAGCAGTCTCGCCACGGCGGATTACTCCTGGGCGATGACGATGGTCTTGCCGTATTCGGTCTCCAGGGCGCACAGCCTGGCCCGTTTTTGGTTGAGAAGGTACAGGGCCAAGTCGGCCGGGGCCTTGTAGGTGATGACCTCGGGGCAGTTTTGGCGTTTGAGTTGGCGGTAGATGTCCTTGAGCGACTGCATGGACTGCCACTCCAGATTGCGCCTGCGGCCCGAGCCGTTGCAATGGGAGCAGGGTTCGTCGCTGATGGACAAGGCCGAGGAGCCGATGCGCTGGCGCACCATTTCGAGTAGGCCGAACTTGGACAAACGCCCGACATCGGTGCGGGCGCGGTCGGATTTGACCGCCGCGCGCAAGGTCTTTTCCACTTCGGCGCAGTGCTTGCGGTCCTTCATCTCGATGAAATCGATGACCACCTGGCCGCCGATGTCGCGCATGCGCAGTTGCCTGGCGATCTCCGCGGCGGCTTCCATGTTGGTCTTGAGCACCATTTCCTTGAAGTTGGTCTCCCCTCCGATCTTGCCCGAGTTGATGTCCACGGCGGTCAGGGCCTCGGTGTGGTCGAAAACCAGCCGACCGCCGCTTTGCATGGTCACTTCCCGGGAATGGAGCTGCTCGATTTGGCGCTTGAGGTTGAAGCGTTCCCACAGACCGTGGTCCGGGTCGATGTGCAGCTTGACGATGCCGCGCCGCCTGGGGAAGACCAAAGCGACCATTTCGGTCACCTGGTCGGCGGTGGTTTTGTCGTCCAGCCAGACCTCGGCGATGTCGTCGGTCAGGTAATCGCGCACCGCCCGCGAGGCGAGCTCGGCTTCCTTGTAGATCAGCGAGGGGACGTCCTGGGTCGTGCCCTTTTGACGGACATCCTTCCACAAGCGCTTGAGAAAAGACAAATCGCGCTCAAGGGAGGTTTTGCTTTGCTCGATGCTGGCGGTCCGCACGATCAGGCCCAAGCCTTCGTCGAGTTTGATCTTGGAGGCCATTTCCTTCAGGCGCTTGCGTTCCTCCTCGTCCTCCACCTTGCGCGAGACGCCGCGCTGCTCCCGGCCCGGGGTCAGCACGAAATAACGGCCCGGCAAGGAGAGATAGGTGGTCAGAAAGGCTCCCTTGCTCCCGGTTGGCTCCTTGACCACCTGCACCAGGAGTTCCTGGTTCTTTTTGAGCGCTTTTTGGATGGGCGGATATTTCGGCCCTTTGCCCGAAGCCCAGTCCACGTAGTATTCGGGATGGACTTCGTCGATCTGAAGAAAGCCGTTGCGTTCGGCTCCGTAGTTGATGAAGGCCGCTTGCAGCGAGGGGTCGATGTTGTGGATTTTGCCCTTGTAAATATTCCCCCTGGTCTTGGCCTGGTTGAACATTTCCAGGTAGTATTCCTCAAGAGCGCCGTCCGTGGCCGTGGCCACCTCGATCTGTTCCCCGGGCAAGACGCTGATGAACATTTTTCGCTTGTTCTTTTGCTCTTTGGCCATGAAATTCTCCCTGCCCGGCTGGCGACACATGTCCAGACGGCAAAAAATTGTCCTGGCGGGCGCACCCGCCGAAAATAATATTCCCGGGAAAGCCGGTTATGAGCCAGCCAGGGAATAAAATATCGCGCCCAATTGCTTTTGGGCGGCTATCCTGCCCTGGCTTTCCAGGGCACCGAGAACCCGGGCGAGTTCCTCGTCCGTTTTGCCCATCGCCAGCACCAGTTGCGAGGCGGTCTGGGGTCTGCGCCGCAATGAGCCGAGGACGGCGGCTTCAAGCGTAGATGGGGCGCGGGCGGGCATAAGGCCGGGCGGACCGTGGCCGCTCGGAACGCAGGGAATTTGCTCGGCCCCCAGGGTCCGGCGGAAATCTTCCAGCGTCCGAGCGCGGACGGGTTTCGCCTCCGGATACGCGCCTGGCCGGGACAAAGTGACCACATCGATCCTGTCGGGGCGGCATAGCCGGCGAAATTGAAGCAACGCCTCCAGATTCTCAATGCTGTCGTTTAGCCCATCGGCGAGCAATACTTCAAGATAAATTCGTCCGGAAAATTGTTCGCGAAAGCGCACAAGTCCGTCTTTGACCATTTCAAGCGTAATTTCCGGGCAGGGCCGATTGAGTCTGGCGAATTCGCTTGGCGCCAAACTGTCGAGTGAAGGCAACACGATGTCCGCGCCCATGATGTCCTCGCGCGCCGCATCGAGCCAGAGCAGGCTGGAATTGGTCAGAACCGCCACCGGCGTGGCCGGATAGATCGACTTCGCCCCGGCGATGATTTCCCCGATGCCTTCGTTGAGACAGGGTTCTCCGAGGCCGCCCAGGGTCACGGCGTCCACGGGCGAGGGATCGATGGCCTTGTGCGCCGCCAGTTCGGCGAGAA
This sequence comes from Desulfovibrionaceae bacterium, assembly GCA_015233395.1. Taxonomy (GTDB): domain Bacteria; phylum Desulfobacterota; class Desulfovibrionia; order Desulfovibrionales; family Desulfovibrionaceae; genus JADFXV01. Next base: position 95,220 of record JADFXV010000001.1, read on the forward strand.
TGGCGTCCGGCTTGACGTAAACGGCGCGAGTAACGGTTTTTTTGTCCGTCGGTCCGGCTTCGCAATACAGGCAGTCGAAGCTGCAAATCCTGGCGCCCAAGAGGTCCAGCCCAAGCGAGCGCCCCAGACGCCCGGAGAGGATCGGCCCAAATACGTAGTTCAATTTTGTCGGGGAAGCGGCGGCCATGTGCGGCAGCATACGCGATATGGCTTGATAGGCCAAGAGCGGCTCCGACTTGACACGCAACGTCCCGAGAAGCTAAAAAAATTAAGTTTTGCCAATGACTGTAATGCAATCAAGCGGAAGGCATATATATTTCGAAATGAACGCATTTCGGGTAGTGGCGTCGCTTCGCATGGCCCTGAAAATAGTCCTAAATTATACCGCAGGTGAAAAATAAGATGCCAAAATGCATTTATAATCCAGGCGTTCTTTCTATTCTCGTGCCGGTTTACAACGAGAGAACCTATCTGTCCAAATGTATCGAACGTGTCCTGGCGGTGGAGTTGCCGCGGAATCTTTCCAGGGAAATCATCATGGTGGACGACGCGTCCACGGATGGGACCTCGGACATTGTCCGCGAATTGGCGGCTGGCCATCCCGGCGTGATCAGAGCCTTTTATCAGGAGAAAAACCAGGGCAAGGGAGCGGCCATCCGGCGCGCCGTGGAGGAGATGACCGGCGAAATCGCCATCATCCAGGACGCCGACCTGGAATACGATCCAAGCGAATATCCGCTTTTGCTCGAACCAATTCTCGAAGGCGTGGCCGATGTGGTCTACGGCTCTCGGTTCACCACCCGCACCATGCGCCGAGTGCTCAACTACCACCACAAACTCGGCAATATCTTTCTCACTTTTCTCTCGAACGCCACCACCGGCCTCGATCTGACCGACATGGAGACCTGTTACAAAGTCTTTCGCGCGGACCTGCTGAAGACCATTCCGCTGCGGTCGAACCGTTTCGGGTTTGAGCCGGAAATCACCGCCAAGATCGCCAAACGCGGCTGCGCTGTCTACGAAGTCCCGATCAGCTACCGGGGCAGGGGGTACGCCGAGGGCAAGAAAATCAACTGGAAGGACGGCTTCGCCGCCATCGGCAACATTCTCAAATACGCCTTGATCGACGATTGCTACTCCGAATGTTACGGGACGGCGCAACTGCTGCAGATGACCCGTTCGGGAAGCTACAATCGCACTTTGGTCAAGCTCCTTGCGCCGTATTTTGGCGAACGTATTCTGGAAATCGGCGCGGGCATCGGCAACCTGAGCCGTTTTCTGCCCAAAAAAGAAAAACTGATCGTGACCGAATCCGATCCGGAATTTTTGGCTGTCTTGCAGACCGCGTTCAAGGATAATTCCAGGGTGGATGTGGTCAAGCTGGACTTAAATGACCAAAATGACTTCGAGGCCTTGGGACCAGGAGCGTGCGACACGATTTTGGCGATCAACGTTTTGGAGTTTTTAGACGATGACATGGATGCGCTTGTCCGGTTGCGCCCCTTGCTCAAGCCCGGCGGCAAACTCTTGGCCTTGGTCCCCCAACACGCCGATCTTTTTGGGCCTTACGACGAACAGCTCGGGCACCGCCGCAGATACAGCCGTGAGGGGCTGGAGCAAGCCCTGGTCAAGACCGGGCTTGCGGTCGAACGCTTTGAAAACTTCAACAGCTTGGCCATGCTGGGGTGGGGACTTCGCTCCAAACTCGCGCCGAATAACAAAATGACCAGGAACCTGCTCAAACTTCATGATTTTCTCACTCCGTGGCTCTGGCGAGCGGAGCGAGCCTTCGGCTTTCCCGGACTTTCGCTTCTGGTCGTAGCCAGAGCAATGCCCGGGAGCGAATGAACGGCCGGTCGACGGAATCGAACTGAGCAACAGGGGTTCCGGCGGGATCGTACGGATGTGTTGCCAGGGAGCCGGCAGGATTTCCACTGACCAAGCAGCCGCCGCGAGCAAAAAATAGTGGCTGCGTTCGCGCATCGGGCTCATATGAACGGGAGTATAAAGCGAATAACTTTATACTCCCGTTCATTGTTTGAGAAACATGCGGTTACTGACGCTTTCGCAGTAGCTACTACCGGAGCATAAAGTTTTTCACTTTATGCTTCCAGCGGCGTCCGCCGCTTGGCGCCGCTCTTCGCGGGGCCACACTCATAAACGGGAACACGAAAACAGTGTGTTTTGGAAGGAGAGACGGGGGGAGGCGCCTTTGAGTCAAAAGGCGCCTCCCTGGTTTTTTTTACGGTAGTATTTGCAAACCGGCGCGCACCGCCAAGTCGTAGACCGGCCCGGGCAGGATGCCGAGCAGCAACAGCACGGCCGAGAGGCCCGCGCCGAAGGCCATGGAATACGCCGGCACGGCCGTTGCCGGCTCCTCGGTTGCGGCCTCGGTGGTGTACGCGTGACGGACCATGTTCAGGTAGTAGTAGATGGAGATGGCGGTGTTGAGCACAGCCACGATGACGAGCCAGTTGTAGCCGTGGTCCCAGGCCGAAGAGAGCAAAAAGAGCTTGCCGGTGAAGCCGGCGGTCGGCGGCAGGCCAACAAGGGCGAAGGCCGAGACGGCCAGGATGAAGGCCAAGCCCGGGGCTTTCTTGTAAAGGCCTCCCAGGTCGGCCAGGCTCACGTTCTCGCCGTTTTTCGCGATGCGGCAGATGACCCAGAAGCAGGTCAGGTTCATCAGGATGTAGATCAGGCTGTAAAAGGCGGCGGCGGCCATGCCGATGCCGGTGCCGGAAACCAAGCCGAGCATGACGTAACCGGCGTGGGCTACGGAGGAGTAGCCGAGTAGGCGCTTGAGGTCGGTCTGGGCCAAGGCGGCCAGATTGCCGAAGGTCATGGAGGCGGCTCCAAGTACGGCCAAAATCGTGGTGATTTCAAGGCCTGGCTTGAGAATCGAGGCCAGGCGCACTAGGATGACCACCGCACCGAGCTTGGGCAGGGTGGCGACGTAGGCCGCAGTCTCGTTGCTCGTGCCCTGATATACGTCCGGGCACCAGAAGTGGAAGGGGAACATGGCCAGCTTGTAGAAGAATCCGGCCAAGAACAAGGTCAAACCGATGACTGCCATGGGGGAGGCGGCGACGCTCCAGGGCTTGTTCGCCAGTTCGGCGATGTAGGTCGTGTGCTGGCCGTTGATGATGTAGGACAGACCGTAGAGCGAGAGAGCCGTGACCATGGCCCCGAACAGGATGTACTTGATCGCCGCTTCGGCCGCGCGCTTGTCCTGGGCGCGCAGCGGAATCAGGGCGTAGAGCGCGTAGGAAGCGAGTTCCAGGGCGACATAGATGGTGATCAGTTCGACGCAGGAAGAGAGCAGCATCAATCCCAGCGCCGAAAACGACATCAGCATGAAATAGTCGGCCCGCTTGGCCCGCTCCAGCAGAGGCTGGCGAATGGCGTTGGTCACGGCGATGGCGAAACCGACGCTGATGGCCAATTTGAAAAACTGGGACAGGGCGTCTACCTTGTAGGCGTCCCAGAACATCATGCCGCGAGCGCCAAGGTTGCCGAAGGCCACGGCTGCGCCCAGCCAAGCCACAAAGGGCAGCCACACCGGATCGCGGTCTTCCTCTTGCCCTGCCACACTGGCGGCGAGCAGGGCCAAAACCAATCCCAACTGGTAGAACTCCGATAAAAAGAGCACCGCTTTCACATCGCCTCCGGTTGTGCAGGCTTAGAGAGGGGAGAGAAGAAGAGAACCGGAAGGGAAACCTTCTGTGGACGCAAGGTTTCCCTTCCGGACCCTCCCTTCCCAAAAACTTTATCCATATGATTCATGCGCATCATTTCGTGGCCTTGGGCGATCAGCCGCCGTTGGCCGTCTTTTCGATATCGATCTGATAGGTGATGGCCGTCTTGGGCTGCATGACGGTCACCAGCTTGTCGATCGAGGGACTCAGGGCGTCGATGGCCAGCCTGGGAGCAAGACCGATGTAAAAGACCAGGATGGCCATGGGCGCCAGATAGAACCATTCCCGGGTATTGAGGTCCGGCCAGAATTTGGATTTGCTCGCACGCGGCCGGCCCCAGGCCAGCTTCAGCGACAGGCGCAGCATGTAGGCGGCGGCCAGCATCGCTCCGGGGACGGCCAGAAAGCCGATCCAGGTGCTCTTGTAGAAGGCGCCGACCAGGACGAACAACTCGCCCACAAAACTGTTGGTTCCGGGGAAGCCGAGCGAGGACAGGGCGAAGACTCCCCAGAAAAACATGAACCCCGGCAAGAACTTGCCCAGCCCCAGGTTGTCGGCGATTTCGCGCGAATGGCTGCGTTCGTAAATCGTGCCGATCATCATAAACAGCGCCCCGGTGGTGATGCCGTGGTTGAGCATCACGAGCAGCGCGCCCTGGATGCCGGCCTTGTTGAAGAGGAAGATGCCCAGCGTCACGAACCCCATGTGCCCGACCGAGGAGTAGGCCACCAGCCGTTTGATGTCTTTCTGGCCCAGGGCGATGAAGCCGCCGTAAATGATGGATGCGATGGAGATGGCGATCATCATGGGCGCGAAGTATTGGCTCGCGTCCGGGGCGAGCGGCAGGCAGAAGCGCATAAATCCATAGGCGCCCATCTTGATCAGGACCGCCGCCAGGATGACGCTCCCGGCGCTTGGGGCCTCGACGTGGGCTGCGGGCAGCCAGGTATGAAACGGGAACATCGGCACCTTGATGGCGAAGGCCAAGGCCATGGCCAGGAAGGCCCAGAACTGGAAGCGGAAGGAATAGCTGTGGGTCATCAGGTCCGGGATAGAGAAGGTGCCGGTGGTCTTCCAGAAGGCGACGATGGCGACCAGCAGAAGCGTGCTTCCGGCCAGGGTGTACAGGAAAAACTTGATCGAGGCGTAACCTCGGCGCGGTCCGCCCCAGACGGCGATGAGCAGGTACATGGGAACAAGCAGCGCTTCCCAGAAAATATAAAAGAGCACGAAATCCAGAGCCGCAAACACTCCCACCGAAGCCGTGGTCATAAGCAGCAGGCAGAAGTGGAATTCCTTGATGCGCTTGCCGATGTAAGTCCAGGAGCACAGGACGCACAGGGGCAGGAGCAGAGCCGAGAGCAGGATCATGTACAGGCTGATGCCGTCGGCGCCCAGATAGTAGCTGATGCCCCACTGCGGCAACCAGGCGGCCTTTTCCACAAATTGGAAATCGGCCGTGGTCATGTCAAAGTGCAGCAGCGGCAGGCACAGGAGGCATTCCAGCAGGCCAACCACGAAGGTGAAGGCCCTGATGGCCGTCTCGGACTTGAAAAAGGCCAGCGCCGCCGCCGCGATGAGCGGAAGGACGATCAGGCTGGTGAGCACCGGGTAGCCGAAGTCTTGCATGAGCGAGAGCTCCGTAATGGCTGAGGTTGAGTGGGCCTTATTTCAGGAACCAGAACGCCGCGAAAATGGCCAAACCGATGAGGATCGCCGCCGCCAGGTAGTCCTGCAAGCGGCCGGTCTGGCCTCTGGCCGCGCCGTCGCCGACGAACTTCGTGCTGTAGGCCGCGCCGTCGACCACGGTGTCGATGCCCTTGACGTCGAAAACCGAGGTCGCCAGGCCCATGAAAAGCAACAGTCGCAGGCCGACTGTCTTGTAGACTTCGCTCCAGACGGAATCGATGATCGCCACGGGCCTGCTCACCAGCCACAGGAAAGCCCGGCCGACCAGACGGTAGAGGTAGTCGAAGTCCAGGTTGAGCTTGGCCTTGGGCACGATGACTTTGCGGCAGAGGTAGAAGCCAAGGCCGGTGAAGCCGAGCAGCAGCGAGGCCTGGAGCACTTTCCAGGGGGTGTATGGCGCGTAGTCGATCTCAAAGGGCAACAGCCGGTACAGGTATTCGGGATAGACGCCGGTGAAGAAGCACAGGAAGGCGGCGATGCCCATGGCGACATACATGTTCGCCGGAATCGGCTTGACCTCGATGGGGTTGGAGCTCTTGGACCAGAAGGCGAAGTACGGCAGCTTGATGCCGACCGAGAGGAAGGTGCCCACGGCAGCGATTTCCATGCCCAGCGCAAGCCAGGTGCGGTGCGCCTCGGCCGCGCCGTTGATGGTGATGTTCTTGGACACGAAACCGTTAAACAGCGGCAACCCGGAGATGCTCACGGCCGCGACCATGTAGCAGAGCATGACCCAGGGCAGCTTCTTGACCAGGCCGCCGAGTTCGGTGAGCTTGGCCGTGCCGGTGGCGTAAAGCAGACAACCGGCGCCCATGAAGAGCAGGCCCTTGTAAAGGATGTGGGCATAGGCGTGGGCGCAGGCGCCGTCGACCGTCATGGCCGTGCCGATGCCGATGCCGGCCACCATATAGCCCACCTGCGAGACGATGTGGTAGGATAGGATGCGCCGGGCGTTGTTCTCGATGGTCGCGTAGGCGACGCCCCAGAGAGCCATGACCACGCCCATGACCGCCAAGATCTCGAATCCGGCGAAGCCGCGCGCCAGCACGTAGACTGCGGTCTTGGTGGTGAACGCGCTCATGAACACCGCGCCCGTGATCGAGGCCTCGGGATAGGCGTCGGGCAGCCAGGCGTGCAGCGGAATGACCGCGGCGTTGACGCAGAAGCCGAGCAGAATCAGGTAATCGTAGTATTGGGCGCTGGCCGGGTCGATGGCGGTGAAGGCGAAGGTGTTCAGCGCCTTGTAGCGCAAAAGCAGTCCGGCCAGCAGGAAGAGCCCGCCGAAGATGTGGAACATGAAGTAGCGAAAGCCTGCAGCCGTGGCCTTGGGATTGCGCCGCAGCCAGATGAGCAGGGTCGAGCCGACGCTCATGAGTTCCCAAAAAACGAACAGCGTCAAGAAGTCTCCGGCGAAGACGCAGCCGAAACCGCCGGCCACGTAAAGCATGGCGGCCACATGCTGGGCGCGTTCACGGACGTGGAAGGCGTAGATAAAGCCGATCAGCGACTGGATGGCGAAGACATGGGCGAAGATAATGGCCAGCTTGTCCACCCGGCCGAAGTTCAGCGTCTGGCCGAGGTAATGAAGCGAGGCCATGCATTCGGCGTTGCCGCCGAAGCTCATCCTGACCACCGAATAGATGGCGATGGCCGGGGGCACGAGTAAAAGCCAGCGCCAATGCCGCCATTCCCATTTCCAGGGCAACACCAGGATCAACCCCACCGCCAGATAGGCGATGCTCGGGTGGAAAAAGAAGGTCGCCGCCTGGGCCACGGGCTCAATTGCCTCGGTCATAGAAGTCCTCGCTGCGGGAGATCAGGGGGAAGATGATTTTTTTGAGCACCAACGTCATGCCCACGGCCACGCCCAGCCCGAAGACCGCCCAAAAACCGGGCAGCACGTCCAGGACGAAATGGCCTTCTTCCGGGTAGATCAGGAAGTTGAGCGCCACCAGAAAGGCCAGGAAGGCGAACATGGCCCAGGCGTAGCCCTGGGAACGCTCCTGGGCGTGGGCCAGCCACTCGCCGAAACAGTTGCAACATTTTTCTTCCATTCCCGTCCCCTCGCGCTGATTGCGAAAAATCTACTTGGCGAACACGTTGACGAACTGGAGAAAGGTCTCGGGGTAAAGCCCTAAAAACACCGAGATCGTGGCCGTGAGGAACAGCGGAATGACCATGCTCAGCGGCGCTTCCTGAATATGGGAATGGTCCACGTCCGGATGGGCCGGCTTGAAAAAAGCGGTGTAGAGAATGGGCGTGAAGTATCCGGCGTTCAGGATGGTGCTGCCGAGCAGGGCGACCAGCAGGGCGATCTGCCCGGCCTGGAGCGCGCCGTTGACGATGTACCATTTGCTGACGAAGCCGCACACCGGGGGCACGCCGATCATGGACAGCGCGGCCAGGCCGAAGGCCCCGAAGGTGAAGGGCATCTTGCGCCCCAGCCCGCCCATGCGGCTGATCTTCTTTTCGTGGGCGGCCACGTAAATGGCGCCGGCGGCGAAGAACAGCGTGATTTTGGAGAAGGCGTGGTGGGCGATGTGCACCATGCCGCCGCGCACGGCCATGGGCGTAAGCAGGGCCACGCCGATGATCACGTAGGATAGCTGGCTGACCGTGGAATAGGCCAGCCTGGCCTTGAGATCGTCCTTGGTCAGGGCGATGATCGAGGCCACCAGGATGGTGAAGGCGGCCAGATAAGCGGTCGGGATGCCGAGGAAGAGTTTGTCGAGGATATCCACGCCGAAGACCGAGAGCATCACCCGGCAGACCGAAAAGACGCCGGCCTTCACAACCGCCACCGCATGCAGCAAGGCCGAAACCGGGGTGGGCGCGACCATGGCCGAGGGAAGCCAGTTGTGCAGCGGCATGATGGCCGCTTTGGCCAAGCCGAAGATATACAGCGCGTAGGTGATAGACACCAGGGTCGGGTCGGCGCTGGCCGGGAACATGCCGCGGGCGAGATCACCGATATGGAAATCGAGCGTGCCGCACAGGACGTAGGTCAGGATCATGGCCGGCAGCAGGAAGAGCTTGGATGAACCCATCAAATACACGAAGTATTTGCGCGCGCCCTCGAAGGCCTCGTCGTCCTCGTGGTGGGCGACCAACGGGTAGGTGAAGATGCTGATCACCTCATAGAACAGGTACAAGGTCAGGACGTTGCCTGAGAAGGCCACGCCGACGGCCCCGAAAATGGCTACGGCGAAGCAGAAATAATAGCGGGTCTGGGCGTGTTCCTTGAGTCCGCGCATGTAGCCGATATTATAGAAGGTGGCGAACATCCACAGGAAGGAGGCGACGATGGCGAAGACCATCGACAGGCCGTCGACCACGAATTTGATCGAGATGCCCGGATAGAGCACGAATGGGGTATAGGTCCAGACTTTGCCGTCGAGCACGGCCGGAGCGAGCGAGATGACGCCGGCGAAAGTCAGAAGCCCGGCGATGAAGCTCGCGCCCTCGCGCAGGTCTTCATTGTCCCGGAATCTCCAAATGAAATAGGGAGCGATCAGGGTCGTCAATATGGGCAGAAGAACCCGAACGCTTTCAATGTATTCCGGCATGATTTACCCCTTCAGAATGCTCACGGCGCTGCTTTCGGCGTTTCCGAAGCGTTTGGCCACGACCAGGATGATAACCAGGACCAGGGTCGCCTCGGCGGCCGCCAAGCCCATGACCAAGAGGGCCGCCGCTTGGCCCAGGGCCTCGCCGGTTCCGGAGAATTGCGAGGCGGAAACGATCGAAAGTCCCGCCCCGTTGAGCATGAGTTCCACGCAGATGAGCATGCCGACCAGACTGCGCCGGGAGAGCATGCCGAAAAGCCCGATCGCGAGCAGAGCCAGGGCTGTCAGTTGGAAAAGGACCATGTCGCTCACTTCGCCCGCCTCCTTTCAAATCCCAGCAAAACCGCTCCGGCCATGGCCACGAAGAGCACCACCGAGATCAGCTCGAAGGCCAGGACGTAGGGCTCCAGGAAGACCTTGCCCAGCACCGCAGGCGCGATCTCGCTGGCCACTTCCCTGGCCGCCTTGGCGTATTTGTGGATGGCGAACCCGAGAGCCGCCGCCGGGGCCAAGGCTCCGAGCAGGGCCAGGATGAGCTGGCGCACGTCGGGTTTGTCGCACTCCTCGCCGCCGGCCGGGGCGCGGGTGAGCATGATGGCGAAAAAGATCAAAACCACCACCGCGCCGACATAGATCAAAAGCTGCATGAGTGCGATCAAGGGCGCGGCCATGAGCAGGTACATGCCGGCCACCCCGAAGAGCGTCAAAATCAGCCCGACCAGGGCCCGGATCAGGCTTTTGTCCAGAACCGCCCACAGGCCGCCGCCCACGATCAGCAGGGCGTAGATGGCGAAGGAGATTTGAACGACAAGTTGATTGGTCATTTCGCTGCGCTCCCCTCCGGATTATTTCTTGCCGCGTTTTTGCAACATTTCCAAAAGCTCGAACTCAAATTCGCCCCGGCTGAAGCCCGCCAGGTAGACGTCCGTGGAAAAACGCAGCGAATCCACCGGGCAGTGCTGGACACACAGGCCGCACAGGCTGCACAGGTTGTAATCGAGCATGAACTGGGTGAGCTCCTTGACTTTCTTGGGCTTGGGCGCGGGTTTGGCCTCTTCGCCCGGGGCCGGTTCCGGCGCCGGCGGGGCTGGTGTCTCTCGGGTCACGGACTCAATGGTGATGCAGCCCGAGGGGCAGTTGTTCTCGCACTGGCCGCACAGGATGCACTTGGCCTTGAACGGGTCTTCGTCCTTGGCCACAAGCTCGATGTGTCCCCGGTATGTGTCCAGGTTGGTCACCACCTGGCGGGGATAGTGGACCGTGATCTGGGGCTGAAGAAAGTTTCTGCCCGTGACCTTAAGCCCGACCACCATGCTCCACACGGCCGACACGGCTTCCTTGAACGTCTGGCTTATCATGCGATTCCCTTGCGTCCCTTTATCGGCTTAAGCGAACAGCTTGACCGCGAAGGCCGTCGCCAGGAGGTTGACCATGGACAACGGCAAGAGCCACTTCCAATTGAGGTTGAGCAACTGATCGAAGCGTACGCGCGGGTAGGTCCAGCGAAACCAGATGATGACCACGAGCAACGCGTACATCTTGATCAGGAACCACCACCAGCCGGGTTCGACCGGTCCCTGCCAGCCGCCCAGAAAGAGCACGGTGGCCACGGAACAGACCACGATCATATTGGCGTACTCGGCCAGAAAGAACAGGCCGAAACCCATGCCCGAATATTCGGTATGGAACCCGGCGGTCAGTTCGGATTCGGCTTCGGGCAGGTCGAAGGGCGCGCGGTTGGTCTCGGCCACGGCGCAGATGAAATAGAGGAAAAAGGCCAGCGGCTGCACGACGATGTTCCACTGCCAGGGCCAGGCGCCCTGCTTGGCGGTGATCTCGGCCAGGCTCAGCGATCCGGTTTGGAAGGAGACCGCCAAAACCGCGAGCAAAAGCGGAATTTCGTAGGCCACGGACTGGGCCACGGCGCGCCCGGCCCCGAGCAGGCCCCATTTGTTGTTCTGACCCCAGCCGGCCAGGCACAGGGCCAGGACGTTGAGCCCGGCGAAAGCCAAAATAAGCAGGACGCCCAGGTTGGTGTTCAGGCCGACCAGGTTTTCACTGAAGGGAATGGGAATGAAGAGCAGAAAAATCGGTAGAAAAGACAGAAGCGGCGCCAGCCAGAAGAGGAATTTATCCGCTCCGGCCGGGGTGGCCAGTTGTTTGCCGACCAGCTTGACCGCGTCCACGATGGGCTGGATCAGGCCGAAGGGGCCGACCTCATAGGGACCGGGACGGCGCTGGACGTGGCCGGCGACCTTGCGTTCAACCCAGACCAGGGCCAGGCCGTTGAGGCCGATGAAGGCCATCAGTCCGATCAAGGCCAGGACAAGCCTTGTGAGTTCCGCCGGTATCCCGGCCAGCAGGGTGTTCATGTCGGGCATGGAGGTCTCTTCTTGGTTTGCTCGTTGGCGTTATCCGCAGGCCCGCGCGCCTAACGGTCGATTTCCGGGATAACCAGGTCCAGGCTGCCCATGATGGACACCGCGTCGGCCAGAATGACCCCCTGGGCCAGTTCGGCGAACAGGCTCAGGTTGCAGTAGCTCGGCGCGCGCAGCTTCACCCGGTAGGGATTTTTCGCGCCGTCGCTCACGACGTAGGCGCCGATTTTGCCGCGGGCGCCCTCGACGGCGAAGTAGGCCTCGCCCACCCCCGGCTTCCAGGCAGGCTTTGGGGCCTTGGCGCTCAAGTATTCGCCTTCGGGCATCTGGGCCAGGGCTTGCTCGATGATTTTGACCGACTCCTCCATCTCGCGCATGCGCACCATGTAGCGCGCCATGGCGTCGCCCTCGGGGAAGGTCGGAATCTCGTAATCGAAGCGGTCGTATATCCCGTAGGGTTCGGCCCGGCGGGTGTCGTAGGCCACGCCCGACCCCCGCAGGACCGGGCCGGTGGCGCCGTAGCGCCTGGCCATATCCACGTCGATCACGCCGATCTCCTCGCAGCGTTTGCGCAAGATGACGTTGTTCGTAACCAGGTCGGTGTACATCGGAAGCCGCGATTTGAAACGGGCGAGGAATTCCGTCAGGCCCGAGACGAAGGCCGGGGTGACGTCGGCGACCACGCCGCCGAAGCGGAAATAGCAGTACGTCAGCCGCGAACCGGTGATGATCTGGAGCAGGTCCAAGATGATTTCGCGGTCGTCGAAAGCGTACATGATCGGGGTGAACGCGCCCAGGTCGAGCAGGTAGGCGCCCCACCAGACCAGATGCGAGGAGATGCGGTTGAGTTCCGTGGAGATCACCCGCAGGTACTGCGCGCGCTCGGGCACTTCGACGCCGCCCAGCTTTTCCACGGCGCCCACGTAGGCCCAGTTCCAGGCCAGGGCGTGCAGGTAGTCCACCCGGCCCATGTTGGGCAGATACTGGGTGAAGGATTTCACCTCGCCCATCTTCTCGTGCATGCGGTGGACGTAGCCGAGCACGGGCTCGGCGCGCAGGATGTACTCGCCGTCAAGTTCGACGATCACGCGCAGGACGCCGTGGGTCGAGGGGTGTTGCGGCCCCATGTTGACGATGAGGGTGTCGCCGGCCGGCCCCGTGTCGAAACGCCGGGTATACGTGTCGCCGGTAAGTGCGTTCGCCTCGCAGTGGCTCATTTCGTGACCTCGGTGGCGGGAGTGACGGGGGTGACGGGTTTGGCGGCCGGGGCGGGCTTGGCCGCGGGAACCGGATTGACGCCCATGGCCTCGTACGGCCAGGTCTTTTGCAATACGGCGCGGCGGGCTTCGTCCTTGAGCAGCGGCGGAGCCATCTCTTCTTCGGCCAGAAGCAGCGGGCCGTCGTTGGGATTGCCCTCGAAAGCGATCCCGTAAAAATCCCTAGTTTCGCGCTCGTGCCACTGCGCGCCGCCATACACCCCGGCGATCGAGGGGACGGTGGGATTTTCCCTGGACGCGAGCAGGCGCAGGGTCACTCGGCCGGGTTTTTCGAAATGGGCGAAGTGGTAAAGGACGCAGAAGCCCTCGGCCAGGTCCAGGCCGGTGACGTCCTCGATGAAATACTGCTTGTCCTTCATGTAACCGGCGGCGGCGACGATGCCGGCCGGTTCGAGGAAGATGGACAGGTTTTGCCCGGTTTTGGCGAAGTCGCCGGGGACCTGCCTGGCAGGCACGGGAAAATCGTCGAAGATCGCGCTCATACGGCGTCTCCCTCGGGCGAGGCCGGCAGCGGCCACCAGCGCCGTCCGGTCATCTTTTCCTGGATCTTGAACAGGCCTTCGAGCAGCGCCTCGGGCCTGGGCGGGCAGCCGGGCACATAGACGTCGACCGGGATCAGAGTGTCCACGCCCTCGATGATGCCGTACTGGCCCTCGAACTTGAACGGGCCGCCGGAGATGGCGCAGTTGCCGAGCGCGATGACGTACTTGGGTCCGGGCATCTGCTCGTAGAGCCGGACCACGGCCGGGGCCATCTTGCGCGAGACCGTGCCGGCCACGATCATGAGGTCGCTTTGCCTGGGCGAGGGCCGAAACACCTCGGCGCCGAACCTGGCGATGTCGAAACGGGCCATGCCCACGGCCATCATCTCGATGGCGCAGCAGGCCAGACCGAAGGTCATCGGCCACAGCGACATCGCCCGGCAGACGTCGAAGATCTTGCGGATCGGAGCCAGCGAAATGGGGGCTTCGACCTGCTCGACCGCCGCCGGTGTTATAATTGGATTTTGCGCGGCCAAGTGAACACTCCTTTTTTCCAGAAATAGTAAATGGCCAGAAACAAAACCAGGACAAAGACAAAAACCTCGTAGAAGGGCTCAAAGCCCTTGGACTCGGGGTAATATGCGGCCACTGGAAAAAGGTACAGGACGTCCACGTCGAAGGCGAGGAAGATCAAGGCGTAGAAGTAGTAATTGATGCCGAAACGGCTCCAGGAAACGCCGTGCGGAGGCATGCCGCATTCGTAGGGTTCGAGAAAACCGCCGCCAAAAGTTCGCGGGGCGAGCAGGACCGAGCCCAGAAGCGGCCCGGCTCCGAAAGCCAAGCCGGCGACGAGACAAACCAAAACCGCCACGTTCAGCCAGGAGAATACCATAGCAAGGGCCTTTGGGTTTTGGGGGGGCCGTGGCCCCCTGGGTTCGAAGGGTTCGCGTAAAGTGGCGAAGAGTCAGGGAGTTGTCAAGAAATTTATGTATCTTGTCCTTTTTTTCACAAAGTTGGTTCCGAAGGCAGTGGATTCATTCAGAGGCATGTCCAGTTATTTCAGCGGGCTGCAATTTTGGCCTCTGGCCTTGCTCCAAAGCGATACAAGGCCATGCACAACCCAAACCGCGGAGAGGGTGTTTCGGAAATCGGAGTATCGCAAGGTTAGGCCGGCGGATCTGGTTGATTAGTCGTGTTCTGTCTGGAGGCGTCAACGGTCCGAAAGCTGACGACAAAGGTCGCCCCGTGTCCGGGCGTGCTTTCCACCCTGATCTCGCCGCCCATCTTGGCGACCAGTCCGTGGCAGATCGACAGTCCAAGTCCGGTGCCCTCGCCGGGCTTCTTGGTGGTGAAAAAGGGATCGAAGATGCGTCCGGCCGCCTCCGGAGCGATGCCCGGTCCGTTGTCCGCGACGCGAAGCAACACCTTTTCTCCTTCCTGGACCAGGCCGACCACGATCTTGCCATCCTCGCGGCCGGAGGCGCTCACGGCGTCGATGGCGTTGTTGATCAGGTTGAGCAGGACCTGCTGCATCTCGGAAAGCGACAGGAGCACGGGAGGCAGGTTCTCGGCGGCCCGCACTTCCAGGGCGACCCCGGCGAACTTGGCCTTTTGCCGGGCCAAGCCGGCGATCTCGGCTGTCACCTTGGCCAGATCGGCCTGGATGATTTGGGACTCGGCCTTGCGGGCGAAGCTCAAAAGCCTGTGAGTGATATCGCGGCAGCGCTTGCCTTGGGTGGTGATCTCGCCCGCGGCCCGGCGTATCTCGGCTTCGGCTTGGGGCTGCGCGGCGGCGCCGTCGGCGAGCATATCGCCGATCCAGCCAGCCTCCTCGATCATGATGGCCACCGGGTTGTTGATCTCATGGGCCACACCGGCGGCCAGTTCGCCGATTGCGGCCAATTTTCCGGTTTCCACGATTTTGTCGAGCATGGCCTGCCGCTCCTCTTCCGAAGCGGCCAGGCGGTCGACGGTCCGGGTCGAGAGCACAAGGGCCATCAGCACGATACCCATGGCCCCGGCGCAAAAGATAATGATCGATTGGATCCTGGCGTTGTAGAGTTGGGCCAGGGCGTCGCTCGCGTCCTGGCGTAGCGCCAGGGTCCAGCCGGCCTGGGTCAGCGGCGCGGCGGCGTAGATGAAGTTCTGGCCTGGCGGCCCCTCCAGTTCAAAGGCGGCGGCCTGTCCCGGGACAAGTCCCCGGGCCAAAATCCGCGCCGCCGCCCCGGGGAAAAGTTCTCCGCTCGCGCCCGAGCCGGTCTGGACCTGGCCTTGCCCGTTGATGATAAAAGCCGCGCCGGTGCGGCCGATGCGCGCTTCCCCGAGCATGGCCGAAAACCCGGCCAGATCGGCCGTGGCTCGCAATACATGCACGCCGCCGGCGGCGTCCGTAATGCGCTCGGTGACCAGAAAATGCGCAACCCCGCGCAGTCCGGTGAAGACGTCGCTGACCGTCTCAGGCGCCGCCAGGGCGGCGAGAAACCAACTTGCCCGGTCGTAGCGCGCCCCGGCGAGATCGTACGGTCCGGCATAGGCCACCTGCTCGCCCGAGCCGTCGATCAGCCCCAGATCCTCAAAGGCTCCGGGGAAACGCTCTCCCAGGCGGGCCAGGCAGGCGGAGAGAAATTCGGTTTTTTTCAGTTCCTCAAGGGGATAGCTGGCCGAGAGAAACCCCAGCATCTTGATCTTGTCGCCCAGGTAGGCGTCGACGCTTTTGGCCCGGCCGGCGGCCATTTCGGCTAGGCGCTCGCCGACCGCATCCTTGTAGACAACGTGGTAATGGTAAATCAAAATGGCGTTGATTAAAAAAAGCGGCGCAATGGCTACGGCCACGACCACGGCGATCATGTTGCGGCGCAACACCTGGTATTTCGCTGTGTCGATGGGCTGGGTCATGGAAGGCAACCTTGACTTGCGGTGTGACCGGCGCAATCGGGGGCCTCGCCCGCACGGCCTTGGGCTCCCCGCCGTGTTTGAATATCTCGCGGCAGGCTTCGGGGCAAGTGCTTTCGGGAGTCGGCGAGGGGTTCGATGCGCTGCGTCAAGAGCTTGAGCCCGGCCCGATTTCAGACTATACACCCGTGCAGACAGGAGAAACCATGAAGCGAGCAACCACGCGTTCTTCGGCCGGACTTTCAAAGAACCTCGTCATATTCGGCCTGGCCGCCGCCCTTGTGATCGGATTCGCCGCTGGCTGGCTGGTGCGCGACGCTCGGGAGCCTGCGGACAGCGACCGGACCATGGCCGGGCCTCGGGACGAGGCCATGGCCGGGCAGATCGAAAAGCTCAAGGCGCTGGCAGCCGCCGATCCCCGCGACGCCAGCGCCTGGGCGCGCCTGGGCCATCTGTATTTCGACACCGGCCAGCCGGGTCCGGCGGTGGCGGCTTATGGCAAATATCTGGAACTCAAACCCGGTGATCCCGATGTGCTTACCGACATGGGCGTCATGTACCGGGAGCTGGGACAGCCCGACCGCGCCCTGGAATGCTTCGAGGCCGCCATCAAAGCCAATCCTGGCCATGAAATCGCCCGCTTCAACAAGGGCATCGTGCTGCTCACCGACAAGAGTGACAAGACCGGGGCTTTGGCGGCGTTTGACGGCTTGTTGCGGATCAACCCGAACGCCAAGGCCCCGGACGGCAGGCCGGTGGAGGAATTGATCGACCAGCTGCGGCCACGGACCGAATCCAAACCCGGGATGCTGATCGGCAAATAGACGCGGGCGCCGCGGCCGAGATCAACTACTACAGGCCGATCTTACGGAGCGTCCGGAGGCAGATATGGCGCACGTCGCCGGATGCGACAGCGGGTCGGTCGGCTTGAAACTGGCCGTGTTCGATCCCGCCGGAAACATCGTCAAAACCGTCTACCGCCGCCACAAGGGACGCCCTTTGGCCGTGGCCCGGGAAGTCCTCTCCCTGGCCCTTTCCGAATTTCCGGGCCTGGTCCTCGCGGCCACCGGCTCAACCGGACGGTTGATCGCCTCGGCCATGGGCGCCCCGCGCGTCAACGAACTCATGGCCCTGGCCCTGGCCACGCGCGCCCTCTATCCGCATGTGCGCAGTATCCTCGAAATGGGCGGCGAGGATTCCAAATGCATCGTCCTGGACGAGCGCGGCGCGATCCTCGATTTCGCCATCAATTCCGCCTGCGCCGCCGGCACCGGCTCCTTCCTCGACCAGCAGTCGGCCCGCATGCTCCTTTCCATCGAGCAGTTCGCGAGCGCCGCCGCGCTCTCCACGTCCCCGGCCCGGATTGCCGGGCGCTGCAGCGTCTTCGCCAAGTCGGACATGATCCACCTGCAGCAGATTGCAACCAAGGTCGAGGATATCGCCGCCGGATTGTGCTTCGCCGCAGCCAAAAACTTCAAGGGCGCGATCGTGCGCGGGCGCGAATTGCCCCCTCGGGTCGCCTTCATGGGCGGCGTGGCGCAAAACGCCGGCATGGTCCGGGCTTTCAAGGAAACCTTTGAACTGCCCGAACTGATCGTTCCGGAGCACGCCGCCGTCATGGGCGCCATCGGCGCGGGCCTGTACGCCAGGCAGAATCGGGCCGCCGCGCCGGTTAACCTGGCGGCCCTTGAAGCGGCGGTTTCTTCGGCCGGCAAATCTGACGAGCGCTCGCGCGAGCCGTTGCTCGCGCCGGGTCTTGAGGGCGAAAATTTCAAGACCCGGCACTTGGGCGGGGTGCGCGGCGGGCATGCCGCGCGTTCGCAAAGCGGCGGCAAGCAGCCGGTCTACCTCGGCATCGATGTGGGTTCGATCAGCACCAACCTGGCCGTGATCGACGAAGGCGGCGAGCTTTTGGCCAGCCGCTACCTGCGCACCAATTCGCGGCCGATCGAGGCGGTCAAGCAGGGTTTGGCCGAGATCGGCGAGTTGATCGCGGACACGGTCGAAGTCCTGGGCGTGGGGACCACCGGCTCCGGGCGCTACATGACCGCCGATTTTTTCGGCGCTGACGTGGTCAAAAACGAGATCACCGCCCAGGCCACCGCAGCCGTGGCCATCGACCCCGAGGTGGACACCGTCTTCGAGATCGGCGGCCAGGATTCCAAATATATTTCCCTGGCAAACGGAGTGATCGTCGATTTCGAGATGAACAAGGCCTGCGCCGCCGGCACGGGCTCCTTTCTGGAAGAGCAGGCGGAAAAACTCGACGTGCACATCAAGGACGAATTCGCGGCCAAGGCCTTTGACGCGACAGCCCCGTGCGCGCTTGGCGAACGCTGCACCGTGTTCATGGAGAATTCACTTTTGAGCGCACTGGCCAAGGGGAACAAAAAACGCGATCTGCTGGCCGGATTGGCCTATTCGATCGTTGAGAACTATATCAACCGGGTGGTGGCCGGGCGCAAAATCGGCAAGCGGATATTTTTCCAGGGAGGCACGGCCTTCAATAAGGCGGTGGTGGCGGCCTTCGAGCGCTATCTGGGCGCGCCGATCGTCGTTCCGCCGCATCACGACGTCACCGGGGCCATCGGCATGGCCCTGATCGCCCGCGACCACGCCCGAACCCGGAACCCCGTCCGGTCCGGCGCCCAGGCTCTCGCGCCGCCGTCCGTCGAACCCGCCGCCGCCCCGTCCTCGCGTTCACGCTTCAAGGGTTTCGACATGGCCCGGGTGCGCTACCTGGTCACCTCGTTTGCCTGCTCCTCGTGCGCCAACCGCTGCGAAATCAACAAGGTGGCCATCGAAGGCGAGGAAAATCCACTGCTTTACGGAGGGCGCTGCGAAAAATACGAGCTGGGCAAAACCGGAAATGACCTTCCGGACCTGTTCGCCTTCCGCGAAAACGCCCTGCTCGCCGAACACCGCGCCCGCAAACGCGCCCTGGCCGCCTCGGGCCGGCGCGCGAAAAGGGGGGCAATCGGCCTACCCCACGTTTTTTTCCTGCACGACCAATTGCCCTATTTCGCCACCCTGCTTTGGGAGCTTGGTTTTGAGGTCGTGCGTAGCGGGCCGACCAACCAAAAAACAGTGGATACCGGCTCCAAGGCGCTGATGACCGAAGCCTGTTTTCCGGTCAAGGCCGCGCTCGGCCACGCCGGGTTGCTCGCGGAAAAAGGCCTGCCGCTCTTCATCCCGAGTTTCGTCAACGTGCGCCCGGCGGGCGACCTTTACGCCACCGGAGTGTGCTGCCCATTGACCCAGGCCTTCCCCTACAAAGCGCGCCAAGCCTTTCCAGGGGCCGAAATTTTTGCGCCGGTCGTCGACTTCACCCTGGGGCCCGGGCGCCTGGCCAGGCAGATCAGGACCTCCCTGGCCGGTTTCCGGCTGCCTCTTTCCGAAATCAGACGGGCCATGAGTGTCGCCGAACGCGCCCAGGCGGCCTTTGCCTCGGCTATCGCCGCCAAGGGCCGCGAGGTGTTGGAGCAAATCAAGGATGCCCCCGGCCCGGCTCTGGTGATCCTCGGCCGGCCTTACAACGCGTTTGACGCCGGCATGAACCTGGGCATCCCCAAGCTGCTCGCCAGGCTTTCCACGCTGGCCATCCCCATGGATTTCTTGCCCGCCGAACTGCTTGACGGCCGCGACATCCACAGCGAATGGCCCTGGCTTTACTGGCGCAGCGGCCAGCGAATCCTGCGCGCGGCCAGGATCGTGGCCGATCACCCGGGCCTCTACCCGGTGTACATCGGCAACTTCTCCTGCGGTCCGGATTCCTTCATCCAGCGCTATTTTGAACGCGAAATCGGCGACAAACCCGCCCTGCACGTGGAAATAGACGAGCACAGCGCGGCCGCGGGCGTGATCACGCGTCTGGAAGCCTTCCTGGACGCCATCGCCGTCCGCGCGGCCCGCGACCCGGTCCGGGGCCCGGAGATCGAACGGCGCCGGATCGTCCCGCTCGCCCGCCTGGCGGGGAAAACCGGCGGGCGCCGTCTGGTTTACATGCCGCGCATGTCCGATCATTCTTTCGGCGTGGCCGCCGCCTTTCGCGCCTGCGGCTTGGAAGCGCGGGTCATGCCCGAACCGAGCCGGGACACGGTGGCTCTGGCCCAGCGCCACACCAGCGGCAAGGAATGCTATCCCCTGACCGTGACCACCGGGGACATGCTGGCCATCGCGTCCTCCCCGGGGTTTGACCCGGACAAGGTCGCCTTTTTCATGCCCGGCGGTTCCGGACCCTGTCGCTTCGGCCAGTATAATATCCTGCAGCGTCTGCTCCTGGAAAAGGCCGGCCTGCCGGAAGCGCCCATCTTTTCGCCCATGCAGAACGAAAACCTCTACCGCGACCTCGCTCTGGCCGGCAGCGACTTCCCCCGCCGCTCGTGGCTGGGCATCGTGGTCTTCGATCTGCTCACCAAGGCTCTGCACCGAGCCCGCCCCTTCGAGCGCGAAGCCGGGGCGGCCGATGCGGTCTACGCCGAGCACCTGCGGCTGCTCGAAAACCAAATGGAAGCCAGGGGAGGGGAGGAGCAGCTCAGGACAACGCTCGGCCGGGCTCGCCGGGATTTCGAGAGCTTGTGCAACGGGGGAGGGGGGCGGCCTGGCGAGCATCTCCGGGAGCGTCCCCTGATTGGCATCGTGGGCGAAATTTTTGTACGCTCCAACCGCTTCTGCAACGAGGATCTTGTCCGGCGCGTCGAGAACCTGGGCGGCCGCGCCTGGCTTTCTCCGGTGGACGAATGGATATTCTACGTCAACCATCTGGGCCTGGAAGACGCTCGGCGCGCGGGCAACCTGCGGCGCCTGACCCAGGTCTGGCTCACCCGCCGGGTGCAAACCGGAATCGTTCACTACCTCGAAGAGCCGTTTCGGGGATTTCTGGACGCCATCGGCGAGCCGCCGACCAAACACCTCCTGGCCAAGGCCAAGCCGTACCTGCCCGAATCCGTGCGCGGCGAGGCGGTGCTCAGCATCGGCAAGGCGCTGGACATGGTCGAGCGCGGCGCGGCCGGAATTATCAACGCAATGCCGTTCGGCTGCATGCCGGGCACGATCGTGACCGGACTGTTGCGCCGCATTCTGGGGGACATGGGCGCGCCCTTCATCTCAATTGCGTTCGACGGCGCGCCTTCGCCGGCCATGACCCTGCAATTGGAAACCTTCATGGAGCAGGTTCGGAGCAGGATGGGCCAGGGTGCGACGTAGGGGGAAGATCGGGAGAAGCCCGCTTCAAGGTCCGGGAGATCGTTTCACGAGAAAAACGTTTTTGAATACGGCGGATTAAATAGACCAGCAACAGGCGCAGCGGCGGGGGCGAAGCCCGGTTACTGATTTCGTTCGGTCGGGGCCTGGTGGCTGAAATGGTATTGCAGGAGCAGGTCGTAGGCTAGATTCAAGTCTTTCATCATTTCTTCGTCGCCCCCCAGGTCCGGATGGTATTGCCGGGCTTTTTTGCGGTAGGCGCTCTTGATGTCGCAGACGTTGCGGGCCGAGGACAGGCACAGGATGGCGCGAGCCCGCTCCACGGTCATTTCGCCCCGAGGACGAAACGGCCGCCGGTATTCGCGGCGCGAGGAACCCGTCTGGCCAGCTTGGCCGGTTTGGCCAGTCTGGGAAGACGTATACTGCCGGCCCGAGGCGCCGCTCGAAGCGCCGCCTTGCGCGGTGTTGGTCCTGCCGTTCGCCTTGGCCCTGGTTCCAGCCGAAGAGGCGTCTTTGGCCTTTTGCCGGGCGCGTTCCTGGGAAGCGGCTCCGGTCTTGTGCTCGTCCCGGTTCGCGCCGGCGCCCTGCTCGGTCCTGGCGTAGGGATTTTTTCCGTCTTTGTCGCCGCCGTCAAAGCCTCCAGGCTCCGAGGAGGAAAACGAAGCGGCGCGCTGGAAGCCTGAAGCGGCGGATTTGAATCTGTTCGCCTGGCCGGTTTGGTTGAACGGGCTGTATTCCCGTTTGACGCGGGTGAATTTGTCGGCCCCGGCGGCGTGTCCAAAGGCGGTCTTGGCGCCCAACCCGGGGCCGGCGCTTCCCTGGTCTTTGCTCAGCCGGTTCACGGCGCGAAGATTTTGCAGCACAAGTTGCAGATTGGCCAGGATTTCTTTGAGCATCTCCCTGGTTTCGCTCAGGCGTTTTTCCAGGGCATTCCAGTCGCGGCCCTTGAAGGCGCCGTGGCGGGATTGATTTTTAAATTGGGCCGAGGTGAAATTCATGGCTGAGCCGTTTTATACGCCTGGCTGGCTGAAACGAAAAGCGCCCCCCGGCCGGTTGAGCGGCCATGGGACGCGCGGGGGGCTCCGGTATGGCGGACGTAGTCGCTGGTCATTTATTGAATTGCATGTTTACCGGCCATTATATGATGCTTGCGATATAATCAAGGATCAATTCGGGGTGGACCGAAAAATCGCCGGCTTGGCCGAGTGTCCGCCGGTTGCCCGCGTTCTGGCGCGATGCGGCTGCGCGTTTCAGGGGATCCGCGCTTCCGGGGAGCGCTCCGGGGCTTGACCGGCCTTTGGTTTGCCATTAGAAAAAGTTGACAAGGAGACGCCATGAGCGACGCCGAAATAGCCAAGCCCTTTATCAAGGCCACCCAAGCGGTTTTATCCATGATGGCGCAAATGGATCCCAAGCCGGGTAAGCCCTATGTCAAGAAAGTCGACCGGGCTAACGGCGATGTTTCCGCCGTGATGGGCTTGACCGGGGATAAAAACGGCAGCTTTTCGATCACCTTCCCCAAAAAGCTGGCCGTGGTCATGGTCAAAAACATGCTCGGCGACGACATCCACGACATTGTAGCCGACGCCAAGGACGCCGTGGGCGAGATCACCAACATGATTTGCGGTCAGGCGCGCGTCGGACTGACCCAGATGGGCCTTTCCCTTACCGCCTCCACGCCGACCATCGTTTTCGGAGACAACCACACCATCAGCCACGTGAACAAGGGTCCGGTCGTGGCCATTCCCTTCACTACGCCCGAGGGCGAATTCACCCTGGAATTCTGCTTCTCATAGCCGATGTAGCCGGGAAAGGACTGAATGCCCTTTCCCGGTCTTTCCGATTTATCCCAGCAGGCATGATCGCGAGAGTTTCCCGGAGTG
This sequence comes from Desulfovibrionaceae bacterium, assembly GCA_015233395.1. Lineage (GTDB taxonomy): Bacteria > Desulfobacterota > Desulfovibrionia > Desulfovibrionales > Desulfovibrionaceae > JADFXV01. The sequence continues at coordinate 118,284 of JADFXV010000001.1, forward strand.
TCCCTCAAAAGGCGTACGGCTCATCCGTATGCCATTCGAACATGAAGGGCGGTTTGGGAGCGGACGTTTCCTCGAAGTGCTCGGCGACAAAGATATAGTCCGGATTGACCGTGAAAAAGCCTGCGTCGAGATCGAGTTTAGGCAGCTTGCCGGGTTTCGTTTTTTCCAGATGCCCGTAAGCCTGAACCCAGATCCCGGTTTCCGGAAGCGCCGTCTTGTCCGCCCGAATGCGAAAGGACACGGCCGTGGCGTCGGCGAAACAGCAATACAGCGCCGTGCGGTATATCACCGCGTTCTGCTTGCCGCGCTGGATAAATCCTTGGACCAGATAATTGAGCGACAGCTTGTCCGTGCGTTTGTCCGCGCCCTTGGCGGAGCAGATGTCGTAGAGTTCACCCACATTGATGCGGACGAACTCGCGTCCGTCCCACGTCGTTCGCGAGGGCGCAGCCTGTTCGACGGCCGTTTTCGGTTCGGAGAGCACGCCCCCACCGGGTTTGGGGCTCAGAAAAGCCTCGGCTCCGCCGAACTGGCGCAGGCCAAGCAGCATCGCGAAGATCAGGGGGCGCGAGAAACGCGCCGGCCGCGGCGGCGACAGGGCCGCAAAGAAGCCCAGCGTCGCCATGCCCGCGGCCGTGGCCAAAACCAGAGTCTGGTATTTGGGGTTGACGAAGTACCACAGCGTATTGCCGGTATACAGGGAAAACACCGACCCGGCCAAACCTGCCAGGCACAGTCCTTCGGCCAAGCCGCACAGGCGCTCGGCCACGGCCTTGACGCGCGGGCTTTTCATGGACCGGCCCAGCCCGGAAACATTTCCATGACGCGCCCGAGCGTGAGGCAGAGCGTCCCGACTACGGCAGCGGGAACCACCAGGAGCAGAATCAGAAAGCGCCGCCCGAACACCGCCCGCCACATGAAGGCCTGCTTGAAGTCCAAAATCGGTCCCAAGGTGACGAAGGCCAGCTTGGCGGCCAGGGGAAAGCCGGTGAAGGAGGCGGCCACAAAGGCGTCGGCCTGGGAGCAGACCGACAGGACCACGGCCATGGCCATCATGAAGGCCACGGAAAGCAGCAGGTTATCCCCGAAAGCCGCCATCGCGCCTGGCGGGACAAAGGCCTTGAACGCGGCTGCGGCGAAGGTTCCCAGGATAAGCAGCTTGCCCATGTCGAGAAAATCCTCGCGCATGCGTGAGATGAGACGCAGCAGCTTGGCGACGGGTTTAGGGGCGAGGCTTACGTCCAGCGGGGCCAGTTCGGCGTGGCCATGGCCGCACCCATGATCGCAGCCGCAGGCCGGGGCCTTAATCCCGGGATAGCCGCGCAGAATATCGCCTGCAGCGGCGCGCCGCAAGAGAAAGCCGAAGACCGCCGCCACCAGGGCCACGATCAAGGCTCGCAGCCACACGGCCGTGAGATCGCCTCGAAAGGCGGTGTAGGTCGAGGCCAGGACCACGGGGTTGATGACCGGAGCGGCCAGCATGAAGGGCACGGCCATCGAGGGCGGCGCGCCGCGCTGCATGAGCCTTCTGGCGGCAAAGACGACCCCGCATTCGCAGCAGGGCACGAGCAGGCCGAACAAGACGCCGGCCGCGATCCGTCCAGGCGTGGAGGCAGGGGTGAAGCGTTCGATGACGTCGTCGGGGAGATACACCTCGACGAGCGCGGAAACCAGGGCCCCGATCAACAGGAACGGCGCCGCTTCCAGGAATACGGCCAAGCTCGACTGGGCGAATACGGCCAGACTTTGGGAGAAGGCTTCGGTCATGCGGGAATTGCTGTTTGAGCGGTCATGAAAAAATGCCGATGGGGGCTCGCTTCAATTTCGTTTCGATAGCCTCGCGCACGCGGGGGCTTTTGTCAAATTTCCGAATCGCGAAGCTCAAATCCGTCAAAGTTTTTCGGAGGGGGGGAGGGACCTTTTTCAAAGAGGGTCTCTCCCCAGAGTTCTCTTTACTGTCCCGTCATGGCCGCGACCATCTTGCCCGCGTTGTTGCGGAACATGTCCAGGTAGGTGGCCCCGGGCTGATCCGGAGCGGACAGGGCGTCGGAATACAGGGCGCCGCCGACTTTCGTTCCGGTCTCCTTGGCGATGCGTTCGATCAGCCGGGGATCGCTCATGTTTTCGATGAACAAGGCCTTGACCTTTTCCTGTCTGATCTGGCGGATCAGCCCGCCGACGTTTTTCGCCGAGGCTTCGGATTCGGTGGAAAAGCCCATGGGAGCCAGGATGGTCACTCCGTAGGCGGCGCCGAAGTAGCCGAAGGCGTCGTGGGAGGTGATGATCTTGCGTTCGGCCGTGGGAACCTTGGCGAAGCCGGTCTTGACCCAGGCGTCCAACTCCGTAATTTTCTCGATATATGACCGCGCGTTGGCCCGGTATGTCTCAGCCCCTTCCGGATCGGCCTGGCTCAAGGCCTTTTCAATATTCGCCACGTAGAGCTTGCCGTTGGACAGATCCTGCCAGGCGTGGGGGTCGGTGATCTTTTTGCCGCCCTCGTCTTCGTTAATCATAGTAATGGTCTTGACCCCATGGCTGGCTACGATCGTCTTGCCCTTGGCGCCCGAGGCCTCGATCAAGCGGGGCATCCAACCCTCGAAACCCAGGCCGTTGACGAAAACCAGGCCCGCCCCGGCCAAGGCTTTGGCGTCGGAGGGCCGTGGTTCATAGGCATGGGTGTCTTGATTCGGCCCAACCAGGGTGGTCACGGCCACCCGGTCCCCTCCGACGTTTTTGACCATGTCGCCCAGGATCGAGAAACTGGCTGCGACCGGAAGCGGCTGGCCGGCCAGGGCGACTGCCGGCATGAGGCAGGCGAGCAAAACGGCGCCGAGGATGCGGCGGATCATAACGGCCTCTCTTTGTGTTTATTGCTTGAGGTGGCGCCTCGGCAGACGCCGGGTCAAGAGGCCTTGGCGCGCGCCCAGCGCCAGCGAGACGAGATAGCAGGCGCCGGCGGTGAGCACGATGGCCGGGCCCGAGGGCCATTCGCGGTAATAGGAAAGAAGCAGTCCGAAATAGCCTGAGGCCAGGGCGATGAGTGTGGCCGCAAGCGACTGGGACCAGACCTCCCCGGCCCAAAACCTGGCCGCTGTAGCCGGCAAAATGAGCAGGCCCACGGACATAAGCGTGCCGAGCGAGCGAAAGCCGGCCACCAGATTAAGCGCCACCAGAGACATGAACACCAGATGCACGGCGCTGCCGCCGCCCTGGGCAGCCCGCAAAAATTCCGGATCGAAGCATTCCGCCACCAGTGGCCGGTAAATCACGGCCAGGCCGAGCAAGGTCGCGCTGGCCACGCTCGCGACCAGGAGAAGCGAAGGATCGTCCACGGCCAGGATGGCGCCGAAGAGCACGTGCATGAGATCGACGCTCGTGCCCTTCACGGAAATGAGCAAAACGCCCAGGGCCAGGGCCATGGTGTACATGGCGGCCAGGCTCGCGTCCTCGCGCAGCGGGGTCAGTCTCGTGACTGCTCCGGAGAGCAGCACCACCCCCAGGCCGGCCAGAAAACCGCCGAGCGTCATGGCCGGCAACGACAGACCGTAGAGCAGAAATCCGGCGGCCGCTCCGGGTAGGACGGCGTGGGAAATGGCGTCGCCCGACAGGCTCATGCGCCGCAGCACGAGAAGCGTGCCCACCGGTCCGCAACCGACGGCCAGGGCCAGGCAGGCGGCCAAGGCGTGCCGCATGAAAGAAAACTCGGCGAAGGGTGAGCAAAAGATGTCGAAAAACCAGTTCACGGATGGATTCCGGGGCAAGGCGGGGCGTTTTCGTCCCAGGCCTCGGCCATGCACCGGGCCGCTTCGAGGGCGTCCGGGGTCAGGGTGTTCTCCGTGGCGCCCCAGGCGATCGCCTCGCGGGCCAGAAGCAGGGCGCTCGGAAAGTGCGCCCGGGCCTGGTCCAGGTCGTGGATCACGGCCGCCACGGTGCGCCCGGCCCGGTTGAGTTCCAGGATCAGACGCAATAGATCGTCGGTGGTTTTCGCGTCCACGGCCGTGAACGGCTCGTCGAGCAGGATCACCGGAGCGTCGCGCAACAGCAGACGGGCGAAGAGCACTCGCTGGAACTGGCCGGCGGAAAGCGTGCCGATGGGGCGCGTCTCAAATCCAGCCAAGCCGACCGAGGCGAGGGCTTGCCGCGCGGCCGCGTAGTGGGCAGGCGTCATCCGTCCGAAGGCGCCCAGTGAATTCCAGTGACCGAGAGAAGCCATATCCAAGACGGTGACCGGGAAGGAGCGGTCGATTTCGGACATCTGAGGGAGATACCCCAGCTCGCGAGGGATCAGTCCGCCCAGGTCGATTTTTCCGCCCATGAGAGGCAGCAGGCCGACCAAGGCCTTGAGCAAGGTGGATTTGCCCGAGCCGTTGGGACCGACCACGGCGGTCAACGAACCGGGCTCGAAGCGGCCGCTGACGTGATGCACCGCAGGATGGCGGTTGTAGCCGGCCGTGAGATCGGTGAGCACGATGGGGCCGTGCATCTTCAGTCCAAAGCCCACAGAACCGCCATCCAGAGAAATAGGCAAACGGCCAGGGCCAATCCCAGGCGCCGCCACACTGACCAGCCCAGCGGCGAAAACGGGTAATCGGTTTCATCTGCGGCATGACCCGGATCTGGGCAGTCGGTAGAGGGGGAGTTTATCATGGTTATTGAGAAATTTTATCGAAAGGAGCACAATCCGGACAACGGCCGTAGAGTTCCAAATGATGTCCCTGGACCGAAAAGCCGCTTTTGGCTTCCACCAATTTTTCCAAAACGTCCAGGCCGCACTCGTGAAATTCCACGGCCCGGTCGCAGCCCGTGCAGCGCAAGAGATGCACGTGGCCGGGCCTGACCGCTACGTAGCGCACCTCACCGTCTTCGCCGGCTCGGGGCCGAAGGAGACCGAGAGAAGACAATGTCTTGACCGCGCGGTACACGGTGGCCGGCGAGGTGGACTCCGCCGCCAGGGCGCCGGCCGCCTCGGACAAAGCGCGGCCTCGATCGACGCCCGCGAAATAGCGCCAGACCGCTTCGCGTTGCGGAGTGAGTCGCAGTCCCAGGCCGTGCAGCCTCGCCTTGAGAAAAGAGAAATCATCCACGGGTCGTCCTTTTGCTGGCGCGGTGCAGCCACCTCATTGATAAAATTTATCAATAGCAGGAAAGATGTCAAGCAGAGACTGCGCTGAGTGTCGGCCCAGAGCGTCAACGCTGGTGTCGACGCTGGTTGCCTTGACGGGATTGATTGTTTATCAACGGCATTACTGTGTTGTCACCCGAAAGGGTGAGTCGCGGCGGCACGGCCAGCCCGGGTGGCGGAATTGGTAGACGCAAGGGACTTAAAATCCCTCGGAGGCAACTCCGTGCCGGTTCGATTCCGGCCCCGGGCACCAATTAAACAAATGGATTCATGTTGAGCCGTGTCGGAATAAAATAATTTTTATTGGAAGGAATGAATATCTGTGCCACTATTGTGCCACTTTGTTCTAGTCTTTGGGCAGCAGACATCTCTCTCCGGAGAAACGCAATAAATTCGATATGATCAAAATACTGCCTTAGGTATTTAAAGCAGGGCGACTACTTATCGAGAGGGTGGAGAAGATCTGGCTTTACAAGATGTTTCTACTTTAAAACCACATCTTGAGCCTTTCAAGTAATCTTTCCAAGATCCCACTTCTCGAACGACCGGCCATATCAGGGGGGATTTTCTCGTTTTTCCCAGGCTGTTCAGGTGTAACCGGGGCACGGTTGTAATTGGTGTTCATAGCCTTGCGGTCTTGCTCCCTACCAGCCAGGATTTCGGCCTGGGACATGTCCCCGGCCCAAACTACCCGGCTGTTTCGGACGAAATAATGGGACCGGCAGGGGAAGCTCCAATTTCCGATTGATGGGTAAAGAGTTAGATTTTCGCCGTCGTAGGTTAGTTTCCAGCCGCCGACGGAGGACAGAGGGGTAACCACCTTACTTCCGCAGCCACAGGCGCACAGATGCACGACCGTGGCGTATTCCATGGAGACGTACAGGGTGTCCGACCGCAGTTCCTTGGGCATGAACTGCACGAACTGAATTTCCAATTTTTTCATGCCTGAAGCTCTTCGTTGATTAGCTTATTGGTATCGATAGTATAGGACGAATGGTGTTCATGCTCTAGGTCCACATAGAAACCCTGAAATTTCTTCCAGCGGATGACGGCTAAGCTGGCGCATAGAGCGTTGAGTTCTGCTACCTGGATATTCGAGGTGTACGCATCGTCCTGGCCGGCCCCCATGGGCAGCCTGGCCAAATGGTCGTTTTTACCTGGAGTGAAGTAGGTCACTCGACAGATGCCACTTAAGCCCTTATCCCCAGCTACAAGGTCCACCCCCATCCCCGTGTCGATGAATGGAATGTTCCCGGCACGAAGCGCCTCGGCGATGAGCTTACGCGAAGGGCCGTTGTCTACGCAAAGGAATACGAAGTCCAGGCCCAGTAGCTCGGTGATGTTCGCTTCGGTCACCTTGGCGTCGTGGGGGATGATCCCTTTGTGCATCTGAGAATATATAGTGTGGAGGTGGTGTACCTTGATGGGCTTAGCTCTGAGTTCCTCCACTGAGGGCGCGCCCGGAGTACGGAAAGCGTTATGGGACAGGAAGCCATCCTCATCGTAGAGGTGGATTTCCCGGACCGGGGTTTTGGCCACGAAATCGAGTACGTAAGCCCCGGTGCCGCCGAGCCCTACAATGGCCAGCCGCTGTTGTCCGAGCCGTTTCGCGAGAGCAGCTGTCCCAGCACGGCAAGAATTTGTGTCCTGGTAACAAAAGACTAAATCCTCGTCCTGGCTCGAATCCACAGGTTTGTAGGTCCGAGCGGAGGCCTCGGGCTCCAGTACATTAGCGTGAGGAGAGATAAATTCGATGTAGCGAGTCATCTTCTCATAGTGATCTTTATCCGGTTCTTTGGGCTTGGCGGAAAAGGTATGGTTGACCTCCACCACATTGGCCAGGGTTTGCGGGTTACTTGAGTTTCTTATCGCGGACAATTCTTGCCCTGCACTGTCGCAGGGATATCCGCCAATGAAGTAGACCACATGATCACTGGGTTGAGAGGTTACATTGACCTGCCCCCCC